>JAHDOI010000031.1 GCA_018434945.1 Selenomonadales bacterium
GGGGCTACACTCTAAGCACCGAAGTCCATGCTTCAGTAAGACCCCGTAGCTCTCCGACTTCTTTGAGGATATTATCGCAAAGTTCCGGAGGTACGTAAACCATCTCCAGTTGGTCAAGATTACTATACTAGTAAGACCGCCAACGAGCGTCAAGGCGAACCCAAGCTCCAACCGCCTGAAGCGGAATAAATAAAGCAACGCCATAAATTGAGCCCGGCTGTGAAAATTGAGCAGCGGGGCTGATTTTATGGGGGGAAATAGGCAATTTGTTGATAGTTTGGCGGGAAAAATGACGCTTTGTGGCGAAAACCAACAGATATGTGAAAGTGTGGGACGCAGCGGATAGCGGCTGTTATTGGGCCGACGGGAGGTTGGCGGGTGCGACTGAAAAAGTGGTGGCGGTATTGGTTTAGCGGGTTTATTTGCGCGTGCTTTTTGCTGGGCGGGGGCGGACGGGCCGCCTGGGGCGCGGATGCGGAGTCTTTCAGGACGCCGGAGTATTACGCCAGTACGGGTCTGGCGCTGATAAACGCGGCGGATGCGTACGCGCTGGGATTTACGGGCCGGGGGATTACGCTCGGCGTCTGCGACGATTTTGTGCAGTTTTATCATGCGGAGTTCGCCGGCAAGAGTTATCTGGTGTATGTCGGCGGTCCTCCGCAAGGGTACGACTGGCTTGGGAACAACCACGGCACGCATGTGGCCGGCATCATGGCCGCCGCGAAGAACAACGCGGGGATGCATGGCCTGGCGTTCGGCGCCGATCTTCTGTCGGGGAACTTTCTGACTTCCGCCGCCGCGTATTACGGCTTCAATAACAATGCCAGCGTGCGGGTGATCAACAATAGCTGGGGAATACCATTATATATCGACTCGATCGGCGAAGGGAAAAGCGCCACCCTGGCGTTTGTGAACAGTATTTCGACCGATTATGCCACTTTGCGGGAGAGCATCGTCAGTTACGACAAGGTGCTGGTTTTTGCGGCGGGCAATAACGGCCATACGACCCCGGGCGCGGTGGCGCTGCTGCCGTATATGTACCGGGATACGGCGGGCAATTTCATCAATGTGATCGCTTTGAACAGCGGGGCGTTTACCGCCGGCGCCGCTTCGGCGGGCACGAACGCGGTGGCGGTGTTCAGCGATCTGAGCAAGTATGTGGAGGAGAACAGTATTTCCGCGCCGGGGTGGAATATCAATTCGGCCGATTCCGGCACCGGCGGCTATGTGCTCATGTCGGGGACTTCGATGGCGGCGCCTTATGTTACCGCCGCGGCGGGGCTGGTGCAGCAGGCGTTCCCGTATATGAACGGCCGCCAGATCGCGGACACCGTGCTGTCGACGGCGAACAGCAGCTTTGCGCTGCCGGAATTCACCCTCACGCTGCAGGAGGATTACGCCAATCCGAAGGTGCTCGACGAGACTACCAAGACCATTTCCAGAACGAATTTGTTTTATTTCGGCGCCAAGCCGGCCACGGCCGCGGAAATCGAAGACGATCTGCGGGCGTATTACAGCGCGAACAGCGCGTATCTTAGCAGTTCTTACGGGCTGACGACGGTCGACCAGTTTCTGGCGGTGACGCTGAATGTTTATGAGAATACGCCGCGGGAGATGGTTTTCGGGCAGGGACTGCTGGATGCGGGCAAGGCGGTGGAAGGGCCGGCGCTGCTCAACGCCCGGCGGCTGGAGGCGGGCAGCTTCAGCCCGGCGGCTGCTTACGGAAGGAACCAGGCGCTGTATAAGATCAATACGCGGGGTTATGACAGCGTGTGGAGCAACGATATCGGCGAGCGGCGCGTCGGCCTGCTGGCGGCGGGCAGCGCTTATGAGGATCTGCGCAGTATTTACGCTTATTATATCCAGGGCGATGTTATCAACGGCTTTACTCAGGGGCAGGCGTATATCGACGAATATAACGCCCGGGTGGCGGCCAGCGGTCTGCAGGATCTGCCGGTGGGGCTTTATAAGGAGGGGGCCGGTACGCTGGCCCTGACGGGCGATAATACGTATCAGGGCAGCAGCGTCGCCGCCGGCGGGGTTTTGCAGATCGACGGCTCGGTGGCGGGGGATGCTTATAGTGTGGCGGACGGTACTGTCGCCGGTGCGGGGACGATCGCCGGGGATCTGCATAATTTTTCGATTGTGCGGGCAGGCAGCTACGGCGCGCCGGGGACGCTGCGGGTGGGCGGCAATCTGGCCGGCGGCGGCAAGTTCGCTGTCGCGGTGGCGAATAATGTCGCCGGCAGGGTCGCCGTGACCGGGACGGCCGATGTCGAGGGCTCAAGCTTCACGCCGGTCGCCGGCAGCGTTTACAGCCCGGACGGCGTTTACACGGTGCTGACCGCCGGCGGCGGTATCAGCGGCAGTTTCGTTTCGGCGGCGTTTACGGGGATGCTGAGCGCGTCCGGGTCGCACGACGGGGCGACGGCATCGATGCATTTGACGCGCAGCAACAATGTCGTTGCCGCCGGCGGCCGTCAGCAGGGAACATATACGCAGATGAATTCGATGTATGATGCGCTTGCCGGGACGGCGGCGCAGCGGCAGCTGGACGCGCTGTTCAGTCTGGACGCCGCTGCCGCGGGGGCGGCGCTGACGGAGATTTACGGCGGCGCCCAGCTGAACCAGGCGTCGCTGGTTCAGCGCAGCACGATGATGGGCGGCGCCCTGTCGGCGCGCCTGAGCCAGGCCAAGCAGAGCCATGATGTCGCAGTGGAGATCGCGATGCCGGGGTTTGCCGCGAGCGATATTACCGCCAAGGCGGTTATTCCCCTGCAGCTTGACGCGCAGAACAGCTGGTGGGCGAAGCTGAGCCGCAGCGGCGGCGTTTTGAGCGCTTACGCGGACGCTCCTGAGCTGAAATCGCAGAATTTCGGCGTGACGCTGGGGCGGGACTGGAAGAGCGCGCCCAACTGGCGGACGGGCTGGCTGTTCGCTTATGAGAAGAGCGATGTGACGTCTTCGGCGGCGAGGAGCAAAATCTACGATTACCGCCTGGGGGTGTATGGCGGCTACAGCAAAGGGGCCTTCGATCTGCAGACTTTTCTCGCCTACGGGCAGCAGAACAACGCGGCGACCCGTTATCTGCAGCAGCTGGGGCTGACGGCGGACAGCCGCTACAACAGCAACACCTGGAGCTTCGGGTTGGCGGCGAAGTATAATCTGCAGCACGCCAGGGAGACGGTCTGGCAGCTGAGCCCTTACGCCGGCGCGGCGGTGACCCGCTACAGCCAGAACGGCTACGGTGAAAGCGGCGCGGGCGTGTATAACCAGGAGGCGGACGGACTGACCAACACCTATAGCGCGGGGGAAGCCGGCCTGGAGCTGAAGCGGACATTGCCCAAGGGGTATTATACCGTCAATGTGGGCTACAAGAAGATTTTCGGCGGTTACAACCCGGAGATGACGGTGGCCTATAGCGGCAATCCCGGGGAGAAGCTGAAGATAAGCGGCAGCAGGCAGGACCGGGAGTTTTTGGTCTGGGGCCTGGAGGCGGAGGGGCGCATGGGCCCCGCCTGGACGATAAGCGGCCGGGTGGGCGGCGAGATCGGCAGCCACAGCCGCTACTGGAACGCGTCGGTCATGGCCAGGCATGTCTGGTAGGGGAGGATGGGGAGCGGCAAGGGCAAAGGCCCCGGGCCTGAGGGGTGTCCGAAAGCCCGGTTTCGTGGTACAATAACTTGTATACGGCTGCCGGTTTCGCGGCAGCGGCGGCAGGGGAGGGTAAGAATGTGGCAACATCGACGATGATCCAACTCGCGCTCCTGGTCGTCGTGGTTCTGGCGGGCGCTTTCGCGGCGTACTGCGCGAAGAAGCATCGCAGCGAGTATATCGAGGGCTGTATCTACGCCGGGGTGGCCGCATTAGGGCTGGCCATAATGCTCGGTATCGGGTAAGCTGCACCAGTGCAAGCGTAAACAGAGCCCCGTCAGGCGATACGGACGCCGGACGGGGCTTTTCGCAGGCGATTTTAAGGCTGAAGGGGCGGAGGGGAGGATGGGGAATCCTGGACGGGAGACGGGGGCGGTGATATACTTACAGAGGTACATATTATATAACGGAGGTAGAAACAGATGAGCATTGAATCGGCAACTGCCTTTCTTAAGAAGGCGAGGACAGATGAAGCGTATTCCGAGCAGCTGAAGTCTTGCAAAAATGTGCCGCAGTTTTTGGAGCAGGCTGCCAAGGCTGGCTATTATTTCACGCAGAAAGAGCTGACCGACGCCTGCGGCAATGTGGAAGAGTGGCTGGGCGCAGGGGCAGGGGTATGGGGCCATTCCGTCGTGGGTAAGTCGGAATGCGTCGAGTATAAATAGACTCAGGCAAACGACATCCCAATATGGAGCGGGATAGGCCGAACCGTCCCGCAGGCGCAAATAAAGCCCCGTCAGGCGATACCGCCGGACGGGGCTTTTCGCAGGCGATTTGGCAGTGAAAAGCATATTAAAGCCCCAGCGAGTTGATTTCGCCGGGGTTTATTTTCGTGTTCATTTATTTTTCTTTTTGTCTTCGAGGCAGAAGGTTACGACGGATTCGGCGGCTTGGGTGAGGATGTGGCTGCCGAGGGCGGTAAGCATGGCTTCGTCTTTTTTCAGTTCGCGCAGTTTTTCGGTTTCGGCGTCCGAGCCGGCTTGGCGCGCGACCTGCTCGACGACCCAGCCGCCGACGATGGCTTCGGCGCTGGCGGAGGTGACGTTGAGTTTGCTGAAGAGGTGGTGGGCGTCGTTGGCGTAAGAGTCGCGGCGCCAGTTTTCGAGCTCGGCTTTGATGGCTTCGGTGGTGGGGCGGCGCCGGGGCTCGGGGAAGTACATGTTGGCGCCGAGCATGGCCATGACGGCGAAGGCGACGGTGTAGTGGTAGTGGTAGGTTTCTTTGAGGGGGCCGTCGGCGAGGGGCCGGAGGGCGGGGTGGCGGGCGCAGAGGGGCGCGGCGCCGGTGAGGGCCTGGCGGCGCGCTTCGGCGAGGAGTTTGCGGGCGGCGTCGCGGTCTTTTTCGGTGCAGGGGAGATAGCGGGAGACGAACCAGTCGCGGATGTTCACAAGGTACCTCCGGTCAGATGAAGAGCTTTCCGATGTTATACGACAGCAGGCCGAGGAGGACGGAGAGGAGGATGCTGCCGTAGACGCTGGCGATGGCGACGGACCAGTTGCGCAGTTCCTGGTAGATGGTGATGACGGTGGCGAGGCAGGGGATGTAGGTCATGTAGACGACGAGGAATGTGAAGGCGGCGAGCGGGGAGATGTGGCTGGTGAGGACGTTGGCGAGGCCGCCGTCGCCGGTGGTCTGGTAGATGACGCCGAGGGTGGTGAGGGCGGATTCTTTGGCGGGGATGCCGGCGATGAGGGCGACGATGAGCTGCCAGTCGAGGCCGAAGAGGGCGCCGACGGGTTCGAGGGCGAGGCCGATGCGGGCGAGGTAGGTGTTTTCGAAGGGGCCGGCGGGGAAGGAGGAGAGGTACCAGACGACGATGGAGGAGAGGATGATGACGTTGCGGATGCGTTTTAGGAAGTGGAGGGTGCGGGCGCCGGTGTCGAGGAGGAGGTGTTTGACGTCGGGGAGGTGGTAGACGGGGACTTCGGAGATGAAGGGGGAGGATTCGTCGTCGGCGGTGACGACGAGGCGGGCGACGAAGGCGACGGTGGCCATCATGGCGACGCTGGTGGCGAGGAGGGCGAGCATGACGAGGGTGGCGCTGCCGGAGGGGAAGAAGGCGGAGACCATGAAGACCATGACGCCGAGGCGGGCGGAGCAGGGGGCGTAGGAGCTGGCGAGGACGGCGACGAGGCGGTCGTAGCGGCTGGTGAGGATGCGCGACGCGAGGATGCCGCTGACGTTGCAGCTGTAGCCGGCGACGAGGGGGATGAAGATTTTGCCGTTGAGGCCGATGGCTGTCATGACGCGGTCCATGAGGAAGGCGACGCGGACGATGTAGCCGGTGTCCTGGATGATATGGTAGACGAGGAAGAACATGGCGATCTGGGGGAGGAAGCCGAGGGTGGCGCCGAGGCCGCTCAAAAGGCCTTCGGCGATGAGGCTGACGGCGAGGTCGGGGACGCCCCAGGCGGGGAGGTGGGTGAGGGAGGCTTCGGTGAGCCAGTCGAAGAGGGCGCCGATGAGGTCGGAGAGGGGCCGGCTGACGGAGAAGGTGAGGTAGAAGAGGGCGGCGAAGACGACGAGCATGATGGGGACGCCCCAGATGCGGTGGAGCGCCCAGCGGTCGAGCTTGTCGGTGACGGATTCGGTGGGGTGGTGGACGAGGCAGCGGGCGGCGAGGGCGGCGGCGGCGGCGTAGCGGGCGTTGATGATTTCGACCTGGAGTTCTTCGTCGCTTTCTTCGACGGCTTCGACGGCGCGCCAGCGGGCGAGGCCGGTGCGGTCGCTTTGGGCGGCGGCGGCGGCGATGGCCGCTTCGACGGCGGGGGGGTAGGGGACTGTGTAGGCGGGGGCGGCTTCGCGGTCGGCGACGGCGAAGAGGGCCTCATATAAAGCGGCGGCGTCCAGTTGTCCTGTCGCCACCGCGGGTATGACGGGGATGCCGAGGAGCGCGGCGAGCCTGGCGTGGTCGATTACGATGCCGTGTTCGCCGGCGGCGTCGATTTTGTTGAGGAGGACGACGACGCGGCCGTAGCGTTCGAGGGCTTCGAGGGCCAGGTAGAGGTTGCGTTCGAGGTTGAGGGCGTCGACGATGACGAGGACGACGTCGGGTGGGTCGGCGCGAAGGTGCTTGTCCACGAGGGTTTCGGCCCGCGAGGCGTGGCCGAAGCCGTAGACGCCGGGCAGGTCGGTGAAGCTGATTTCGCGGCCGCGGTAGGCGACTTTGGTGGTGCAGGCTTCGGTGGTTTTGCCGCACCAGTTGCCGATGAGCTGGGCCGCGCCGGTGAGGGCGTTGAAGAGGGAGCTTTTGCCGACGTTGGGGTTGCCGACGAGGTCGACGGAGAGGGATTTTTTTGTCATGTCAGCCTTCCTTGACGACGGCGATGTTTTTGGCTTCGGCCTGGCGAAGGGCGAGCTTGGCGCCGCGGACGGCGATCTCGACCGGGTCGGCCAGGGGGGCGCGGCGGAGCACTTCGATGGGGGTGCCGGGGGTGATGCCCATCTGCAGAAGGCGCAGGCGCGCTTTGCCTTTGCCGATTATGCGGGTGACTTTGAGGGCGTCTTTTTCGGCTGCCATGTCGAGGGTTATTTCGCCGCTCATCGTTTTCCTCCCCAAATGATAAACATTATCAATATCTTACATTAATATTATACCGCAAATACGGGTTAGGATAAATGGGGGACGGGAATTTTTTTCGCGGGCGGAGATATTTGGGCGGGACGGCGGCTGGCGGGGCGAGGCGGCGCCGGGGCGGGGGAAGGAGGCGGGGGGAGGCGGGAGGCGCGGGAAGGAGGCGGGGAGGCGCCGAAGAAGCGCGGGAGAGGCGGGCGCGGGCGGCGGGGAGGAATCGGCGGGAGGGAGGCGGAATATTATAGTGCATGCCGACGGCTGTTTTCGCCCGGCATGTATATTGCTGCCCCACAGACGGAGGAGTAATGCAGGGTAAAAGTGTTGTTTTCGTCGAGGTTGTGCTGTTTTCCGTCGCCTTCATCTGGGGTATCCACGCGGCGATTATGAAGCTCGGCCTGGTGGCTTTGCCGCCGGTGCCGTATAACGCCCTGCGCCTGCTGCTGGCGACGGCGGTGGCGTGGGCGGTGGTGTTCGCGACCGGCACGTACCGCCCGCTGGCCAAGGAGGATGTGAAGCCGATGGTGCTGATCAGCCTGGCGGGGTTTTTCGTGTTTCAGCTGGGGTTCGCCGCGGGGGTGGAGAGGACGACGGCCGGCAATGCTTCGCTGGTGACGTGTCTGCTGCCGGTGAGTGTGGCGATTATCAACCGCCTGTGGCGGATCGAGCCGCTGACCGGCCGGATGGCGCTGGGGATCGCGGCGTCGCTGGCGGGGGTGGTGCTGATCGTGCTGGGCTCGGGCAAAGAGGTGAGCCTGGAGAGCCGGCATTGGCAGGGAGCGCTGTTGCTGCTGGGCGCCCAGGCGGGCTACGGGTATTATACCGTTTTTTCCCGCAGGCTGCTGGCGCGGTATTCGGCTTATCAGGTGACGGCGGTGGTTGTGACGATTTCGGCGCTGCTGTTCACGCTGATCGCCTTGCCCGATCTGGCGGCCATGCGCTGGGACGGCGTGCCGCGGGTGGCGTGGCTGAGTGTGGCGTATTCGGGGGTGTTCGCGATGTGTGTGGGCAATTTCCTGTGGGTGTGGGGCGTGGGCAGGATCGGCAGCGCGCGGACGTCGCTGTTCAATAATATTTCGCCGGTTTTCGCGGTGGCGTCGGGGTATTATCTCCTCGGCGAGGAGTTCGGGCTGATGCAGCTGGCGGGGGCGGCGGTGATTTTCTGGGGCCTGTATTTCGCCCGCCCCAAGCCGGCGGCGCGGAAAGACTGAGGACGGAGGCTGGGAATGCTGTACGATACTCATATGCATACCACTTTTTCGACCGATTCGCGGATGACGATCGGGGAGGCGGCGGCCAGGGGCCGCGAGCTGGGGATGGGGATAATCGTGACCGAGCATCTCGATCTCGATTACCCCAAGCCGAAGGCGTTCATTTTCGATACTGACGAGTATTTCCGTGCGTACGGCGACTGGCGCAGCGATACGCTGCTGCTGGGGATCGAGATCGGGATGCGCGCCGACCTGGTGCGGGAGAATGCGGCGGTGATCGCCGGGAACCCGTTCGATTTCGTGATCGGTTCAATCCATGTTATCGACCATATCGATATTTACCAGGAGGATTTTTACCTCAACCGCACAAAGGCGGAGGTGTATGGCCAGTATTTCGGGCAGATGCTCGATTGTCTGGGGTGCTACGATTTTATCGACAGCCTGGGGCATATCGATTATATTGCCCGCTATGCGCGGTTCGACGATCCCGAGCTGCATTACGGGGAGTTCCAGGACGCGCTGGACGCGGTGCTGGGCCGGGTGGCGGAGCGGGAGAAGGCCTTGGAGATAAACACGCGCCGGATGGGCGACGCCGATGTGGTGGCGGCGCTGCTGCCGGTGTACCACCGTTTCCGCCAGCTGGGCGGGAAGCTGGTGACGATCGGTTCGGACGCGCACCGGCCGGAGGAGATCGGCAAGCATTTCGCGGTGGCGACCGACCTGGCGGCGGCGTGCGGGCTGCGGCCGGTGTATTATCGGGACCGCAAACCCGAGTATGTGAAGCTATAGCGGGCCGTTGATAGGCCCCGTCTGCGTCGTTGCTCCTCAGATGCTTGCTAGCGTACGTTCCGAGTACGCGTCGCAGCGCATCTTCCGGTGCGCCTAGCATCCGGAGCCTCTGAACGGCCCTCGGTTTTATGGCAAGGAAAAAGCCCTCTCGCGTGAGAGGGCTTTTGGTTTCGGGGCTTATGGGCGGCCGCTATTGTAATTTGGCGACAAGACCTTGGATGAGCGGATACCGGTAGTGTTCGCCGTTCAGGGCTCTGAGGGCGGCGATGAGCGAGGTGACGACGAGGACGAGGCCGAGGACGGCGAGGACGGGGATGAGCAGGAAGCCGATGAGGACCATGCAAAGCAGGCCGACGACCAGCCCCGCGACGAGGAGGGCGAGGTGGGCGACGAGGGCCTGGCGGGCGTGTTCGTAGACGAAGGGGTCTTCTTTTTTGAGCAGGAAGATGAGGAGCGGCGCGACGATGAATCCCAGGCCGCCGAAGAAGTAGGCCAAATGGGCGATGATGGCCAGCAGTTTCTGCTCGCCGGTGACGGTGTCCATGGGCATCCCTCCTGTTGCTATTTTAGCCGATAAGGGCGTCTGTTACAATATATGCTTTCGGCGGCCGGACAACGCCGGCGCGGAGGAAAAGCGGGCGGCGACGGAGAATTTGATGAGTAAGGATTAGGCCGTTCAGAAAGCCCAGATGCCAGGCGCACCGGAGGTTGCCACCGGAAGCGTACACGGGCGTACGCTGAGGATGGCAACCGAGGAGCAACGCCGCAGATGGGGCTTTATCAACGGCCGAAGTGGAGGTGGCTATGATGGAGTTGCTCGAGGCAATAAAAGGAAGGCGGAGCATCCGCAGGTTCAAGCCCGATCCGGTGCCGCGCGAGCTGCTGGAGCGGGTGATCGGCGAGGCGCTGTGGGCGCCGTCGGCGATGAACACGCAGCCGTGGCGCTTTTTCGTGCTTACGGGGGCGAAGAAGGACGAGCTGGTGGCGATCGCCGGCAAGAGCATCGCACAGCTGGATACGCGGCTGAAGGCGTTGTTCAAGGAGAATATGCGCACCCTCGTGCACGGTTATTTCAAGGATTTCGGCGGCGCGCCGGCGGTGGTGGTGGCGCTGGCCAGGGTGCCGGAGACGGAAGGTTATATGGACGGCAGTTTCCAGTCGGCAGCGGCGGCGTTCTATAATTTTCAGCTGCTCGCCCATGAGGCGGGACTGGGGACGTGCTGGATGACGGGGCCGCTGTGGGTGGAGGGCGAGTTGCTCGAATTCCTCGGCCACAAGGACGGATGGCGGCTGCTGGCGCTCACGCCGGTGGGCTGGCCCGACCAGTCGCCGCCGGTGCCGCCCAGGAAGCATGCGGATATTCTCTGGCTGGAATAGGCTCGGGTTAAAGTAAAAGAAAAAAGGCCGTTCAGAAAGCCTCAGATGCAAGGCGCACCGGAGGTTGCCACCGGAAGCGTACACGGGCGTACGCTGAGGATGGCAACCGAGGAGCAACGCCGCAGATGAGGCTTTATCAACGGCCGAAAAAGAGGCACGCGGACGCGTGCCTCTTTTTTATGCGTATTTTCGCGCCGCCCGGGCGCCAATGTTGTGGAGAAGCTTGGCGGCGACGGCCGGATGCTGTGTTTCGAGGCGTTCGAGGGCATGGCGCGGCAGGACGAGGAGGTCGGCGTCGGTCTGGGCGACGACGGTGGCGTTCTGCCGCGTGTGGGCGACGAAGTTTTTCTCGCCGTAAACCTGACCGGGGCGGAGGATGGCTACCGAGGTTCGCCGGCCGGGGGTATGGCGGCGGACCGACAGCACCCCGGACATGATGACGAAGATTTCGTTGCTCATGTCGTCAGGGAAGACAGCCGTATCGGCCTGATCAAAATAGACCATATGGCCGGCATTGGCGCATATGCTGGCCTCCGCTTCGGTGAGGCCGCGGAAGATCCCGATTGCTTTTTCAGGCGGCTGGCCGAGCTTTTCTCCCATGATCCGCCACAGTTCAGCTTCGGCGGTAAGCTGTTTATTGATGTAACGGGTGCCGGCGTGGGGGAATTCACGGGCGAACCACGCGGCCGATTCCGTGGAGTTGGGCCATTGGCCGGCGACTTCGCCGAACGGTGAGCGGACGCGGCGGAGATGATCGATGTCGTCGAGCAGGGTGACGAACGGTACCATGCAGCCGTAGTCGGGTACGAAGAAGTTGCTTTTGTAGCGCCGGGCGCCAAGGTGCTCGTGCATAGCGACCAGTGACGGGGCGCCGCCGCTGAAATGGAAGAGAACGTCATGACTGCGGCAGGCCTGATAATAGTGGGTGCAGAGCAAGTGGTGGGCCCGGGATTTACGGTAATGGGAGGCGATCATTCCCTTGGAGGCGAAGGAAAGAGGGTGCGAGGCTCCGGCGCTCGCGCAGAAATCCTGGAACTTGTCCATGGCCATTGGCGCGGTCAGTTCGGGGGGGGAATCGTCTTTGCGACCGATGTGAAGGCGCACGGTGCCTACTATTTCTCTTCCGGCCCGGGCATAAAAGAGGAGGCCCCAGTCGTCCATGTCGTCGTACAGCAGCCGGCGCCGGTGGTCGGCGCGGGATATCCGCCGCCCCATCTCTTCAACGTAAATCCGGTAGCGGAGACGATACACCTTTTCTTTTTCCTTGGCGGTTGTAGCCAGTTCGATATGTATTTGGTCGAGGGGATTGGACCGCCGGGGATGCGAGGGTTCTGTCCGTGCCAGCGACTGATTCATACCGCAGGTCACACCCTTTCACCTGTTTGTAGACGGCAAGCCTTCCCATGATACGACAAAAAATCTGTTTATATACCAATATTTTACTCCCAATTGCAATAATTGTCAAAATATTGTATTATTGGATAATAATCGACAAATTGGCATAAAAAGAAAGAGCCGTCGCAGGCTCTTGTTTCCGAAATGGTCACTAATACTGTTGTTTTTCAGCGTAATCAGGAGGGGGCTAAGTATAGGGTCTGGCTTTAGGCGCGCCGGAAGACGACGGAGAATGTTGTGCCGTGAGGGCCGGTGTCGATGTGGATCTTGGCCCGGTGGCGGTTGGCGATGCTGTAGCAGATGGCCAGACCGAGGCCGGTGCCGCTTTCCTTGGTGGTGAAGAAGGGGATGCCCAGTTTTTCCATGATTTCCGGAGGGATCTCAGCCCCCTCGTTCTGGACGGCGAGGATGACGGCGTTGTCGTCGGCCGAGGTTTTTATCGTCAGCTTTTTGCCCGGTTCCATGGCTTCCAGGCCGTTGCGGGCGAAGTTGAGGAGCAGCTGGCGGATCTCCTTTTCGTCCAGCGGCAGTTCCGGGATGTCGTTGAGCTCCAGGCGGACGACGTGGTTAGTGATGGCGGCGTCGGCGAGGATGAGGGGGAAGAGGGATTCGACGATTGCGTTGAGGCTGCGGGGCTGCTGGTCGGAGATGCGGTTTTTGCTGAGGGACAGGTATTCGGTGATGAGGGCGTTGGCCCGGTCGAGTTCGTCGAGGAGGAGGCGGAAATTGTCGCCGTATTGCTCCAGGTCTTGTTTGCGGGACATCACCTGCAGGTAGCCGCGCACCGTGGTGAGCGGGTTGCGGATCTCGTGGCCGATGTTGGCGGCCATCTGGCCGACGATGTTGAGCCGGTCGAGGCGGAAGAGTTCTTGCTCCAGTTCCTTGCGGGCGGTGGCGTCGCGGATGATGCCTTCGACCGCCGACAGCTCGCCGCCTGGATCGCGGATGGGGACGATGTGCTGCTCGACCCATATCTGGCTCCGGTCTTTGCGGATGAGGCGGAAGGCGACCGGCATTTCGGTGGGTGTGAGCGCTTGGTCGAACTTCGGCAGGGACGATCTGTCGTCAGGATGGACGGTTTCGAAAATAAGCCGCGGGTTGGCATAGTACTCTTCCGGCTTGTAGCCGGTAATCTCTTCGGCGGCCGGGCTGATGTATTCGCATGCGAACGAGGGCTTTATCCGGTAACGGTAGATTATGTCGCGGGCGTTTTCCGCCAGGAGGCGGAAGCGTGTTTCCTGCTTTTCGAGGTCGTCGCGGGTCTTTTCGAAATAGGTGAGCAGGAAGCCGATGCCGATGATAAGGCGCAGGAAGGCGTCGAGCAGGTAGCCCCAAGGGGCCATTTCGGAAGGCCGGAAAATCGGATAATCCAGTTGATGGATGCCGTTGAGGATGAAGGCATAGGCGGTTATCATTTTGCCGATGCCCCGTGTCTGCAGATGGCGCAGTACAACGATTCCTGTATGAATATAGATAGAGCCGAATAAGAGGGAAGTCGGCACTATGAACCAAAGAGGCGGCAGATTCAGAAGAACACAGGCTGCGGAGAAAATCGCCAGAGAAAAAACGGCGTAAAGCCATATTTTCGGCAGTCGCTGACCGACGAACTGGCAGGTGCCCCAGGCTATGAAAAGGAGACTGCCGATAGCCGTTGCCTGCAGGAAGAGAATCGTTGGGATGAAGCTTGCGGGGCTGAGTATAAACGGGTCCATGGCCGATTTGAGGGCAATCAGGGCCCAAGCCAGCGTCCAGTAGCCGAGGAAGCGCTCCCGGTACCGCCAGTACAGAAAAAGGTAGATAAGGAAGACTATCGTTTTGATCCCGGCCGCGGCGGCGATGGCGAGAGTAAGATTTGTCATGGCTTATCTCCTAAAGAGCGACATCCACGCACAAGAAGGAATTAAACATAATGCGGCAAAATCCTGCCAATATTTTCAATTTAATCCTGTTTTTGCAGGTTTTGGGACGGATTTTTGCCAATATAGACAAATAGGGTTTTCAATAAGGTGAAATTTTACGGCTGAGGAGGCGGAGGATGGATTATTGGCAGGTGTACCAGCGGAATATCGGGCTGTTTAGCCGCGAGCAGCAGCAGAAACTGCGCGAGGCGAAGGTTTTCGTGGCCGGGGCGGGCGGCGTGGGGGGCATCGAGGCGGCGACGCTGGCCCGGTTCGGGATCGGCGAGCTGGTGGTTATGGACCCCGGTGTTTTTGACGAGCCGGATATGAACCGCCAGTTCGCGGCGATGGCGAGCACGATCGGCGAGAACAAGGCCGGGGCCACCGCCCGGCTGCTGCGGGATATCAATCCTTTTATGAAGGTGACGGCGCTGGAGCACGCGCCCCGGGACGACGCGGAGCTGGCCGAGCATATGGCCGGGAGCGCGCTGGTGATCGACGCCATCGATGCCGGCGGGTTCGACTATAAGGCGAGGTTCGCCCGCATAGCCCGCTCACTGGGCGTGCTGAACATCACGGCGCCCATTCCGGGGTTCGGCACGCTGATGGCCATTTTCGACCCCGAGGGCATGACGCTGGAGGAATTTTACCGGGCGCCGGCCGACCCGGCTTTATGGCCGATTTTTCGCATCCCCATGGACCGCATCCTGGGCGAGAACCGTTACGCCTACATCGTGCGGGGGTTGTATAGCGGCGAATACAGTTATCTCACGACCTGCGCCGGGGCTGCGGCCCTGAACGGCGGGCTGGTGGCTACCGAAGCGGCGCTGATTATCGCCGGCCTCAGGTCCCGCGAGGAGATCGTCGTGGCGCCGCGGGTGACGTATGTGGATATGCTCAGGCGGGTTTTCGAGGTATATACGGCCGCGGCCGCGGACTGAGTGCGGGCGGAAGGCTGAAGCCGATCGCGGCGGTAAACGGTATAGTGCGGGTCGATTTGCAAATGATAACACCAGGATTCTTTGCCGGCTTTGCAAATTAACAAGCAGGAGGGATCGCGCCATGCCGCAATATAAGCCCGTGACTCCGGCGATCATCGAAGAGCTGACGGCTATCGTCGGCGACAAGGGTGTCGTCGTCGACCCGGACAAGCTTCAGCCTTACAGCCATGACGAGGTGACCGAGGTTCGCTACCACCGCATGCCCGAGGTGGTGGTCTATCCCGAGACGGCCGAGCAGGTGGCGGCGGTGGTCAGGCTGGCCAACAGGGAACTCGTCCCGGTGGTGCCGCGGGGGGCGGGCACGGGCCTGGCCTGCGGCGCGGTGCCGGTGCACGGCGGCATCGTGGTGGCGGTGGAGAGGATGAACAGGATTATCACGCTCGACGCCGACGCGATGTATATGGAGGTGGAGGCGGGCGTCCGCACCGAGGATGTGCAGCAGGCGGCCGGCGATGCGGGGCTTTTTTATGCCGGCGACCCTTGCAGCGGCGACAGCTGTTTCATCGGCGGCAATGTGGCCACGAACGCCGGCGGCAACAAGGCGGTCAAGTACGGGACGACGCGCGACCAGGTGTACGCGATCGAGGTGGTGACGCCCACCGGCGAGATCACGACCCTCGGCGGGCGGCTGAAGAAGAGCAGCACCGGTTACCCGCTGGAGCAGCTGGTGATGGGGGCGGAGGGGACGCTGGGCATAATCACGAAGGTGACGCTCAAGCTGCTGCCGCTGCCTGAGCATGTGATGGACTTTCTGCTGGTCTTCCCCGATATCGAGCTGGCGATCGGCGTCATCCCCAAGCTGGTCAAGGCGGGGGTTACGCCGACATGCGTGGAGTTCATGGACAACGACGCGATCAGGAGCGTGGAGGCGTTCACCCGGGAGAAGCTGCCCCACGACGAGAACGGCAACTACCTCATCCTCCAGGTGGAGGCCGACAGTGAGGAGGAGCTTGAGGACAAAGCGGTGGTGATCGACGAGGTTGGGATGGAGAACGGGGCGTTCGCCGTGCTGGTGCCTGATTCTCAGAAGATCTGGAAGGCGCGCAAGTCGTTCGCCGAGGCGGTGAGGCACGAGACGCTGACGCACAGCAACGAGGATGTCGTGGTGCCGGTCGATCTCATGCCCCAGACCATTCGCGAGCTTGACGCCATCTGCAGGCGGCACAGCGCGGTGGCCCGCACGGTCAGCCACGCCGGCGACGGCAATATCCACCTGTCGATCCTGCAGGGCGACATCCCGGACGAGTTCTGGTGCGAGAAGCTGAACGAAATCCACCGCGACATCTACGAGTATGTGTATTCGGTCGGCGGCAAGCTGTCGGGCGAGCACGGCATCGGCTACAAGCGCCGCCATCTGATGGAGGAGTATACCGACCCGGTGGAGCTGGGGCTGATGAAGGCGGTGAAGAAAGCCTGGGACCCCAACCTTATTCTGAATCCCGGCAAGATTTTCGATCTGGAGCAGCCGCTGCAGTAACAGCGCAGGCTGCAGGCAGGCCGACCCCCGGGCGCGCAGGCGTCCGGGGGTCTTTTGGCGTGCAAGGAGGATTTTGGCCGTTGCGGGGCAAAACCAGTCAGGGGAGGAATACAACGATGTTCATCGATTTTCACACCCATCCCCTCAATCACCGTTACTACTACGATGGCCTGCGGCCGGAGACGCTGACGGCGCGGGATATGGAGGACATCCGCGGGCTTTTGGCCCAGGGGGTGGAGCGCGGCCTTGACGCGATCGCGGTGACGGACCACGATCTGGCGCTGTCCGGCCTGTGGGCGGCGGCCGAGGCGCGGCGGCTCGCGCTGCCGATAATCGTCGTGGCCGGGTGCGAGTGCGAGCTGTACCATAACGGGGAATGGGTCCATATCCTGGCGCTCGGCCTCAAGGCGCCGCTGGAGTATACGCCTTATACGCCGGCCATCGAGCTCGCAGCCCGCATCCGCGGGCAGGGGGCGGTGGCGGTGCTGGCCCACCCGATGGCGTATGGCCCGGGCGCGTACCATAGCCTGAAGACGGTGGTGGACGGGGTGGAGTACCGCAACGGCGCCCAGGCGCGCCGGGGGGCGGCCGATTTCACCGCCGCGCTGGACGCCGACGGCTATAGCGGCCTGCGCCTGTGCGGCAGCGACTGCCACTGGCCGGATAAGCCGGCGGCGGAGCAGTGGGGGGCGCGGACGGAGATGGAGGAGAAAGAGTTCTTCCGTTTGTTTGGATGAGGCCGTTCAGAAGTCCCCAGATGCAAGGCGCACCGGATAAGCAGACACACGACGCTTCGGCGACGATGCGGTCGCTTACAACGCCGCAGATGGGGGCTTATCAACGGCCGACCAGGACGTTTTGACCATATTTGCGATTTTTGGTACAATATAATAATTAACTTGTATGCTTTAAAGTAATATATTTGACGAGGAGCGGACAGCATGGCGGAGCAGGTCAAACGCATATATGTGGAGAAGCGGCCGGGGTTCGATGTCGAGGCCCGGAGCCTTCTGAACGAGTTCAGGCATAACTTGGGCATAAGCGGTCTGACGGCGGTGCGGGCTCTCAACCGCTACGACGTGGCTGGCATTTCCGACGAGGAGTACGCCCGCTCGAAGAAGACGATTTTCGCCGAGCCGAACGCCGATTATGTGTACGACGAGCAGTTCCCGCTGGAGCGTTCCGACCGGGTGTTCGCGATGGAATATCTGCCCGGCCAGTACGACCAGCGGGCCGATTCGGCGGCCCAGTGCGTGCAGCTGCTGACCCAGAAGGAGAGGCCGGAGGTGGCGAACGCCAAGTTGATCGTGCTGAAGGGCGCGATCAGCGACAGCGATTTCGCCCGCATCAAGGCTTACTGCATCAATCCGGTGGAGTCGCGCGAGGCGTCGCTGTTAAAACCGGCGACGCTGGCGATGAAGACCGAGACGCCGCCCGACGTGCCGGTGCTGCAAGGCTTCACGGCGAAGGGCGCCGAGGAGCTGGCGGGGCTCAGGGACGAGCTGGGGCTGGCGATGAGCGCCGAGGACCTGGCGTTCTGCCAGGCTTATTTCCGCGATACCGAGAGACGCGACCCGACGCTGACCGAGCTGAGGGTGCTTGATACGTACTGGTCGGATCACTGCCGCCACACAACGTTCATGACGGCCATCGAGCAGGCCGAGATCGAGGAGGGGCGCTTCGCGGCGCCGGTGAAGGCCGCTTACCGCGAATATCTGGACGCCCGGGAGGCGATTTACGGCGAGGCGAAGAAGCCGCTGTGCCTGATGGATATCGCCACGATCGCGATGAAGGAGGCTAAGCGGCAGGGGCTGCTGGACGATCTGGAGGAGTCGGCGGAGATCAACGCCGCCAGCATCGTGGTGCCGGTGGAAATCGACGGCCGCACCGAAGAGTGGCTGGTGATGTTCAAGAACGAGACCCATAACCATCCCACCGAGATCGAGCCGTTCGGCGGGGCGGCCACGTGCCTGGGCGGCGCCATCCGCGACCCGCTGTCGGGACGGTCGTACGTTTACCTGGCTCTGAGGGTGACGGGCAGCGGCGACCCCCGCGCGCCGATCGCCGAAACGCTGCCCGGCAAGCTGCCGCAGCGCAAGATCACCATCGCGGCCGCGACAGGCTACAGCTCGTACGGCAACCAGATCGGCCTGGCGACCGGCCAGGTGGCCGAGGTGTACGACGAGGGCTTCGTGGCCAAGCGGATGGAGATCGGCGCGGTTATCGGGGCGGCGCCGCGCGCGAATGTGGTCCGGCAGGAGCCGGTGACCGGCGACGCGGTGCTGCTGGTGGGCGGGCGCACCGGCCGCGACGGCTGCGGCGGCGCGACCGGCTCGTCGAAGGAGCATACCGAGGAGTCGCTTGCGAGCTGCGGGGCGGAGGTGCAGAAGGGCAACCCGCCGACCGAGCGGAAGATCCAGCGGCTGTTCCGCCACCCGGCGGTCAGCCGGATGATAAAGAGGTGCAACGATTTCGGGGCCGGCGGGGTGTCGGTGGCCATCGGCGAGCTGACCGACGGCCTGGAGATCGAACTCGACGCCGTGCCGAAGAAGTACGAGGGCCTGGACGGCACCGAGCTGGCCATCTCCGAGTCGCAGGAGCGGATGGCGGTGGTGGTGGCGGCGGCCGATGTGGTGGCCTTTGAGGAGTACGCCCGCGCCGAGAATCTCGAGGTGACGCAGGTGGCGAGGGTGACCGGCGACCGGCGGCTTGTGATGCGCTGGCGCGGCAGGACGATCGTCGATATCAGCCGCGATTTCCTCGACACGAGCGGCGTCCGCCAGACGACGAGCGTGGTGGTGGCGGCGCCTGCGCCGGCAGACGACTTTTTCGCGGCGACGCCGGCGGCGGTTAAGGGCAAGAGCGATATAAAGGCGGCGTGGCTGGCCAATCTGGCCGATCTGAACGTCGCCAGCCAGAAGGGGCTGGTGGAGCGGTTCGATAGCAGCATCGGCGCGGCGACGGTGGTGATGCCTTACGGGGGCGTCCGCCAGTCGACCCCGGCCGAGGGCGCGGTGGCGAAGCTGCCGGTGCTGGAGGGCGAGACGACGACCGGCACGATCATGACGTATGGCTACAACCCGCTGATCGGCAAGTGGAGCCCTTTCCACGGCGCGCTGTACGCGGTGGTGGAGGCGGTGACCAAGCTGGTGGCCATGGGCGGCGACTGGCGCAGGGCCAGGCTGACGCTGCAGGAGTATTTCGAGAAGCTCGGCAGGGACCCTGTCCGCTGGGGCAAGCCGTTCAGCGCGCTGCTGGGGGCGTACCGCGCCCAGAAGGAGCTGGGCGTGCCGGCCATCGGCGGCAAGGACAGCATGTCGGGTACCTTTATGGATATGAATGTGCCGCCGACGCTGGTGGCGTTCGCGCTCTGCCCGGTGGATGTGCGGCGGGCGGTTTCGCAGGAGTTCAAGCAGGCCGGCAGCGCGGTGGTGCTGATCGGTGCGCCGCGGGGCGAAGACGGGCTGCCCGATTTCGCCGTTCTCAAGGCCAATTATGCGAAGATTCACGAGCTGATAACCGCCGGTCTGGTGCTGGCCTCCCATACGGTGAAGACGGGCGGCGTGGCGGCGGCGGTCAGCAAGATGGCGTTCGGCAACCATATCGGGTTCGCGTTCGCCGGCGGCGCGGAAGGGGTCGACCTGTTCGCGCCCGACTACGGTTCGGTCATCCTCGAATTGCCGGGCGACACCGACCTGGCCGCCGCCCTGGCGGGCGTGAGCTGGCGCGAGCTGGGCCGCACCCGGGAGCGGCCTGTAATCAGCGTCGGCGGGGCGGAGATCTCGCTCGACGAGGCGTACGCCGCGTGGGAGAAGCCGCTGGAGGACATTTTCCCGACCCGCACCCAGGAGTGCGCTGCCCCGCCGCCGCCGGTGGCGAGCTATGCGAGGCGCGGCGCCGCTAAAGCGGCGGCGCCGGTGGCGAGGCCGCGGGTGCTCATCCCGGTTTTCCCGGGGACGAACTGCGAGTACGACAGTGTGCGGGCGTTCGCCAAGGCGGGGGCAGAGGCGGAGACGCTGGTTTTCCGCAACCTGACGGCCGCCGATATCGAGGAGTCGGTCGCCGCGCTGGTGCGCGGGATCGGCCGCAGCCAGATAATCATGCTGCCGGGCGGCTTCAGCGCCGGCGACGAGCCGGACGGTTCGGCGAAGTTCATCGCCACCGTCTTCCGCAACCCGCGCGTCCGGGAGGCGACGACCGCCTTCCTCGAACGGCGGGACGGGCTGATGCTCGGCATCTGCAACGGCTTCCAGGCGCTCATCAAGCTGGGGCTGCTGCCTTACGGCCGGATCGTCGACGAACTGGGCGAGGCCGACCCGACGCTGACGTTCAACAAGATCGGCCGCCATGTGGCCTGCCTGGTGAGGACGCGGGTGGCGTCCGTGCTGTCGCCCTGGCTGTCGGACGCGGCGGTGGACGATATCCATACGATCGCGGTATCCCACGGGGAAGGGCGGTTCGTCGCCCCGCCCGCGTCGGTCGACCGGCTGATCGCCGCCGGCCAGATCGCCACCCAGTATGTCGACCTGGACGGCAAGCCGTCGAACGATATCCGCTTCAACCCGAACGGCTCGGTCGCCGCGGTGGAGGGCATCACCAGCCCCGATGGCCGCATTTTCGGCAAGATGGGCCATTCGGAGCGGACGGGGCCGTATGTGGCGGTGAATGTGCCGGGGGATAAGGAGCAGGGGATATTTGCCTCAGGCGTAAAGTATTTTCGGTAGAAACAGGGGAAGCGGAACATTGCTTGTTCTCGGAAGATGCAATCACCGCTCGGCGAGCCTTCGGATGAACGCGCTGTTGGCTTGCGTCGACTCAACCGTACCGGCGCCAAACGGGCGTCCATGCCCGTTGTCGCCTCGCCCGGCCGTCCATGGCCGGGCGTACGGTATCGTTGCGACTGCTGCGCTTACAGCGCGTAACATCCTCCGTCAATGCTCGCTTGTGCTTGCATCTTCCGAACCGCGATAAAGCTTGAGAAGTTTTATTCACGCATAGGAGGGACGGGTATGGGCGGATTTTCGCTAGAAAATGCGACAATTGCGTCTTGCCATGCCGCGCTGCTGGCGGGGGAGATAACGGCCCGCGGGCTGGTGGAGGCTTATCTGGCGCGGATCGCGGCCTACGACAAGCGGGGGCCGGCGGTGAACGCGGTGATCGCCGTCAACCCGCGGGCGCTGGCGACAGCGGATGAACTCGACGCCAGGCAGCGCAGGCATGGGCTGACCGGCCCGCTCCACGGGGTGCCGGTGCTGCTGAAGGATAATATCAATACATACGATATGCCGACGACGGCCGGGTCGCTGAGCCTCGAGGGCTGGCGGCCGCGCGCCGACGCGTTCGCGGCCGCCCGGCTGCGGGCTGCGGGGGCGATAATCCTGGCGAAGGTCAATCTGCACGAGTTCGCGGTGTGGGGGGAGACGGTCAGTTCGCTTGGCGGGCAGACGCTCAATCCGTACGACCTGACCCGGACGCCGGGCGGTTCGAGCGGCGGCACGGGGGCCGGCCTGGCGGCCGCGTTCGGCCTGGCGGGGCTGGGGACGGACACCGTCAATTCGGTGCGCTCGCCGGCTTCGGCGAACGGGCTTGTCGGCATCAAGCCGACGCTGGGACTGGTCAGCCGCAGCGGCATCGTGCCGTATGCCCTTACCCAGGATACCGCCGGGCCGCTGGCTTATACCGTGGCGGACGCGGCCAGGGTGCTGGACGTCATCGCCGGTTACGACGAGGCCGACCCGGCGACCGCCTGGGGGTTCGGCCGTGATACGGACACCGGCAAGGAACTGGACGATGGCGGGCTCAAGGGGGCGCGGCTGGGGGTGGTGGAGCCGCTGTTCGGCGGCGACGCCGCCCACCGCGAGGTGAACGCGGTGATGGAAGCCGCGCTCGCCAGGCTGAAGGCAGGGGGGGCGACGCTGGTGACGGTGAGCCACCCCGACCTGGACGCGGCGAAGCTGATCGCCGCGACGAGCGTCCATGTCCACGAGTTCGCCCGCGATCTGGGCGCCTTTCTGGCCGACCCGGCCGCGGCGCTGCCGGTGAAGTCGCTGGCCGCGGTGGCCGCCGGCGGGCGGTATCACCCCGGGATCGCCGACAATATCAGGCAGGCGCTGGCCGTGGCCGGCGACGGGGACGAGTACCGCCGGCGGCTGGCGGCGCGCAGCGTCCTGCAGCTGACGGTGATGCAGCTTTTGGCCCGCCACCGGCTGGACGCGCTGGTGTACCCGCACCAGAAACGCCTGGTGGTGCCGGTGGGCGAGACGCAGGCCGACCGCAACGGCGTGGTGGGGGCGGTGACCGGCTTCCCGGCCGTCGTGGTGCCGGGCGGCTTCTCGCGGCCGACGGACACGGCGCCGCTCGGCGTGCCGGTGGGGCTGGAACTGCTCGGCCGGCCGTGGAGCGAGCGACTGCTCGTCAGGCTGGCCCATGCGTTCGAACAGCTGGAGAGTGTGCGGCGGTTGCCGGTGAGCACGCCGCTGCTGTAAAACTCGACCGTCGATAACCCCCTTGCCTCCGGGGCGAGGGGGTTTTTGTGTGTCATGGCCGGGAATAAAGGAGCGGCGGACAAGGGATACTGGGGGTGGGATTTCACAGAATAGGGGAGGTTTTTGTATGCAGGCTGCGATGACTGATGTTGACAGGCTGGTGATCGAGGGACTGGTGCCTTTCCGCAACAGGCTCACTGCCGTGTTCCGCGACAAGCATCCGTATCTTTTCGGGATGGCGTCGGCAGCGCTGACCGGCAAGGAGAGCAAGTTCGGCGTCCAGGTGACCGAGGGCGGGCGGGTGGCCGGCGAATACACCCTGCACGTCAGCGGGGTGGAGATTACCGGCGCCGAGCCGGGTAAGCTGGAATCGGGCGTTCAGCTGCCTTATGCCGGCACGATCAAGCCGTATATGGTCATCGAGCGGTCCGGGCTGGAGAGGATCCTCGGCGACGAGGCCGCGATCATGGCCGACCCGTTCCCCGCGATGCTGAGGCATCTGCCGGAGTTGACGGTGAAGTTCCTGCGATGAAGCTGCTGCTTCACCCTTTGCCTGTCCGGATATTCCACTGGGTGATGTTCGCGGCGGTGATGGTGCTGCTGCCGACAGGGCTGTATCTCCACGAGCCGCCGGCGTGGCTGCGGCTGCCGATGAGCCTGATGCGCGAGCTCCACGGCGTGGCCGCGGCCGCCCTGATAGTCAACATGGTTCTGCATGTTTACTATTACGCCAGGACGGGCAAGCATACCGAGATCCTGCTGCTGCCGGGCGACTGGGCGAATGTGCGCAGCTTTCTGCGCTATTACCTGTTCGTCACCGCCCACCATCCGAATTTCGGCCGCTATAACCCCGGACAGAAGGCGCTGTTCACCGCCTGGGGGCTGGTGGTGATCGTGGCGGCGGTGACAGGCGCGGCGCTGATGTTCCCGGGCGAAACCACCCGCCTGCAGCGGATGCTGGGCGGCCTGAACGCCATCCGCAGCGCCCATTTCTTCGTCGCCGCCTTTTTCGCCGCCTCTGTCCCTTTCCACCTGTACCTCGTTTTCACCGAGTCGCCTGCCAAGCTGCAGGCGATCTTCACCGGCTATGTCCAGAAGGAGCCCAAACCGCCGCCGAAATCGCCGTGAACGCTTCCGGACGGCAGGAAAAAGGATGGCCGGGGAGGAAATATCTGCTATCTGACGCGAAGGGGCTGAGCAGATATGAGAAAGGTGAACCTGGCGTACGGCAAGACGGGGCTCGAGGTGGCGGTGCCGGACGACGCGGTTGTCATCGAGCCGCGCCATACCGACGGGCTGGCGTACGAGAAGGGGTCGGTGCTGCACGCGCTGCGCCATCCGACCGGCACGCCGCCGCTGCGCGACATGGTCAGGGCGACCGACAGGGTGGCGATCGTCATCTCGGATATCACCCGGCCGACGCCCAACCACAAGCTTGTGCCGTGGCTGCTGGAGGAGCTGAGTCATGTGCCGCGGGAGAATTTCGTCGTCATCAACGGCCTGGGCAGCCACCGCGCGAATACGCGCGAGGAGCTGGCCGGCATGCTGGGGCGGGAGGTGGTGGAGACCGTGAGGGTCGTGAACCACGATGCGTTCGACGACGCCGGGCTTGTCCATGTGGGCCGCAACAGCTACGGATCGGATGTTTTCCTCAATAAGACGTATGTCGAGGCGGATTTCAGGATCGCCACCGGTTTCATCGAGCCGCATTTCTTCGCCGGGTTTTCCGGCGGGCCGAAGGGCATCTCTCCCGCCGTTGCCGGCATCAGGACCATCCTCGATTTCCACAACGCCGCGATGATCGGCCACCCGAACAGCACATGGGGGATCATCGAGGGCAACATCCTCCAGGACGCCGCGACCCAGAACTGCCTGAAGGTCAAGCCGCAGTTCATGCTGAACGTGACGCTCAACGGCAAGAAGGAGATCACGGGCGTGTTCGCCGGCGACGTCATCAAAGCCCACCGCAAAGGGTGCAAGTTCGTGAAGGAGCACGCGATGTATGCGGTGGACGCGCCGTTCGATATCGTGGTGACGACCAATTCGGGGTACCCGCTGGACCAGAACCTCTACCAGACGGTCAAGGGCATGAGCGCCGCCGCCCAGATCGTCCGCCAGGGGGGCAGCATCGTGAGCGCCTCGGAGTGTTCGGACGGCGTGCCCGACCACGGCAATTACGCCAAGATCCTGACGATGCGCGAGACGCCGGGCGAGCTGCTGGCGATGATCGAGGATCCGTCGTTCTCGATGTTCGATCAGTGGCAGGTGCAGGTGCAGGCGATGATCCAGCTGAAGGCGGACTGCTATGTTTATTCGACCCTCGACGAGGCGACGGTGCGGAAGGCGAAGTTTACGCCGGTCGCCGACGTGGGCGATACGCTGGCCGCGCTGCTGGCGAAGTACGGGCCGGGGGCCAGGGTGGCGGTGCTGCCGCTGGGGCCGCTGACGATACCGTACGTCAGGTGAGCCACGCCGGGCAGCCGGCCGCTTCCGCGCCGGCCGGGGATCTGGTGAGGCTGCGGCGCAGCAGCCGCAGGCCGTCATCCATGCCCTGAGCGCCGAGCAGGGCGACGAGGTCGCCGGGGCCGGCGGCTTCGGCGGTTGTTTCCATCGCGGCCGCGAGCGTTTCGCGGAACAGGTAATTTACGCCCGCTTTGCCGAGCGCCTCGCAGAAGGCGCTCTTTTCGTCGTTGTCCACAGTGTCGGCGGCGCTTACGCCGTCGGCGCCGGCGGTGACGACGAGGGTGAAGGGGGTCGCCCGCCACCAGCGGGCGAGGGCGGCGGCGCAGGCGGCGTTGATGGCCGGGCCGCGTCGGCCGCGGATGGCGAAGGCCACGACGAAGCGGCGGCGGCTGAAGGCGGCCAGGGTGCGGAAGACGGCGTCGATGCTGCCGGGGTTGAGGGCGGTGTCGTCGACGACGGTGCGGCCGGCGAGGCGCGAGACGGCGAAACGGCGCGGGACGCCGCGGAAGGCGGCGAGGGCGGCGGCGGCCGTCGCGGGGGGGACGCCGCACAGGGCGGCGGCGACTGTCGCCAGCAAGGCGTTTTCGACGTTGTGGCGGCCGGGCAGCGGGAGTTTTACGGCAAGTTCGCCGGGCGGCACGGCGCAGCCGGGAAGCGGCCGGGGAAAGGCGAGGGAGAAGGCGCTGCCGCTGTCGGCGAGGCGGACGATGCGGGCGGTGACGTCGGCGGGCGCGTCCACGGCGCAGGCGACGGCCGGGGCGGCGGCGGCCATGGCCCGGCAGAGGGGGTCGGCAGCGTTGATGACGAGCGGGACCGCCGGCCCGAGGAGGCCGGGGAAGCCCTGTTTGGCGGCGCAGTAGGCGTCGAAGCCGCCGGGGAAGTCGAGGTGGTCGGGGCTGATGTTGGTGACGACGCCGCAGGCGAAGGTGACGTCGTCCACCCGTCCCTGGTCGATGCCCTGGGCGGAGACTTCCATGGCGGCGTGGCTTACGCCGGCGTCGCGCATCGCGGCCAGGTGCGCCTGGAGGCTGGCGGCGTCGGGGGTGGTGAGGTCGCTGGGGCGGGTGAGGCCGCCGACTTTTACGCAGACGGTGCCGATGAGGCCGGAGGATAGGCCGGCCTGGCGGAAGATGTGGTCGAGCATGAAGGTGACGGTGGTTTTGCCGTTGGTGCCGGTGACGCCGACGAGGGCGAGCGACCTGGAGGGGTGGCGGTGGAAGCGGGCGGCCAGCTCGCCGAGGGCCCGGCGGGCGTCGGGGACGGCGACGACCGGCACGGGAAGGGCGGGCAGGCTGCCGGGGCTGTCGCTGACGACGGCGAGCGCCCCGCGGACGACGGCGCCGGCGGCGTATGTATTGCCGTCGCGGCTGGCGCCGCGGACGGCGACGAAGATGAAGCCGGGCGACACCTGGCGCGAGTCGCAGGTGATGCCGGCGGCGGATGCGAGGATATTGTCTATGAGCTCCACGCTTTACCCTCCCTGGCGGTCGTAATCAGCGCTATATTTTATGCGCCCGCCCGCCATCGGTGAGTAAAAGAGTTTATCCGGCCGGATACTAGCAGGGAATACGTTTGCGGGAGGAGCGGCGGTGAGGATAGCGCTGGCAGCGGTGGTGATTATCGGCTGTTTGCTTATGACCGCCTGCGGAATGCAGCCGGCCCCGAAGCCCGAGCCGCGGGTGGCGGCGGCGGTGACGGTGGAGGAGGTGGCGGTGGGCGGGCTGACGCGGGCCGGGACGGCGGCGGCTCTGCAGGAGCTGGCGGCGGCGCGCTATGAGCCGCCGGTCGACGCCAGGTTCGCCGACGGGGACGGGACGGTGGTGGCTGATCGGGACGGGCGGATGGTGGATGTGGCGGCGACGGCGGAGGCGGCGCTGGCCGCGCCCACCGGCAGCGCGCTGACGGCCGCGTACCGTCCGCTGACGGCGGCTTTGACGGCCGGCGACCTGGCCGCCGCGCGGCAGGCCGGCTCGTATACGACGACAATCCTCGACGCCAGCCCGGGACGGCTGGAGAATATCGTTCTGACCGCCGCGCTGCTGAACAACGCGGCGATCGCCGCCGGGGCGGAGTTTTCCTTCAACAGCCGCACGGGCGAGCCGACGCGCGAGCGTGGCTTCCGGCCGGCGGTCGTGTTCGTGGACGGGGGGCACGGGGAGGAGCTGGGGGGCGGGATGTGCCAGGTGTCGAGCACGCTGTATAACGCGGTGCTGGCGGCCGGGCTGAGGGTGACGGAGCGCCATGCCCACTCGCAGCCGGTGAGCTATGTGCCGCCGGGGCGGGACGCGACCACATATACCGACAAGGATCTGCGGTTCGTGAACACCACCCGCCGCACGCTCGTGCTGCGCTCTTATGTGGCGGGAAGAAAATTGCATGTCGATATTTTCGTTCTCGCCGGCGGCGCATAGGAAGGGGGCTGCCGGCCCATACTAGCAGCGGAGGTGGGAGGATGCGTAAAAATTCGTATTTCAATATCGCCCTTGTCGCAGTCGTCGCTGTAGCATTGATCGCGGGAGCCTATACACTCTTACGCCCTCCCGCCGCCAAGCCGCCGGCCGAGCCGGCTCCGGCGCCCGCGCCGGCCGCGCCGCTGAAGCCCGCGCCCGAGCCCATCCCTGGCGTGCCGCAGTTCGACGCGGCCAAGTACAAGACCGAGCCGGTGATAACGGTGTGGCGGGCCGACCGCGGCACCCGGGAAAGGATGCCGCTGGAGAAGTATCTCGAAGGGGTGATCGCCCGGGAGATGGAGCCCGACTGGCCTCAGGAGGCTTTGCGGGCCCAGGCGATCGTGTCGCGCACGCTGACGGTGAACGCCATCGAGGCGGGCACAATCCGGCGGCTGCATGACGCCGACGTGAGCACGTCGAAGGAGGAGCTGCAGGCTTACGCCCCCGAGAGGGTCAATGACCGCATCCGCGAGGCGGTGCGTTCGACGCGCGGCGAGCTGCTGCTGTACGCCGGCAGCCTGGTGAACGCTATCTACAGTTCGAGCAGCGGCCAGATCGCCGCTACCCGCGAGGAGAGTTTCCCGAAGGAGATTCCCCACCCCACGCCGTATTTTCAGCCGGTGACCGATGACAGCTACAAGTACACGCCGCCCCACCTCCAGTACTGGACGGTGGTCATCCCCGGCCGGAAGGTGGCCCAGGCGGTGGGGTATAGCGGCAACCCCGGTGATATCAGGATTATCGAGAAGGGGCCGTCCGGCCGTATCCTGTGGATCGGCGCCGGCGACAGGAAGGTTTACGGGGCGGAGTTCCGCAAGGCGGTCGGGTTCGATTTGCTGAAGTCGACGCTGGTGGACGAGATGAGTTACGCGAACGGTTCGTTCACGTTCAAGGGCCGCGGCTGGGGCAACGGTGTCGGCATGGCCCAGTGGGGCGCGTTCACGTACGCGAAGGACGGCTGGAAGGCCGAGGATATCGTGAAGCATTATTACGTGGGCGCCGAGGTCAAGAAGATTTGGGAATAGATGAGGTTTTTTCGCCCGGGTACCCGCCCTGGCGTTATCTTTGCCGCCGCCGGTCGAATGTTTACCTGGAGAGCCTCTGCGAGGTGGTGACGGCCCGCCGGGGCGAGCTGGCGGATATCGCGGCGACGCCTTTCCGCAAGAGCGTGGAGGCGGAGCGCGTGCTGCTGGCCGATATGCGGGAGCTGGGGTTCTGGCATTCGGTGACCAACCGCAAATACGGGCCGCTGTTCAGGAAGGGGCTGAATTTCGAGGTGGATTTCTACCACCCCGATTTCCAGGTGGCGGTGGAGGTGGAGAAGGGCGAGGTCAGCAACGTGTGGAAGAATATCTGCAAGTTCGCCGAGTCGCCGGTCATCCGCCACGGGGTGATTATGGTGCCGGTGATCCGCAAGGGCCAGACGGGCAGCACGGAGTTTTACCAGAACACGCTCAAGCGGCTGGGGAGCCTGGAGAGCATTTTCGCATTTGTGGATAGTGTGCTGATAATAGGGTATTGACGGGGACGCGGCTGTGCGCCGGCCGGCTTATCCCGGCGCTGGGCCATATGCCGTAGGCAGCGGGAGCTGTATCGTAAGCGCGCGTTGGCGGAGGGTGTTACGCGCTGTTGCCGTAGCAAGCCGTTAACGACACCATAAGACCGGCCGTGGATGGCCGGTCTAGTCCGCAAGGAGCCGGATGCGACTTTTGCGGACGGTACGGTCGAGTCGGCGCAAGGCTTACAGCGCGTATACCCGTAGACGAGCAAGCGTCGATACGGCTCCTGCCTTTAGCACAGACTGCGTTCTCCGTCGTCAGATTTTCTTAAGGGCACCGGCGGCAAGTTTTTGCCGCCGCGGGCATAGATTAATAGCGGAGAGGCCGGCATACGCGACGGTCTCCCCATAACAGGCGCCGCCTTCAGTTTTTGCTGAGGGCGGCGCTACGGTTTTTGTTGGCAAGCTTGGGCATTATGGGTTATAATATATGAATGTGGTTAGGAGAGAATATATGCGTAAGGTTGTCGTGACGGTGGTCGGCACCCAGACCGACGCGGGCGGCGAGGAGAGCCGCATCGAGTTCGTCACCGTGGGGTCGCGCCAGGACAGGGACGGCGTGAGCTATATTACATACCGCGAGAGCGAGATCACCGGCATGGAGGGCACGACGACGCTGCTCAAGCTTTACGCCGACAGGCTGATCCTTGTCCGCATGGGGGCGGTGGAGCTGAAGCAGGAGTTTCGCCTCGGCTTGACGAGCCATTGCACGTACATAACGCCTTACGGCAGCCTGAAGATGGCGGTGTCGACCAGGCACTTCCAGGCGGCGGGCGGCGACGGCAGGGAAACTGTGACCGCCGGCTACGATCTGGAGATCGACGGCCGGTGGCAGAGTTACAATACGTTAGCGGTTGAGATTCGGGAGGAAGAATAGCATGAATGTGAAAGTGCTGCTCGCCGGGGCAATCCACGAGGCCGCAGCCGGGATCGAGGCCCTGGCCGGCGCCGAGCTGCCGGCGGTGATGCTCGAGGTGCCGCCGCAGAAGGAGTTCGGCGATTTCGCGACAAATATAGCGATGCAGCTCGCCCGTCCGGCCCGCCAAAACCCGCGGGCGCTGGCCGACGCGATCGCCGGGCGGCTGAACGCGCGGGCCGCGCTGGACAAGCACGAGCCGGCGGCGCTTCCCTGGCTTAAGGAGGCCAAGGTGGCCGGTCCCGGTTTTATCAATTTTTACCTCAAGCCTGACTGGCTGTACGCGTTGCTGGCCGATATCGCGGCTGCGGGCGAAGCCTGGGGCCGCTCGGACAGCGGCCGGGGCGAGAAGGTGCAGGTGGAGTTCGTGAGCGCCAACCCGACCGGTCCCCTCCATGTCGGCCACGGCCGGGGAGCGGCGGTGGGCAGTGCGCTGGCCAATCTCATGAGGGTCGCCGGCTACGATGTGTCGACCGAGTTTTACATCAATGACGCGGGCAACCAGATCGACTGCCTGGCGGCGTCGGTGGACGCCCGCTACCGCGAGCTGCTGGGTCAGCAGGTGGAGTTCCCGGAGGACGGCTACCGCGGCCGCGATATTATCGACACCGCCCGGCGGATCGCCGACCAGGCGGGGGCGCGCTATCTGCTGATGGATCCCGCCGAACGGCTGGCGGTGTTCAAGGAGCTGGCCCGCGAGGAGAAGCTGGCGCTGCTGCGCGAGGACCTGGAGGCGTTCGGCGTGACGTTCGACGTGTGGTTCAGCGAGCGGACGCTGCACGCGGCCGGGGCGATCGGGGACACCTGCCGCCAGTTGAAGGAAAGCGGCCATATGTACGAGCAGGACGGGGCGCTGTGGCTGAAGTCGACCGCTTACGGCGACGACAAGGACCGGGTGGTTATCCGCGACAACGGCGTGCCGACTTATCTGGCCGCCGATATCGCTTACCACCGCGACAAGTTCGCCCGCGGTTTCGACCGGGTGATAAATATCTGGGGCGCCGACCACCACGGTTATATCAGCCGGGTGAAGGCGGCGGTGGCGGCGCTGGGGTACGACCCGGAGCATCTCGAGGTGCTTATCCTCCAGATGGTCAATCTCTTCCAGCACGGCGAGCTTGTCAAGATGTCGAAGCGCACCGGCCAGGGGGTCACGCTGGCCGAGCTGATCGAGGAGGTCGGCCGCGACGCCGCCCGCTTCTTCTTCATCATGCGCTCGACCGACAGCCAGCTCGATTTCGATCTCGACCTGGCGAAGTCGCGCACCAACGAGAATCCCGTTTTTTACATCCAGTACGCTCACGCCCGCATCGCCAGCATCTTCCGCCAGGCTGAGGAGGCGGGGCTGACGGTGCCCGCGCCGGGGGAAGCGCCGATTGAGGCGCTGACGGAGGAGGCGGAGGCCGACCTGATCAAGAAGCTGGGCGAGTATCCGGACGAGGTGGCGGCCGCCGCCCGCGAGCGGGCGCCGCATCATATCGCCCGCTACGCCCACGAGGTTGCCGCCCTGTTCCATTCTTTCTATAACCAGTGCCGCGTGATCGGCGCCCCGCCCGACGTCCAGGCGGCCAGGCTGACGCTGGCGGCGGCGGTGCGCGATACGCTCCGTTCGGCGCTCGCCATCCTGGGCGTCGCCGCCCCTGACAAGATGTGACATCAATGACGCGACTTCCGCCCCGTCTTTTGCCGACGGAGGCGGAAGCTTGCGCGAAAAAGCGGATAAATTTGATTATTTTGTCGGTCTTTTTTGCGCCCGATTGCCTCCGGGCCAGGTGGATCAAGGCTTTGCCGTTCGCCTGTAAAAGGAGGAATTTATCCCCCCGCGGTGAATATTACCATGTAATTTTTGAACGACGCAGCGGAGGGGGCCGAATTCATGGGCGAAATGGTGAAACAATTGTCAGACGTTGATGTTGCTTATCAGGTTTTGGCTGAAAAAGGTTCGCCGATGTATTTCCGCGATCTTATCGGCAAGGTTCTCGAGAGCAAGGGAAGACCAGTCGCTTCGGTCGCGCACGCGATGGCCGAGGTGCATACCCAGATCAATATGGACAGCCGGTTCGTCCATGTGGGCAAAGGCACGTGGGGGCTGGCCGAGTGGCTGCCCCAGCGCGGCGGCCGGGCTGCCGAGGAGACTGCGGCCGCCGTTTCGACGGATAACAACCTGCGCCGGGAAAAGCTGCTGGCGGAGATTCAGCAGGACTATCCCGCCGCCGGTGTGGACGCTGAGGAAGGCGAGTAAGCAGCGTATATGATTACGGCCATGCTTGGGATAATACAGCGTGAGGCCGGTTTGTAGGAGGATAATCTATGGCTAAGTTCATTTTCGTCACCGGGGGGGTCGTTTCGTCGCTCGGCAAGGGCATCACCGCAGCGTCACTGGGGCGCCTCCTTAAGAGCCGCGGCTATAAGGTAACGATCCAGAAATTCGATCCCTACATCAACGTTGACCCCGGCACCATGAGTCCCTACCAGCATGGCGAGGTTTTCGTGACCGAGGATGGCGGCGAGACCGACCTCGACCTCGGCCACTACGAGCGGTTCATCGATATCAACCTTACGAAGAGCTCGAATGTGACGGCCGGCAAGATTTACTGGTCGGTGATCACGAAGGAGCGCAAGGGCGATTACCTGGGCAGCACGGTGCAGGTCATCCCCCATATCACGAACGAGATCAAGGAGCGCCTGTACCGGATCGCCAAGGAGGACAACGCGGATATCGTCATCGCCGAGATCGGCGGTACGGTGGGCGATATCGAGAGCCTGCCCTTCCTGGAGGCCATCCGCCAGGTGCGCAAGGAAGTGGGCCGCGACGACGTGGCGTATATCCACGTGACGCTTGTGCCGTATATTTCGGCGGCCGGCGAGCTTAAGACCAAGCCGACCCAGCACAGTGTGAAGGAATTGAGGAGCATCGGTATCCATCCCGATGTCATCGTCTGCCGGACTGAGCACGAGATTTCGGCCGATATGCGCGAGAAGCTGGCGCTGTTTTGCGATATCGACCTGAACGCCGTCATCCAGAACAAGAACGTCGCTTCTATTTATCAGGTGCCGCTGATGCTCGAGGAGGAGGGCCTGGACAAGATCGTCCTCGAGAAGCTGGGCCTGAAGAACGGCCGGCCGGACCTGAGCGAGTGGAAGGCGATGGTGAATAAGATCATCCAGCCGCCGCAGAGTGTGTGCATCGCGATCGTCGGCAAGTATGTCGCCCTGCAGGACGCTTATATGAGTGTGTCGGAGGCGCTGCGCCACGGCGGCATCGCGAATGACGCGGCCATCAATATCAAGTGGGTCAACGCCGAGGAGATCGAGCCGGCCAAGGTGGACCTGGACGCCGTTTTCGGCGGCGTGGACGGTATCCTCGTGCCCGGCGGCTTCGGCGACCGCGGCATCGAGGGCAAGATCAAGGCGATCCGCTATGCCCGCGAGAACAAGATCCCGTTCTTCGGGCTGTGCCTGGGGATGCAGTGCGCGGTTATCGAGTTCGCCCGCAACGTGTGCCGCCTGAAGGGCGCCAACAGCACCGAGTTCAATCCCGAGACGCTTTACCCGGTGATTGATCTGATGCCCGAGCAGGTGGATGTGGAGGAGAAGGGCGGCACGATGCGGCTGGGCGTTTACCCGTGCAAGGTGACCGAGGGGACGCATACGTTCGCCGCTTATCAGGACGAGCTTATCTACGAACGCCACCGCCACCGCTTCGAGTTCAACAACGCGTACCGCCAGCAGTTCGCCGCGGCGGGGATGGTCATCGCCGGGATGCTGCCGAGCGGCCGGCTGGTGGAGATCGTCGAGATCGCCGATCATCCGTGGTTCGTGGGCACGCAGTTCCACCCCGAGTTCAAGTCCCGCCCGACGCGGCCCCATCCGCTGTTCCGCGATTTCGTGAAGGCGGCGCTGGCGAAGGCGACGGGGACGCGCTAACGTTATACATGACCGGCCAGGCCGGCACATATATTGTTTATCATCAAAAACTGTTGGGTTTGCTCAACAGTTTCTTTTTCCTATCCGGAATGGAAAGGTAGTGGATGCTTGTGTTCAAACGGTCTGTGGTGCTTTTGATCGCGGTGGTCGTCGCGGTTTCGCTGGTGGCGGCGGCTTTTATCGTGCCTGGTGTGAAGAGCAGGCGCGCAGGCGGCGAACGGAGCAAGGTGGCGATAATTTATGTGGACGGGGTGATCGTGGGCGGCCGCGGCCAGGCCGGGCTGCTGGGCGAGCCGGGCGGCACGGACGCGCTTATCAAGCAGCTTCACCAGGCGCGCGACGATGCGGCGGTGAAGGCGGTGGTGCTGCGGATCAACAGCCCCGGCGGCAGCGCGCCCGCTTCCCAGGAGGTGGGGACGGAGATCAAGAAGCTCCGCGCCACCGGCAAACCGGTGGTGGCGTCGATGGGCGACGTGGCCGCTTCGGGCGGTTATTGGCTGGCGGCGGTGACCGACCGCATCTACGCCAACCCGGCTACGCTGACTGGCAGCATCGGCGTGTATATCCCGTACGCTAACTGGCAGGAGCTTTATAATAAGATCGGCATCCGCTCGGAGAAGATCAAGAGCGGTCCGCATAAGGATATCCTTTCCCCCGACCGGCCGATGACGGCCGAGGAACGGGCGATCATCCAGGTGATGGTGGATGATCTGTACGGCCAGTTCGTGGCTGTGGTGGCCGAGGGGCGCAAGATGGAGCCGACCCGGGTGCGCGAGCTGGCCGACGGGCGGATTTATACCGGCAGCCAGGCGAAGGAGCTCGGGCTGGTGGATGAGCTGGGGACGATGTACGACGCGATCGACGGGGCGGCGGCGATGGCCGGGATCAAGGGCAAGCCGGTGCTGCACGAGTACGGCAAGGTCAGCCCGTGGTCGATGTTGTTCGGCTCCGGCGAGGATGTGAGCCTGGAGAGGCTGTTTTTCCGCCGGATCAGGCAGGATGTGCCGCTGACCGCGCCGCTGGCGATCCCTGAGAAGTGGTAGGTGAGAGGGGAATGGGACCGTTTCTCGAGCTTCTTTATGATGTTATCTTCAGCCCCGCGGCCGCGATGCGGCAGATCGCGGCCCGCCGCCCGGTGGGGCAGGCGTTTGTCGCTTTTCTGCTGAGCATCGTCATCCCGGCGGGGGCGATATATTTCGTTCTTCAGGCGACGGCGACGGGGAAGTTCGCCGGCGCGTTCTTCGCCGCGGCGGTCTGCGTGCGGCTGTTGATGTGGTTCGTGGGTTCGGCGGTGCTGCAGCTGATCGCCGAGCTGTTCGGCGGCCAGGGTACGGCGGTGGGGTTGTTCGCGGCGATCGGTTTCGCGCATCTGCCGTTTATTTTCGCGGTGCCGCTGGCGGTGGCCGGACTGCTGCTGCCGGCAGGGGCGGCGGCGATGCTGTTCGCGGCCGGGGTGCTTGTGCTGGTTTTCTGGGTGCTGGCGCTGACGGTGATCGCGATCCAGGGTGTCCACGGCCTGAGCGCGGCCAAGGCTGTGCTGGTGCTGCTGACGCCGCTGCTGGCGGCGGTGGTGGTGTTCGTCGGCGCGGCTTTTTGGCCGCCGCTGGGGTGACGGCTATGGGCAGATGGTTGGTCGTGGCGGCGGCGGCGATGCTGCTGCTTGCCGGCTGCGCTCTGGACAGGTCCGCGCCGTCGGCCGGCCTGGCGCCGCAGCCGCCGGAGGCGCTGGCGGCCTGGGGCGTGCCGGCGAATCTCGTGGAGAAGGGTGCCGGCAACAGCTGCCGGGTCGTGAAGGGCGCGTTTTTGTCGGCCGAGGCGGCGCTGGAGCTGGCGGCCGGCGGGCAGGGAGAATTGGAGTATTTCCGCGAGGCGCCGGCCGGGGAGCTTGCCGGCCGGGGCCGCGTGCAGTTTTTGTCTACCCAGGGAGCGGGCAGGATCAAGCTGACTGCCCTGGACGAGGCCGGCCGCCCGCTGGGGACGGTGGGCTGGGTGTATACCGGCCCGCTGCCGGCGGACGATAAGGCGGCGAAGTGGCTGGACGGCCGTTATACGGCTAATTATGTCGGCGACTGGCTGGCGTTCGACCACGATGTGGCGGCGCTGTTCGCGGCGCACCGGCCGGAGGCGGCGGCGAAGGCGGCCAGGTTCCGGCTGAGCGTGGTGGTGGGCCAGGGCCAGCACGCGCTGGTGACGGCGCTGGGGCTGGAGGGCGTGCCCGCGCGGGCGGTGCGCGTGACGCCGGCCGCGGCGACGCTGGCCGCCGCTGTGGGACAGGGAGTGACGGTGGCCGCCGATGTGGAGAATATTTCGTCCCGGCCGCTGGCCAATGTGGCGGTGGCGCTGGTCGAGCCGTTCGGTTACGGCCTGGCGGCGGCGGGGGACAGGCAGCAGGTCGTCGCCAGCCTGGCGCCGGGCGAGAAACGTCGTCTGGTCTGGGATGTGAAGGCGCTGCGCCCGGACGCGGTCAACCTCGGCCGTCCGTGGCCGGTGGCTTTCGCGGTGAACGGGACGGCGGCGCCGGCCGGGACGCTGGTGACGGTGACCGATCCGCGGCCGGGCAGGGTTTTTTATGTGATGACCGAGGATCTGGAGGCGATCGACGGCGCCGGCTACGGGGCGGCGTGGGGCAACGCCGACGGCTGGCTGCAGCCGCAGGAGCTGACGGTGCAGATGGTGGCGAAGGCGGAGCGGGTGAACGGTATCGCCGAGAAGTACGGCGCCCGCTGGACCCATTACATCGCCTGGCCGCTGGTGAACGCGGCCGAGTGGGCGGCCGGACAGTCGGCGACAGGTGAGTGGCGGAAGGCGGCGGCGGCGATCGCGCAGTCGGTGCGGAGCCAGTCGGCCCGCGGCCACGAGTATGCCATCCATCTCCATTCCGATTACGATCCCCTGCTGCCGGGCAATGTGCTGTCGTATAACCCGGCGGTGGACGGGCTGTGGGCCAACCACCTGCGCCACGGCTGGGCCCATTCGCTGGGCAGCGAGGGCGGCTACCGCGACCGCGCGAGCCGCACCGGTTTCCTGTATGTTTACCAGCGCAAGCTGGACGAGCTTGCGGCCGCTTCGCCGCACGGCCAGCTGATAACCGCCCGGGTGGGGTCGTTCGATTTCGGCAACGGCGAGGCGAACGAGGCGATGAGCACGCGGGTGTACCGCCGGATCGGCCTGCTGGCGGGGAGCGACGCGGACGGCAACCGCGGCGGCATTACTGCCGGCGATTGGAGCCAGGCGATTTATCTGGCGAGGCCGGACGATATCAACACCCGGGCGACCGAGCTTAAGGCCACCGGGCTGGTCGAGTTCAGGCCGACGCCGCAGGATTTCATCCAGTACGACAGCCAGAGCGCGGCGACGATGAACGCGAAGGCCGACGAGGGGATGGCGGCTTACACCGCGGGCGGCAGGGTCAGACCCGGGGTGCACGCGATCGTCGGGTTTACGCATGTGATGTTCATCATGGGCGAGGGCGACTGGCAGAGCATCTCGGGGGGCCAGTTCGCCGCCATCGAGGGGCATCTGGCTTATCTGAAGGAGCGCTATGCCGACAAGGGGCTGCTGTCGTTCGCGACCGCGGGCGAACTTGTGAGGGCATATCTCGATTATTACGCGCCGGCGCCGGTGGTCGTCTACGGGCCGCGCGGCAAGAGCGGCTGGGGCAGGAGCGAGTACCCGCTGACGGTGCTGGGGAGGGATATCCCGATCGACGCCGCCCATCCGCACACGGTAAGGGTGAAGTATCCGCTTTATCTGCGGGATTCGGCTTTCCGGATCAGCGTGCTGAAGGACGGCCGGCCCATATATACGACCTGGGGGCTGCCGACGCCGGAGAATGACATTGTTTTCACCATCGACGACAGAAACGCCCAATATTCTCTGGAGATTTACCACAGCGAAACGGCCGGCCGGCTGCTTTCCCTCTGGAATTTCGCCAGGTCGCGGCTGACGCGCGGCTGACGGCCGGGAAAATAATTTTGAAAACGCTGATTTTTTTCCAGTTTCTAGGAGGAGAATTGTCGGGCGATGGGGAATAGGGAAGTACTACTCTGGCGGTGGGAGGTTTTCTCGTATGGCGGCAAAAAGACCAGTAGTGCTTGTGATCGATGATCAGCCCGGTATCCGGCGGCTGCTGATGGAGGTGCTGCAGGAGGATGGCTATGCCGTCCTGGAGGCGTCCAACGGGTATGACGGGCTGCAGAAGGCCCGCGACAACAGGCCGGCGCTTATTCTTATGGATATGAAGATGCCCGGGATGGACGGCATCGAGACGCTGCGCGAGCTCAGGCGTCTCGGCATCGGCGAGCGGGTCATCATGATGACCGCGTATGGCGAGCTCGACCTCGTTACCGAGGCGAAAGAGATCGGCGCGGCCGATTATATCACGAAACCTTTCGATATCATGGCGTTGTGCGAGATGATCAACAGGAACCTGGCCGCCGACCTGGCGCCGGGACAGATGGCTATCGGCTAAATAGTGTCCGCCGGACAGCGGCCCGCATTTCCGGGCCGCTGTCCGGCGCGGTTTCCGGGGTTTTCATGGACCCCGGCTTTTATTTGGGGGTTTGAGCACGCGGCGTTACGGTGACTGCCATTTATCCGCCGGCGGCAGGATATTTTTCCTGACCGGCGAAGTACCTAGAGGGGGAGGGTATGAGTATGCTTATCAACACAGTTTCGACGTTGGCGCTGTACTGTTCGCGCTGCGGCAAGATCGAGATGCATGACTTATCCCGCTTTACTGTGAAAAGCTCGGTGGGACGTGAACTCATGTGCGGTTGCGGCCAGCGGCTGGCGACCGTGTCGGGTGTGGGTCACGGCCAGTACCTTCTCGATATACCCTGTGTCGTGTGCGAGGTCAGCCACATTGTGTGTGTGGATGTGAAGGATTTCTGGCAAGGCCGGGTCAACAAGATATACTGTTCGGCCGCCAACCTCGAGCTCGGCTTCAGCGGCGGGCGAAGGGCGATCGAGCAGGCCATCGCCGCCCAGCAGCAGGAGTTCGCCAGCATGGTCCGCGATATGACGAGCGAGGAGTATGTCGACAACCCGCAGGTGATGTTCGAGGTGCTGAACAAGATCCACGATATCGCCGAGCGCGGCGGGAGCATAATAGAGGCCGACGTGCAGCCTGATTCGATCGAGCTGGTGTGCGTCCATTGCAACGGCCGGCGGGTGGTCGCCGCCAAGACTGAGGAGGATGTGGCGGCGGTGCAGGACATCGCCTCCATCGAGATCGGCTCCGGACGCCGCTCCAGTCGCCGTTAGCTGGTAGGGAGGAGTTTCGCGATGAAGTTTTTTCTCGACAGCGCCAATCCGGCGGAGGTGGCCGCGGCTGCCGAGCTGGGCGTGATCGCCGGCGTTACGACCAATCCTTCGCTGATCGCCCAGGGAAAACAGGATTTAAAGAAGGTTATCGGCGAGATCGCCGCTCTTGTGTCCGGGCCGGTGAGCGCGGAGGTCGTCAGCACGACGGCCGCGGCTATGGTGCCTGAGGCGCGGGAGCTGGCCGGGATCGCCGCCAATGTGGTCATCAAGGTGCCGCTGAACGCCGAGGGGCTGAAGACGGTGCGGGTGCTGGCCGCCGAGGGTATCAGGACGAATGTGACGCTGATCTTTTCCGCCAACCAGGCGCTGTTTGCCGCCAGGGCCGGCGCGTCGTTCGTGAGCCCGTTCGTGGGTCGGCTGGACGATATCGGCCACGACGGGATCGGGCTGGTGAGGGAGATCGCGGATATATACGCCATCCACGGCATCGAGACGGAGATCATCGCCGCAAGCATCCGCCAGCCGCAGCATATCACCCAGGCGGCGCGGGCGGGGGCGCATATCGCGACAGTGCCTTACAAGGTGCTGACGGCGTCACTGGCCCACCCGCTGACGGACGCGGGGATAAAGAGGTTCCTGGAGGACTGGGAGAAGGCGAACCGCTGAATATTGCTACGCAGCTGCCGGCACGGATGTGCCCGGCGGCTTTTTTGTTTTGTGTTATTTGTTTTCGTGATAGGCCGTTCAGAAAGCCCCAGATGCTAGGCGGCTCCAAGGGCGCGCAGCGACGCGTACTCGGAACGTACGCCAGCAAGCGCCCGCAGGAACAACAACGCAGATGGGGCTTTATCAACGGCCGTAACTTTTCCAGGGGAGGAAAGAGAAACCATAACATGCATAAAACAGCAACCCCGCGCTTATGATAGTAAGGGTAGTCCATAAGCGAGGTGATGCGGGTGCAGCTGTTTATAGCGTTTTTGCTTGCCGCCGCGGTGCTGTTGCTTGGCCAGTCGGCGGTGCCTGCGGGGAAAGCGGCCGGGCCGCAGCGCGAGGCCGCGGCGGCGCCGGCGGCCGCGGCGGTTTTGCCGGCCCCGGCCGCCAAGCCGGCGGTGCGGGTGCATACGGTGGCTGCCGGGGAGAGCCTGAGCGGCATTGCCGCCCGGTACGCCATCGATGTCGATACGTTGCTGGGCGCCAACCCTGACGCGGAGGAGCTCATCCATCCGGGGGACGAGCTTGTCGTGCTGCCGCAGAAGGGTGCGCTGCATGTGGTGGCCGCGGGCGATACCCTGTGGGCGATATCGCGGGCTTACGGCGTGGGCGTGGCGGCCGTGAAGGAAGCCAACGGCCGGGAGGACGACGCTCTGGCGGTGGGCGAGAAGCTGTTTATCCCCGGCGCGCGGCCGCGCGCCGAGGCGGTGTCCCGCGCTTACGGCCAGCGGTTTGTCTGGCCGGCGGGGGGCGAGGTCAGTTCGCCGTTCGGGTATCGCTGGGGCCGCCACCACGCCGGCATCGACATCGCTGCCGAGGCGGGGGCGCCGGTACGGGCGGCCAGGGCCGGGCGGGTGGCGTTCGCGGGCTGGTACGGCGGCTACGGGTATACGGTGCTGATCGAGCACGGCCAGGGGTATGTGACGCTGTACGCCCATCTCGACGATTATGTGGTGGAGCGGGGCGAGTATGTGGCGACCGGCCAGCGGATCGGCTTTGTGGGCGATACGGGGTATTCGTTCGGGGCGCATCTGCATTTTGAGGTGAGGCAGGACGGGCGGGCGGTGAATCCGCTGCAGTTTTTGCCGTAGGTTCGGCCGCCCAGCAGCGCCCATCTGCGGCGTTGCTCCTCGGAGCGATTGCTAGCGTACGTCTGAGTACGCGTCGCTGCTCGCTCCTCCGGTGCGCCTTGCATCTGGGCACTTCTGAACGGCCTTTGGCCTGTACAATTTGGGACGGCTCCGTAAGCCTGGTATTTAATCATAACGCAATTACGGGCGGCGGGAAAATGTTCCCGCCGTTTTTGGTTGTATAATGCCGCCGGGGCGGCGGCAATAATAGGTTTAGCAGATTTTTCCGCCAGCACGAGGCTGTCCAAGAAGCTTCAGATGCAAGGCGGACCGAGGAAGCGCCGCGCCGCGTACTCGGAACGTACGCAAGCAAGCTCCCGGAGGGCCAACGCCGCAGATGGACTTCTTGGGCAACCGAGGGAGGCGCGTGAATGGCTTATGTTCTCGCCGTCTTAATGGCGGCGCTGAGTTTTCTGCTCAACCGCGCGGCGCTGAGGTACGCCGGCGTGCAGGCGGTTATCGGCTGGGGGCCGGTTATCGAGGAGGCGGCGAAGACGGTGCCGGCTTTTTATTTGGGGGCGGATGTGCTGCTGACCCACACGCTGTTCGGAGCGATCGAGGCAGGTCACGACTGGCGGGCGGGCGGGAGGAACGGTCCGGCGGCGGCGCTGCTGAGCGTGGCGGGGCACAGCCTGTTCGGCGGTCTGACGGTGGGCGCGATTTATTTGACAGGCAGCCTGGCGCTCGCGCTGGTGGCGGCGACGGCGGCTCATGTCGCCTGGAATGTCGCCTTGGTCCGCCTCAAGGGATAGATCAGGATCAGGGAAGGGAGACACGATGAGAATCCATTACAGCTGCGATAATTGCGGCGAGCCGATCGATACCATCGAGGTGGCCGCGCTCGACGAGGCGCGGTTCGGGTTCGATTGCCTGACAGCCGAGGAACGGCAGGAGATAATCAGGTTCGACGAGGCCAGCGGCACGCTTTATGTGCAGTCGCTGTGCGACGCCTGCATCGAGGCGATGGGCCTGGCGGGGGCGGAGATGCCGGCCGCGCCGCCCAAAGGCCTGCTGCACTGAACAGCCCCCGGGCTGCGGGCCCGGGGGCTGTGGCGCTAATGGGAGTCGTTTTGGAGGTTGTCGGCGGAGACGGTTTCGTTGGCGACTTCGTATTTGGCGGCTGTTTTGCCGGCGCGCGGGCCTTCGGAGATGAGGTCCTGGTCGCCTACGACGGAGCTGCCCTTGATGTTTTTCCCGTTCCAGTACTTGTACGGGAGGTTTTTGGAGTCCATAGGTTCTCACCTGCCTTCCGTTTTAGTATGCCCGCGTTTGCCGGCGCCGTCCGGATGTAATATTTGGTTTCGCCGGTTAATACTTTGTGTTAGAATGGGAAATAACCGGGGCTTTGCGGTGTGCAAAGCCCTTTTCGGCATGCGAGGTGCATAGATGGATTTTTTGTTGAAGGCGATGCGCAGGGATCATACGGTGGAACGGGCGGTGGCCGCTTTCGGCGCCCCGGCCCGCCAGAGCTCGGTTTACGGGGTGACGGGGACGCAGAAGGCGGCGGTGTTGGCGGCGTGTTTCAGCGCCCATCCCCGGCCGACGGTTGTCGTCACTTCCGGCCGCGACGCGGTGGGGGAGCTGGCGGCCGACCTCGGCGCCCTGCTGCCGGCGACGCCGGTGCTGGAGCTGCCGCCGCTCGATATCGTGACATTTACCGCCGCCGCCCGCAGTATCGAGCTGGCGGCCGTCCGCATGGACGTGCTCGGGCGCCTGGTGCGCGGCGAGCGGGTGATCGTGCTGGCCGGCGCGGAGGCGGCGATGCAGAAGGTGCTGCCCAGGGAGGATTTCCTCGCCGGGCGGCTTACGCTGGCGGTGGGCGAGACGCTGGGCCGCGACGATCTGCTGGCGAAGCTGGTGCGGTTCGGCTACGAGCGGAACGATCAGGTCGACAGCCGCGGCCAGTTCAGCGTGCGCGGCGGGATTGTCGATGTGTTCCCCGTCAACCGCGAGCTGCCGCTCCGCCTGGAGCTGTGGGGCGACGAGGTCGATTCGCTGCGGGAGTTCGATCCGGCCACCCAGCGCTCGCTGGACAGCCTGAGGATGGCTGATGTGCTGCCGCTGGCCGAGCCGGAGCATACGAGCAAATCGGCGTCGTTCCTGTCTTATCTGAACGCGGGGACGAGCGTGGTTTTCGATGAGCCGACGCGCATCAGGGAGCAGATCGGCCGGTTGACGCGGGAGAATCCCGAGGTGAAGAAGTATGTGTTTTCCTGGGGTGATCTGACGGCGACCGCCAAGGCGCACAATGTCCTGTATTTTTCGCTGATGCTGCAGCGGGTGCCGCACACCGAACCGGCGGAGATCGTGAGCATAACCGCCAAGGGGGTGCCGCCTTTTCACCGTCAGATGGATATGCTGGTGGACGAGCTGAAGGGCTGGCAGGCCCGTGACCGCGCGACGGTGATTTTTATGGCCGGCGCCGAGAAGGCGGAGGCGATGCAGAAGAGCCTGGCGGCCGAGGGTGTGCGGGCGGTATTCGCGGCGAGCCCGCCGACGCTGGTCGGCGGGACGGTGACGGTGACAGCGGGTACGCTGGCCGGCGGCTTCGAGCTGCCTCACGCCGGCCTTGTGGCCGTGACGGAGCTGGATATTTTCGGGCGGCAGAAGAAGCGCCGCTTGCCCAGGGTGGCGAAGGACAAGAAGATCGCCTATTTCCGCGATATCAATGTGGGCGATTATGTGGTGCATGTCAACCACGGCATCGGCAAGTACGCCGGGGTGGAGACGCTGGAGGTCGGCGGCGTTCACAAGGATTATTTCCTTGTGCGCTATTCGGGCGAGGATAAGCTGTTCGTGCCCACCGACCAGGTCCATCTGCTGCAGAAATATATCGGCTCGGAGGGCGAGGCGCCGCGCCTCACCCGCATGGGCGGCAGCGACTGGCTGAAGGCCAAGACGAAGGCCAAGTCGGCCGCGACCGATCTGGCGAAGGAGCTGCTGGCGCTGTACGCCGAACGCCAGGTCAGCGAAGGGTACGCTTTCGGGGGCGATACGCCCTGGCAGGCGGAGTTCGAGGAGTCGTTCCCCTTCGAGGAGACACCCGACCAGCTGACCGCGCTGGCGGAGATCAAGAAGGATATGGAGGGCGATACCCCCATGGACCGCCTGTTGTGCGGCGATGTGGGCTTCGGCAAGACGGAGGTGGCGCTCAGGGCGGCCTTCAAGGCGGTGATGGGCGGCAAGCAGGTGGCTGTGCTGGTGCCGACGACGGTGCTGGCCCAGCAGCATTATCAGACATTCAGCGCCCGCCTCGCCGGCTTCGGGCCGGTGGTGGAGGTGATAAGCCGCTTCCGCAGCCCGCGGGAGCAGCGCGAGGTGGCGGCCCGCACGGCCGAGGGGCGGGTGGATGTGCTGATCGGCACCCACCGCATCCTGCAGGGCGACGTGTCGTTCAAGGATCTCGGCCTGCTGATCGTGGACGAGGAGCAGCGCTTCGGCGTGGCTCAGAAGGAAAGGCTGAAAAAGTGGCGGACGAATGTCGATGTGCTGACGCTGACCGCGACCCCCATCCCCCGCACGCTGCATATGTCGCTGGTGGGGGTGCGGGATATGAGCGTGATCGAGACGCCGCCCGAGGACCGGCTGCCTGTGCAGACGTATGTGGTGGAGTACGATGAGGAGATTATCCGCGATGCCGTCAGGCGCGAGCTGAAGCGCGGCGGTCAGGTGTATTTCGTCTATAACCGCGTGCAGACGATCGACCGCATAGCAGAGCGGCTGAGCGAGATGCTGCCGGACGCGCGGGTGAAGGTGGCCCACGGCCAGATGGCTGAGGAGCTTTTGGAGCAGGTGATGGTGGATTTTTACGAGGGACGCTACGATGTGCTGGTGTGTACGAGCATCATCGAGAACGGCCTCGATGTGCCGAACGCCAACACGATCATCGTGTACGACGGCGACCGCTTCGGCCTGTCGCAGCTTTACCAGATGCGCGGCCGGGTCGGCAGGTCGCCCCGGATGGCGTATGCGTATTTCACTTACCGCCGCGAGAAGGTGCTGACCGAGGTGGCGGAAAAAAGGCTGCAGGCGATCAAGGAGTTCGCGGAGCTGGGGGCTGGCTTCAAGATCGCGATGCGCGATCTTGAGATCCGCGGGGCCGGGAATCTGCTGGGATCGCAGCAGCATGGCCATATCGTGAGCGTCGGTTTCGAGATGTATTGCCGGCTGCTGGATGAGGCGGTGGCCGAGCTGAAGGGCGGCCGGCCGGTGGAGCCGGTGCCCGAGCCGGTGCTGGAATTTAATGTCGATGCGTATCTCGACGGCGACTATATCGGCGATGCGATGCATAAGATTGAAGTGTATCAGCGGATCGCGGCGATCAGGAACGAGGCCCATATCGCCGAGATCGTCGACGAGCTGATCGACCGGTTCGGCGAGCCGACCCAGCCGGTGATGAATCTGCTGGCGGTGGCCCGGCTGAAGAACCTCGCCCGCCGGATCGGCGCCCGGTCGGTGGTGGAGTATGCCGACAGGGTGGAGATAGCTTTCGGCGATGCGCCGCAGGTGGCGGTGGAGAATATTCTCGCGGTGAAGGAGAAATATCCGACAAGGCTGAAAATCCTGCCGGGGCCGCCGGAGACGATCCGCCTGCGGACCGGCAAGCTGGCCGCGCCGCTGCTCGACTGGCTGACGAAGGTGCTGGCCGAGCTGGGCGGCGACGGTCCAAAATAGTTTTGTTTTTCCGCGCGCGGGGTAATGAATAAAAGCGGTGTGCCGGATATATACTATCAATGAACGAAATGTCAAAAACTGTAGAAAAGGGGGGATAATGGTGAAGGCGACTGGTATAGTCAGAAGGATTGATGATCTGGGCAGAGTAGTGATTCCGAAGGAGATCCGGCGTACCTTGCGTATTCGCGAAGGCGACCCGCTCGAGATATATGTCGACCGCGAAGGCGAAGTGATTTTGAAGAAGTATTCCCCGGTCGGTGAGCTTGGGGATTTCGCCAAGGAATACGCGGACTCGCTGTTTGACGCTATTGGACATATAATTTTGATCGCTGACCGGGACAATGTCGTGGCAGTCGCTGGGGCGTCGAAGAAGGAGTTTCTCAGTAAACCACTGGGGCCGGCGGTGGAGAAGGTGATGGAGGAGCGGAAAACGGCCCTGATAAACAATCCCGGCGAATACAAGCACTGTAAGGGCTGCGTCACCGACTGCGACGAGGATGAGGTTTGCAAGTTCACCGCCGAGGTGATCTCGCCGATCATCGTCGAAGGCGACGCGATCGGCGCGGTGATTATCTGTTCGAAGGAACAGGGCGTCCAGATGGGTGATATGGAGGTCAAGCTAGCGGAGACCGCGGCCGGTTTCCTCGCAAAGCAGATGTCGCAATGAATCGCAGGAACGATTAAAGTAGCGGACACCGTTCGCTACTTTTCTATTTGGAGCGGATAAGCCAATCTTGCTGGAAAGTGTTTTAAGTCCTAGTATATTTTGTTATAATATAATGTGCACTTGCCGGCCTGGACTTCCCGAGGGCGGCGGCATCCGAGAGGACTGAAGCTGTTGAGCAAGGATACATTCCTGAAAGGCGCCCTGATACTGACCGTGGCCGGCATCGTGGTCAAATTGATCGGGTCGGTGAACCGGATTCTTTTGTCGCGCCTTTTGGGCGGCGAGGGTATCGGCCTATACCAGATGGCTTACCCGATATATCTGCTGGCGCTGAGTATTTCTTCAGCCGGCATCCCGGTGGCGATTTCGATCATCGTCGCCGAGAAGGTCGCCCTCGGCGACTGGCGGGGCGCCAACCGCGTCTTCCGCATTTCGCTGGTCGTGCTGGCCGCGACGGGGGTGGCTTTTACGCTGCTGCTGTGGTTCGGGGCCGGCTGGCTGATCGAGCACCATTTCGTCCGCGATCCGCGGGCTTATTACGCTATCGCCGCGCTGGCGCCGGCTATTTTCTTCGTGACGGTGCTGTCGAGCTACCGCGGCTATTTCCAGGGCCTGCAGATGATGACGCCGACGGCGATCTCGCAGATCGTGGAGCAGCTTTTCCGCGTGGTGACGATGATCGTGCTGGCGTATCTGCTGCTGCCGAGCGGCCTGGAGTTCGCCGCCGCCGGCGCGAGCTTCGGGGCGGCTCCCGGAGCGGCGGCGGGGCTGCTGATCCTTGTGTATTATTTCTGGCGCAAACGGCCTGAGTTCCAGGCGCGGATGGACAGCCAGCCGGACTCGAAGCCGGAGTCGGGCCTGAGCATCATCGGCCGTATCGCCCGCCTGGCACTGCCGGTGTCGCTGGCGAATATCATGCTGCCGCTGGTGTCCAATATCGATCTGCTGATCGTGCCGGCCCGCCTTGAGGCGGCCGGCTATACCGTCGAGCAGTCGACCGAGCTGTTCGGTTATCTGACGGGGATGGCGGTGCCGCTTGTCAACATGGCGACCATTCTGACGGCGTCGCTGGCGGCCAGCCTGGTGCCGGCGGTGTCGGAGGCTTTCGCGCTGCGCAATCTCCACCACGTTTACCAGCGGACGGCGACGGCGATGCGGATCGCCAATCTCATCACCATCCCCAGTTTCGTAGGTATGTGGCTGCTGGCGAAGCCGATTTCGCTGATGCTGTTCGGCACTCCCAACGCCGATTCGTCGATCGCCATCCTGGCGTTGGGGATTTTCCTCCTCGGCATCCATCAGGTGACGACCGGGGTGCTGCAGGGGCTCGGCCACACGGCCGTGCCTGTCATCAATATGGTGGTGTCTGCCGCGGTGAAGGTGGTGCTGAGCTGGACGCTTACCGCGATGCCGGCTCTAGGCATCAAGGGGGCGGCCTGGGCGACGAACGCCGATTTCGGGATCGCGGCGCTGCTGAATATGTATTTCGTGTACCGCTACGTCGGGTTCGCGATCGATGTCAAGGATACGCTGCGCACGGCGTTCGCGGCGGCTGTGATGGGCGGCGCGGTGCTGCTCACTTACCATGAGGTCATGGGAATTCTGACCCACAACACGCTTGCGACGCTGGCGGCGGTGTGCGTCGGCGGCGCGGTTTACGGCCTGGTGCAGCTTGTAACCGGCGGCGTGAAGCAGCGGGATATAGAAAGGGTGCCGCGGATCGGGACGCAGCTTGCGGCCGTCCTGCGGTCGCTCAGATTGCTGAGGGACTGAGATGGGAGAAATCGTGATCATCGGTCTCGGGCCGGGGGATTTCGGCCTGATAACGGGGCAGACGCTGGCGCTGCTGGAGACGCGGCCGCCGCTCTGTCTCCGCACCGCCCGCCATCCGGCGGTCGCCGGCCTCACGGAACGGGGCATTTCTTTTGCGAGTTTCGACGATTTGTACGAACGGCACGCGTCTTTCGACGCCGTGTATGAGGCGATAACCGCGGCGGTGGTCGCCCGGGCCCGGGAAGCCGGCCGGGTGGTGTACGCCGTGCCGGGCAGCCCGGCGGTGGCGGAGCGGACGGTGGCCCTGATCCGCGAGGCGGCGGAAGCTGCGGGGATACGCGTCACGGTGCTGCCGGCGATGAGTTTCCTCGATCTGCTTTACACACGCCTGGCGCTCGATCCGGTGGCGGGGCTGACGGTGACGGACGCCGCCGATATCGCCACGCTGCCGCCCGACCTGGGGACGGCGCTGGTGGTGACGCAGGTGTATAACGGCCGCGTGGCTTCGGACGCCAAGCTGAGCCTGATGGAGATATATCCCGACGATTTCCCCGTGACGGTGGTCCGCAATCTCGGCCTGGCCGACGAGGAGGTCAGGACGGTGCCGCTTTATGAGCTCGACCGCCTGCCGTCGATCGATCACCTGACAAGCGTGTATGTGCCGGCGCCGCCTCGCCGGGCCGCGGCCTTCAGCCTCGACCCGCTCGTGGATATCATGGCGAGGCTGCGTTCTCCGGGCGGCTGTGTGTGGGATATCGAGCAGAGCCACCCGTCGCTGCGGCGGTACATCGTCGAAGAGGTGTACGAGGTGCTGGAGGCGATCGACCTCGCCGACGCGGACAAGCTGTGCGAGGAGCTGGGCGACCTGCTGCTGCAGATCGTGTTCCACGCCCGCATCGCCGAGGAGAACGGCGAGTTTTCGATGCAGGATGTGGTGGATACGGTGACGGAGAAGATGGTGCGCCGCCACCCGCACGTGTTCGGCGATATTTCGGTGCGCGACGCGGCCGAGGTCATCGTGAACTGGGAGAAGATCAAGCGCCGCGAGCATGCCGGGGAACGCACGGGCGTGCTCGACGGGGTGCCGGGCGGGCTGCCCAGCCTGCTGAAGGCGTTCAAACTGCAGTCGAAAGCTGCGAAGGTGGGTTTTGACTGGAATAGCGTCGCCCCGGTGTGGGACAAGATATCTGAAGAGCTGGCCGAGCTTAAGGAGGCGGCTGCCGGCGGCGACAAGACGAAGACGGAGGGTGAGCTGGGCGATGTGCTGTTCAGCGTCGTCAACCTGGCGCGTTTTTTGGATGTCGACCCGGAGACGGCCCTCAATGCGACGAACAGTAAATTCGTCCGCCGGTTCGCCTACATAGAGGCGGCGGTGAAGGAACGGGGCCTTAAATGGAAAAATATGACATTAGAACAGCTCGATGAGCTTTGGAACGAGGCAAAAAAGCCAAAAAACCAAGAAAAATAAGTAATTTTTGACAAATCTTTTTGGGGAGAGGAGGAATAAATAGAGCTGTAGCGAATAATGCTAAAAGTAACCAATATTGACAAGGAGGAAGATATTGTGAATAAAACTGAATTGGTTGCTAGCGTTGCCGAGAAGGCCGCGATGACCAAGAAGGACGCCGAGAAAGCTATCAACGCTCTGTTCGCCAGTGTTGAAGAAGCTCTCGCGAAAAAGGACAAAGTTCAGGTCATCGGTTTCGGTACTTTCGAAGTGAAAGCTCGTGGCGCTAGGAAGGGCCGCAACCCGCAGACCGGCAAGGAAATCACCATTCCCGCTTCCAAAACCCCGGTCTTCAAGGCTGGCAAAGGCCTCAAAGACAGCGTAAACAAGAAGTAAACTGCATAGATAGAGACAAAACCGGGGTAATCCCCCGGTTTTTTCGTTTGGGCGTACAACATGTTTGCTCAAATGCCTTTTTGCCGCCGGCCGCTGATAAAAACGGGCCGGCGGTTTATATTATAGGGTATAGCCCGGCGGGAGGCTGCGGCGCGCTTAAAGGGCGTTTTCCGGCGGGCGAAATGACGGCCGGCCCTTTAATCGGCGTCCGGCGGTGTGGTAATATGGAGGGGTTGACTTTTCTGCTGCCGAGGTGATGCTGGAGATGCCGTTTCCGTTCCGGAATGTTCTGATCGTCACCGCCTCCGTGGGCGCCGGGCACGACCAGGCGGCCAGGGCGATCGGCGCGGAGATCGGGGCGCTTTACCCCGCCGCGCGCGTTACGATCGCCGATTTCATGGGGGAGGAGAATTCGTACCTGAACGCGCTGCTTAAGGATACTTACCTGAAGATGATCAGCTTGTCGCCGCAGGTGTACGAACTGCTTTACCGCTGGTCGCAGACGCGCCAGCTGCCGGGTGTCCAGAATCTGCTCGCGCGGGCGATGAAGCGCAGCATGCGGCGGCTTTATGTCCGCTACCGGCCGGATCTGATCGTTTTCACCCACCCTTTTCCGTGCGGGGCGGCGGCTTATCTGCGCCGCAAGGGCAAGCTCGATGCGCCGCTGGTGGGGGTGGTCACCGATTTCAGCGCCCATCCGCTGTGGGTGTATGATGAGGTCGATCTGTATTTCGTGGCCGCCGGCGAGACGAGGAGCGAGCTTGTGCGGCAGGGGGTGGCGGCGGAACGCGTTTTTCCGACAGGCATCCCCATCGACGCGAGTTTCGGCCGGCTGCTCGACCGCTATGCGGCGACGCGGGAGCTGGGGCTGACGGCGCGCGAACCGACGGTGCTGATAATGGGCGGCGGCCTGGGGATCGGCCCGGTGGCCGACGCGGTCCGCAGTCTGGACGGCGTCGGCCGGGCGCTGCAGATCGTCGTCGTCGCCGGGCGCAACGCCGAGCTGCGGCGCGAGCTGCGGGCGATCGCCCCCGCCTCGCGCCACTCGATCGCCGCGCTGGGCTATACCCGCAGGGTGAGGGAGCTGATGGCCGCGGCCGATCTGCTGATAACAAAGCCGGGAGCGCTGACGGTCAGCGAGGCACTGTCCGCGGGGCTGCCGATGGTGCTGGTCAGCCCGCTGCCCGGCCATGAGGAGGATAACGCCGCTTATCTCGTGGAACGGGGGGCGGCGGTGCTGCTGGCCGACGCGGGGGAGGCCGGAGCGACGGTGGCCGCTTTGCTGGACAGTCCGCAGGCTTTGGAGGAGATGCGCAGGCTGGCGCGAGGCCTCGGGCAGCCGTGGGCGGCGAGCGCCGCGGCCGGCATCATCGGCAGGCGCCTGGCGGCCCGCCGGGATGTCACGGCGGGGGTGTAAGGGCGATAAAAAGGCTTCGCGTGTATGCGCGAAGCCTTTTAATGCTTATAAGGCTAAGGTTTTATCAACGTCCGAACTAGTCCAGCTTCTCAGTACCCTTCACAATCAGCACCGGGCATGGCGCGTAGTGGACGAGGTGGTTGCTGACGCTGCCGAGGAGGAGGCCGGTGACGCCGCTGAGGCCGCGGCGGCCCATGACGACGAGCGAGTAGTTTTCGTCGACGACCATATCGACAAGCTGTTTGCCGGGGGGGCCGTATTCAAGCCGGGTGGTCACTTTGCCGGGGAAGCCGGCGAAGATTTCCTCGGTTTTGGCGAGGATGGATTTGCCGGTGGCTTCGAGGTCCTGCATGACCGACAGGGGGATGGCGACGGTGTCCGGCATGCTGAAGGCGGGCAGGGCGTAGTAGTTCTGGACGATGTGGACGAGGGTGATGTTGCCGCCGAATTTCTCCGCCACCGCCCGCGCAACTTTTGCGGCGTGGAGGGCCATGTCCGATCCGTCGGTGGGCACGAGGATGTTGTTGAACATGTTTTTACCTCCTAAGCATCTTTTGCAAAGACTTTCGTTATCGCGGGGGGGATATCCTGCCGGGGCGGGGCGATATAACGCCCGGCGGCTTTTCGCCCGCCGACGGCTGCATAGTATGCCGCCTGACGCTGTAATACTAAGGGAAACGGAAGGAGGCACAGCGATGCGTAAACAATTGTTTTTCATCCTCACGGTGTTGCTGGCGGCAGCCCTCGTGGCCGCCGGCTGTTCGATGTTCAAGGCGCCGCAGCAGAAGCCGGGCGGCCCGCAGCAGGCCGTGAAGGGGACGGAGCCGCAGATCACGGTGTATATGCACGAGACGGGCGAGAAGAAGACGATGAAGATGGAGGAGTATATCGCCGGGGTGGTGGCCGGGGAGATGAAGCCCGATTGGCCGGTACAGGCGCTGGCCGCGCAGGCGATCGTCGCCAGGACGTTCACGCTGGAGGAGATCGAGAACAGGGGCGGCGTGCCGGAGCGCGGCACGCAGGCGTCGACGGATATCAAGGAGTTTCAGGCTTATAATGCCAAGGAAGTTAACGATAATGTGAAGAAGGCGGTGGAGATGACGCGGGGGATGGTGGCCGTTTACCAGGGCAAGCCGATCCGCACGTGGTTCCACGCCTCGGCCGGCGGCGTGACCGCGACGGCCAAGGAGGGGCTGAACTTCCGCGAGGCCGAGCCGCCGTATATTCAGTCGGTGCAGTCGCCCGACGACCTGGCGCCGGCGGATGTGAAGACCTGGACGGCGTCGTTCGGCAAGCAGGAGGTCATGGCCACGCTGAGCAAGATGGGGCAGCAGGTGGCGTCGATCGACAGTGTGGAGATCGGGGAGAAGGGGCCGTCGGGCCGGGCGACGACGCTGGTGTTCAATAAGAATGTGAAGGTTTCCGCCCCTGATTTCCGGGTGCAGATCGGCAGTACGGAGCTGAAGTCGATGCTGCTGGACAAAGTGAGCGTGGCGGGCGATAAGGTGACGTTCAGCGGCAAGGGCTACGGCCACGGGGTGGGCATGTCGCAGTGGGGCGCCCACAAGATGGCCAAGGAGGGCAAGAAGCCGGAGGATATCGTGAACCATTATTTCAAGGGGATCACGGTGGAGAAGCGGTGGCAGTAAACAGTTTCGGAGGCCGGAGCAATCCGGCCTCTTTAGTTCGTAGAAGTGCCAGGAAAGCTCCAGATGCGACGCCGCAGAATGGGCTTTATCGACAACCTGGGCGATCGGGGCTGTATACGGGGGGGGGCTTGGGAGAATAAGGTGTGTGAGGGGGACGGGAACGGTGCGGTTGGGCGATGGGTAGAAGGAGAAGGCGGGTCGGCGATATCCTGCGGCTGTCGGCCAGTATCGCGCCGGCAGCGCTGACGGCGGCGGCCGGGCGGCTGCAGGGACTGAAGAGGCTGCTGGCGGGCAGCCAGGAGATCGTCGACGGCCTGGCGGATATCGCGGACAGGTTGCGCAAGGTGGCGGCGCCGCAGGGCGAGCCGTTCATTTTCACGACCGCGCTGGCAGAGAACGAGCGGCTGCTGCGGCAGACGTTCCAGGACTGCGACGATGTGAAGTTCCGGAAGTTCACGACCGCCGGCAAGAGCGGGCTGCTGGTCTATCTGGACGGGATGGCGGATGTCGATCTGCTGGAGAAGCAGGTGCTCGAGCCGCTGCTGAAGCTGAAGGAGCCCGGACAGCTGGCGGATATGGAGACAATCGCCGGCCGGGTGCTGACAGCCGCGGCGGTGACGGTGGCGGGCGGCGCCGGCCCCGGGGTGGAGTCGGTGCTGACCGGCAACGCGCTGCTGCTGGTCGACGGCCTGGCCGCCGGAATGGTGGTCGGGGCGGTCAAGCATGTCAAGCGCGGCATCCAGGAGCCGAAGACGGAGGCGGTGGCCCGCGGGCCGCACGACGCATTCACGGAGACGCTCAACGATAATATCGTCCTCATCAGGCGGCGGGCGAGGGACGCCAACATCAAGGTGCGGATATTCCAGCTCGGCGAGCGGAGCAAGACGGCGGTTGCCCTGGTTTACGCCGCCGATCTCGTCAAGCCCGGGCTGGTGGCCGAGGTGGAGCGCCGCCTCAGCCGGATACGGACCGATCAGGTCCTGTTCGCGGCCCAGGTGGAGGAGTTCATCATCGACCATCCGTGGTCGCCTTTCCCGCAAACGTTCGTGACCGAGAGACCGGATTCCATGCTGGCGTCTCTCTACGAGGGGCGAGTGGGCCTGCTTGTCGACAACACACCCCACGCCATCGTCATGCCCTGCACGCTGCCTTCGCTGCTGCAGAGCGCCGAGGATTTCACCGTCCAGCCCGCGGTCGCCAGCCTGATACGCCTGACCCGTTATATCGCGGCCGTTTTAGGGATATTCCTGCCGGGGATGTATGTGGCGATCGTCTCATATAACCCGGGGATGCTGCCGACGTCGCTGGCGATCAGTATCGCCGAGCTGAGGGCGCGGACACCGTACCCGGCGTTCATGGAGGTCATCATCATGGAGGTCATCCTGGAGCTTTTTCAGGAGGCGGTCCTGCGCATCCCGCAGAAAATCGCGCCGGCGGCGAGCATCGTCGGCGGTTTCGTCATCGGAACGACGATCGTCCAGGCCGGCCTGGTGAACGCGCTGCTGGTCGTGGCGACAGCCGGCACGGCGATCGCTTCTTATACGATGCCGTCTTATAATCTGGGGCTGGCGCTGCGCTGGCTGAGAATCCCGACGATCGTCGCGGCGGCGGTGCTCGGTGTTTACGGGCTGGTGCTGGCGTATCTGGCGATCGTCATCCACCTGTGCAGCCTGCGCAGTTTCGGCGAGTCCTTCCTGGGCGGGGTGTTCGACGTGACGGCGGCGGAGGATATGCAGGACAAGCTGGTGCGCGTGCCGGTGCCGCGGATGGGGTCGCGGCCGAAGGCTTTCGGACCGCAGGACCGTTCGCGGGTGGGGGACTGACATGGCCAATCTCGAAGTGAAGACGCGGATGTCGCCGCTGCAGCTGGCGATCGTGATCGCGATACTGATGATGGGCATCTCCGGTCATGTGATGGAGCCCATCATGGAGGCGGGCGGCCACGGCACCTGGCTGGCGGTGCTGGCGGGGGCGGCGCTTTTCTACGGCGCGGCCTGGCTGATGATCAAGCTGGGGGAGCTGTTCCCGGACGAGAGCTTCGCCGAGTACCTGCCGCGCGTGCTGGGGCGGTGGCCGGGCGGCGCGGTGGTGTGGCTGTTCGTGTTCGCGACGTTCCTGTGGTCGGGCTTCGCGCTGCAGGGGGTGAGCCGGGAGATAACGTTTTTCATGTTCGACCGCACGCCTTTCGAGGTGGTCGAAGCCGGTATGCTGCTGGTGTGCGTGTACTGCTGCCTGCAGGACTGGGGGACGATACTGCGGGTGATCCAGTTCGTCTTCATCACCGCCCTGCCGCCGTGGCTGTTCCTGCTGGCGGTCAGTCTTCTGAGGTTCAGGTTCATAAACTTGCTGCCGCTGTGGCCGGAGGACGCGGCCGGGGTGGCGGCGGGGGCGCTGCACTGCTGGAATCTCTTTCAGGGGTACGAGTGCGTACTGCTGCTGCTGCCGCTCGTTTACAGGGGGAACGTCAGGCCGGCGAAGGCTGTGGCGGGGGCATTCGCCCTCGCCACCGGCGTATTTCTGCTGCGCGTCGTGCTGGACATCGGCGTGCTCACGCTGGAGGGGGCGAAGAACAGTTCATTCCCAATGCTGACGATCGTGCGGACGGTGGAGATCCCGGGCACGTTTCTGGAGCGGCTGGACACTTATTTCCTGGCCTTCTGGATGCAGGGGATATTCGCCAGTCTGACGCTGGCGCTGTATATGATGGCCCAGTCGCTCGCGCTGCTGTACCGCTTCGCCGACCACCGGCCCTTCGTGCTGGCCCTGGCGCCGGCGCTGTTCATCCTCGGCGACGCCGCCCACCACGTGAGGGTGTTCGAGTGGCTGCGAACGGCGACGGAGTGGTCGGGGCTGGCATTCTCGCTGGGGGTGATGCCGCTGGTTTACGCGTTAGTCTTGTGGAGGAGGCGGAGCCGCGATGCCGGACAGGGCAAAGGGACGTAGACGGGGGCGGCGGGCGGTCCTGGCGGCCGTCCTGGCCGCCGTCTGCCTGCTGACGGCCGGCTGCTGGGACCGGGTGGAGATCCAGGACCGGGCGTTCGTGCTGGCGGTGGCGGTGGATGTGGCCGAGGAGGGGGCGGACAGGGAGCCCGGCAGGGCGAGGGTGGAGGGCTACGCCCATGCGGCGCCGGCCGACCGCTACCGGCTGACCTTCCAGGTGCTGCGGTTCGGTGAGGCGAAGGATGGGCAGGACAGGAAGGGGGGCGGCGGAGGGCGGACCTTCCTGGTGACGGGGCGGGGGCCGGCGATGCTGGAAGCGGTGCGCGACGCGCTGGGCGAGAGCAGCAAGGGGCTGTGGTTCGAGAACATGCAGGTGCTGATCTTGAGCCAGAAGGTGGCCGAGCGCCACGGACTGGCGCCGCTGTTGGATTTTTTCCGCCGCGACGGCGAGATGCGCGGCCGGGCCCAGTTATACATCACCCCGGGCGAGGCGGCCAAGCTGCTGGAAATCGCGCCGCCGTCCGGCGAGCCGGGCGGCGTCTTCCTGGCCAACGTGGCCAGGAGGAATCCCAAGGACATCCACCTGCCCACGGTGCGCACCGACATCAGTGCCGCCTCGATGGCGCTGGACAACAAGGCGGATATGATTATCCCGGCACTGGAGGCGGCGGGCGGGACGATGAAGGTCAAGGGGACGGCGCTTTTCAAGGGGGATAAGTTTCTGGGCTACCAGGACGAGTATTTCATCCGGGGCGCGAGGTTCATCCGGGCGAACGAGAAATCGGTTGCCATCAGCTTCGAGTGCAAGGCCCATCCCGGGAGCGCGGTGACGTTCGAGCTTTTCCGCCACCAGACCGTCCTCACGCCCCACGTGGAAGGCGACAGGGTGCGGTTCACGCTCGATATCGCCATGCGGGGCAACCTGGACGAGATCCAGTGCAGGCACCAGCACGACACGCTGGACGCCGAGTATTTCGAAAAGGCGCAGAAGCTGGTGGCGGCCGAGGTGGAGCGCAGCATCAGGCACACGCTGGCGATCGCCCAGCCGCTGGGGTGGGAGATGTTCTTTTTCAAGCAGAGCCTGCGGGCTTATAAGCCGGGAGACTGGGAACGGCTCAAGGACCGCTGGGAGGAGATCTACCCGACGGTGCCGGTGGAGGTGAAGGTGAGGGTGTCGATCATCGGCGTCGGCGAGCATAAGTGATTTACGGCCGTTGATAAGCGAAACTTGGCCCGGGCGGTTAGCCCGGGCCTTAGTTGAGCTATCCGCGCCCGAGAGCGGAAAGCCCCCACCTTGCGTCTGGGGGCTTCTGAACGGCCGTTGCTATAGTAGGGCTATTTTTTAGACGAGCAAAAATTTGGCGGCAATGATGAAGGCGAGCAGGCCGGCGTAAACGGCGGCGACGCGGCGGGCCAGCCTGGCTTCGCGCGCCCTGGCGTTGTGCCTGGCGAGGATGCGGGAGAGGACATAGGCGGCTGCCGCTGTGGCCATGAAAACGAGCGGCAGTTCGAAGACGGTGACGTGGGTGAGGAGAAAGGCTGTTTTGTCCCAGAGGGCGGCGAAATCCACGGCGGCTGCCTCCTTGCGGCTTTTGGTATAGTATGGCCGCTTCGGGGGCTCGGCAACGGCCGAAATGTGTACTACTCCTCCGTTGCCCAGCATATACATAAACGAATTCATACGCGGGGAGGGGAGAGGGATGCCGCTGGAGGACAAAACGCCGCGGTGGCGTCACCAGTTCACGCTTACCGACCGTGAGGATATGACGGTGGAGGGCGTGGTGGGCCTGGGCAGCTTCGACGAGAAGGAGATCGTGATGGAAACCGAGCAGGGGATGCTGACCGTGAGGGGCGAAGGGCTGAATATCAAGCAGCTCAACCTGGAGAAGGGCAATATCATGGTGGAGGGCACGGTCAGGTCGGTGGCCTATGACGACGAGGCGCGGCAGAAGAAAGGCCTCCTGGAGAGGCTGCTGAAATAGGGCGGGGTGCGGTCTGAAGCTGCGGGGAGGGTGGCTGGCGGGGTGGTACCTGCTGCTGGCGCTGCTGGCGGCGGAGGCGGCGCTGTATTTCGCCGCCGGCTGGGCGGCCGGGGTGTGCCGCCAGGCGGCGCGGCGCGATTTCAACGCCGCGGCGGCCCGCTGGCGCGAGGTAGACAAGGTTCCGTACGCCGGGTTTATCAATCTCTATGCCCGGCAGGAGGGTGTCAGCGCCGCCGTGGTGGCCGCCATCATCCGGGCGGAGAGCTCTTTTCAGCCGCGCGCGTTATCGCGCACCGGGGCGGCGGGACTGATGCAGGTCATTCCCGGGACGTGGCGGGAGGTGAACGGCCGCATCGGGGCGTGCCGCGGGCGGCACGCCGGCGAGTGCGGACCGGACTGCTATTTCGACCCGGAGCTCAACGTCCGCATCGGCACGGCGTATTACGCCGGCCTCGTCCGCCGTTACGGCGGGGATCTGGTGCTGGCGCTGGCCGCCTACAACGCGGGGTCGGGGACGGTGGACCGCTGCGGCGGGGTGCCGCCTTATGCGGAGACGCAGGAGTATGTCGCGCGGGTGATGGCTTATTGGTACGGGGATGCCGGGCTGCCGGCGCCGTCCGGCGAACGGGCGGCGGAACGCTGGGAGGACGCGCGCCTCGCGGCGTCCTGGGGGGCGCCGGCCACGCTGGCGCTGGCCGCCTGTACGGCGCTCAGGCTGCTCAGGCGCCACCGGTCGTGGCGGTGGCGTTAGGCTGCGGAGGAGGGGACGATGAACGCCGACGGACAGATAGATACGTTCGTGATAACGGTCGTCACCGGGGCGCTCCTGGGGGTGACCTTCGATTTTTACCGCGTGCTGCGGACTTTTTTCCGGCCGCGCTGGCTGCTGACGTCGCTCGCCGATCTTTGTTACTGGCTGCTGGCGACGGGGGTCGTTTTTCTGGCGCTGCTGTTCGGCAACTGGGGCGAATTGAGGCTGTACACTTTCATCGGGCTGGCGCTCGGCGCGCTGGGGTACTACCGCCTGCTCAGCCGGCAGGCCGTCCGCCTGATCATCGCGCTGCTGCGCCTCGCGGCCGGCGCGGCGCGGGCGGTGAGGACGGCGGTCGTGTATCTGTTCGTGAAGCCGGCGGTGTATCTGGCCGGGCTGGCGCTGCGGCCGGTCCGCTACGCCAGGGCAAAACTGGCGGCCCGCCGCCCGCCGCCTGACGATACTGCGCCTCCGCGGTGAGAAAATCTGCCATAATAGAGGAATGTTTACATAGTGCGTCGAATATATTGAATTTGTAATGGACGAAGGCCGAGGTGAGGATATGGCGGCATCCAAACGTACGGTGAAATATCGCGTCCGCTGGTTCCGCGTGACGGTGCTGGCTGTCGTCGCCTATTGCGTATATGTGCTGGCAGGGCAGCAGACCGAGCTGAACGCGCTGAACCGCGAGGCGGAGGCCACCCGTATCCGTCTCGAGCAGCTGCGTCAGGCCAACCAGTCGCTCGCCGACGAGAAGGGCAGGCTGACGACGCCCGCCTATGTCGAGAAGTTGGCCCGCGAGGAGCTGGGGCTGGTGAAACCGGGGGAGGTTCCGTATATCCCGGTGGAAAAAAATTAATAACCCGCGCTTTCCTTGACACCTTTTCGACGCCAAGAGTATAATATGGTTGCAAAACATAGTATTTATAGTATTTAAGGAGGAAATTTGAGCAGCATGTCCATTCAGGTTGGCAGTGTGGTTGAAGGAGTCGTGACCGGGATAACCAACTTCGGCGCCTTTGTCGAGCTGCCGGGAGGAAAGGTAGGCCTCATTCATATTTCCGAGGTTGCCGACGTTTATGTCCGCGATGTCAAGGATTTTCTCAAGGAGAAAGACAAGGTCAAGGTGAAAGTCCTGTCGGTGGACGAACGCGGCAAGATCGGCCTATCGATCAAGCAGCTCCAGGAACCCAGCCCCAGGAAGCCTCCTGCCAACGAGGGCCGACGTCCGGGCCGTTTCATGCCGCCGGCGTCGTTCGAAGACAAGCTCAGCAAGTTCCTCAAGGATAGCGACGAGCGTCTGACCGACCTCAAGCGCAACACGGAGTCGAAGCGCGGCGGCCGCGGCGCCCGCCGGGCAGAGTAGCCACAGGCCAACAGGGAGCATCCCCCATGGGATGCTCTTTTTTTGCGGGGAGCATTGGGGCGAAAAGCAGGAATCGCGAATAGATGCCGGGAATTACCAGTAACCTAAGCGTATGCGGCGGTATGCCGGGCGCGGGGGAGGAAACATGCGGATAGGCGCGCGTGTCATAAAAACGGGGATAGCGGTCGCGATTACGATGTTTCTGTGCAGGCTGCTGGAGCTGGAGCCCGCGTTTTTCGGCGCGGTTTCCGCGGTGATCAATATCCAGCCGTCGATTTTTTTAACGCTGCGGGAGGCGCGCAACCAGGTTCTTGTCCATGTGCTGGGAGTTTCAGCCGGGTTCCTTTTCGGTTTTTTCCTGGGCGTTAATCCGCTGTCGGCGGGGTTGATCGTTATTCTGCTTATCCCGCTTTTTAGCAGGCTGAAGCTGAGCAGCGGGATAACGATGGGGATAGTGGCGGCTTTGTTCGTGCTCAGTTCGAGCACCGAGGAGTTTATGGCCCACGCTTTCGCGCGGACGGGAGTTATTTTCGTGGGTCTGGGCTCGGCGATGCTGGTCAATGTGTTTCTGTGGCCGCCGCGGTATATGGAGCAGCTGAAAGAGAAGCTGCGGCAGAGCAACGAGGCGGCGGTGCTGTATTTCTGCCATGCGGTGCAGGAGTATGTCGGTCTTGAGGGTAAGGAGTACCACGGCGATACGGCGCCGGGGGAGCGGGTCGAGAGGCTCAATAAGGAGGCGCGCCGGCTGCTGGAGCTGCTGGGCCGGGAGCGGACGGTGGCCGCAGGGGCGGCTGACCCGGCAGGGTGGCTTGCCCTGGCGGAAAAGCTGATCGATTACAACGAGTCGATCACCCACAAGAGCAACCGCATCCTCGATCTTTTGCCTGGCAGGCTGGAGCGGCGGGTAAGCTCGGGTAATCCGCCGATCAGCGAGGAGTTCAGGGCCATCCTGGAGTTGCTGGCAAGCGGCTGCGTTACTGTCGTGAGGCTGAACGGGAAGCTGAGGTCGGTAATTGTCGACGGCGGCACCGCGGCCGCGGAGGAGATCAGCGAGGATTACTGGGAAACGCTTACCAAGGCGATCGAGCAGTGGCAGCCAAGGCTCGCGGGCAGCTATTTCCTGCACGCGCTCCTGGAGGTGGCGGTGACGGCGAACGAGATCAAATGGGCTTCGCGGCAGGCCAAGCTGCTGCTGGCGGAGAGCCTGGAGGACGGGGACCGCTAACGCGGTCCGCACGAAAAACATGCTTTCGCTCCCGAAGGGGGGCGGAGGCATGTTTTTTGGTTGCGGTTCTTGTCGGTTTTTTTTTCGCGCGCCCGACGCGGTTAGACAAATGGAATGATGGTAAATTATGTAAAATAGTAGCATGATGCACTACCGGGAGAGGGATTGGGATGCCTAAGGGAACGGTTGTCACGGTACCCGGCGGGACGGCCGCGGCCGAACCTGTCGACCGGGAGGGAAAAAGGAACTGGGCCGCGCTGGCGGCCTGGCTTATGACGTCGCTGGTGCGGCCGGCCGATCTGCCGTTCAATGTCCTGGCTTTCCTGCTCGGCCGGGTGTCGATTGTGGGGGAACTGGCGCCTTTCGGCCTGGCGTTTTGCGCGGCGGTGGCCCTGACGTCGCGGCACAGGGCGCCGGCGGCGGCGGTGGCGGCGTTGGCGGGGATGCTGTCGGTGGGGCGTTTTTTGGAGGCGGGGCTGTATCTGCTCGCCATGCTGGCGTACGCGAAGCTGGCGGACAGGCTGTCGCGGCAGCAGCGGAAGCTGCAGGCCGTGCCGCTTTGTGTGTTCGCGGCGGTGGTTTTCGGCGGCGGGCTGGTCGTGTTGTGGCAGCAGGCGCCGCTTTACAGTCTGCTGCTGGTGTTTTTCGACGCGGCGCTGTGCGTGGTGCTGACGTATATTTTCGCGGCGGCGCTGCCGCTCGTCGACGGCCGGCCGGACCGGGCGGCGGGGAGCGAGACGGTGATGTGCCTGGTGGTGATGCTGGCGGCGGCGGCGGCCGGTCTGGGCGATCTGGCGGTGGCGGGGTTCGGTCTCCGCAATATCGCCAGCAGCCTGGTTATAATGCTGCTGGCGTTCGCCGGCGGCGCGGGGCTGGGGGCGGCGGCCGGCGTGGCGGTGGGGATGGTGGCCGGGCTGGCTGACGGCAGCGCGGCGCTGATGATCGGTCTTTACGGCGTCGCCGGACTGCTGGCGGCCACGTTCCGCTCGCTGGGCAAGCTGGCGGTGATCGCCGGGTTTCTGCTCGGCGGCGCGATCGCGGTGCTGGAGTTCGCCCAGCCGGTGGAGCTGACGCGGGTGCTGGCCGAGGGGGCGGTGGCGGCGTTGGCGTTCGCGGCCGTGCCGGTGGAGTGGCTGCGGGTGTGGTGCCGCGGCCTGAAGGATAAGGCGGGCGAGGAGTGCGCCGCGCCGCCGGCGCGCGAGGCGGCGGCCAAGCTGGCGCGGGTGGCCGATATTTTCGCCGGCCTGGCGGCGGTTTTGGGCCGGCGGGCGGTGCAGAACGGGGCGCTGGTGAGGGACGAGGAGATGAACAGGCTGCTGGCGGCGGCGGGGGAGAAGGTTTGCGGCCCCTGCCGCCGGCGCGCGGCGTGCTGGGAACAGGACCGGCAGCGCACGGTGCAGGCGCTGCAGGACGCGCTGGCGGCGGCGGATAAGGCGCGGCTGACGAGCGCGTCAATGCCGGAGCCGCTCAGAGGGAGATGCGAGCACGGGCGGGAGCTGGCGGAGACGGTTAATTCCACCGCCGAACGGAACAGGGCGTTGTCTTTCTGGGACAGGAAGGCGGCCGAGGCCCGGCTGCTGGCGGCCGAACAGCTGCGTGCGGTGGGGACGATCATCCGCAACCTGGCCGGGGAGGTGAGCCGGAGCGAGGCCGCGGGCGCGGCGCTGGCGGCGGCGCTGAAGGAGCAGGCGGCGGTCGGCGGGTGCCCGCTGGAGACGGCCGGGCTGGAGTGCGGCGGCGACCGACGGCTTGTGCGGGTGTCCAAGCAGCCCTGCCAGGGGCGGCGGGAGTGCCTCAATACCGTGCTGCCGCTGGCGGCGACGCTGCTGGGGGAGAGGCTGACGCTGGAGGCGGAATGCGGCGACGCCGGGAGGCGGGAACTGTGCCGCCTGACGATGGCGTCGGCGGGCCGCTACCGGGTGACGACAGGGCTGGCCTGCGCGGCGAAGGAGAAGGTGTCGGGCGATACGGCCGCGGTGCTGCCGCTGCCGGGCGGCCAGGTGGCGATGGTGCTGAGCGACGGCATGGGCACAGGCAGCCGGGCGGCCGGCGACAGCGCGGCGACGGTGCGGTTTTTGGAGCGGCTGCTGACGGCGGGGTTCGCGGTGGATGTGGCGGTGAAGACGGTGAATTCGCTGCTGCTTTTGAAGCTGCCGGAGGAGAGCTTCACGACGGTGGATATGGCGGTGATCGATACCGCCGCCGGCGAGGCCGAGTTTTTGAAGGTGGGGGCGGCGCCGAGTTTCGTGAAAAGGGTGCGGGAGGTGGCGACGATCAAGTCGTCGTCGCTGCCTGTGGGGATAATGCAGCAGGTGGAGATCGAGCCGGTGAGGTGGCTTTTGGCGCCAGGCGATATTGTCGTGATGGTGAGCGACGGGGTGGTGGAGGTGCCCGGCCGCGGCCTGGAGCGGGAGGGCTGGGTGGCGAACTTTCTGCGGCGGCTGCCGGACGGCGAGCCCCAGGAGCTGGCGGACCGCATCCTGCAGGAGGCTGTGACGCTTTCGGGGGCGAGCCGGCGCGACGATATGACGGTGCTGGTGGCGCGGGTGACGGAGAAGCCGGGCCTGGGTCAATGATGGCAACCGGGCGCCGGTCGCAAGGCGCGTTTATGATCTGCCGCCGGCGGCGGTACGGCCGGATACGGCAGCAAACCCCCTGTGCGCGGTTTTCCGCCTGCATAGGGGGTTTTTGCGCGGCCGATACTAAGTGTGAGGCGGCAAAAGGCCGTAAGGGGCGATATAGCAGGAAAACGGCGGGCGGCGGGAGAATGTAGCCAAGGCAAAGAATCGGAAGGGCGTGAACCTGTGAAGGACGTGCCGCTCGAGGAGATTGTCAGGCTGGCCGTGCTGGCCGGCGAGGTGCTGCTGCGCAACGGGGCCGAGACTTCGCGGGCCGAGGAGACGATGTACCATATCGCCCGCGCCTGCGGCGCCGATCAGGCGGAGTGCTTCGTCATCCCGACCGGGGTGTTTCTGACGGTGACGGATGTTTCCGGCCGTCCGCTGACGACGATGCGGCGGGTCAAGGGCCGCACGATCAATCTCGACCGCATCGCCAAGGTTAACGAGCTGTCGCGCCGCCTGGCCGACGGACGGATAAACCACGCCGAGGCGCTGGCGATTTTGAGCCGCGTCGCCAATGAACGGACGGGTTTTTCCCTCGTGCCGGCGATGGCGGCCACCGGTCTTGTGGGGGGCAGTTTCGCCGTGCTGCAGGACGGCGGGCCGGGCGAGCTGGCGGCCGCGCTGCTGGCGGCGCTGACGGTGCGCTATATCGCCCATTTGGTCTCGCGCCTGCACGGGGTGCAGTTCACGTTCGAGTTTCTCGGGGCGCTGACGGCGGCTGCTATCGGCAGCGCGGCGCATTATTTCTGGCCCTGGCTGAGCCGCGATGTGATCGTGGTGGGCGGCATCATGCCGCTGGTGCCGGGGATGGCGATCACCAACGCCATCCGCGACGTGATCGCCGGCGATCTCTTAAGCGGCCTGTCGCGCGGCCTGGAGGCGGCGCTGACGGCGGTGGCGGTGGCGATGGGCGTGGTTATCGTGCTGGCGGTGATGTGAGGTGACGGCGATGATGATGAAGATCGCGGCGGTGTTCGTGATGGGGACGGCGGTGGGTATCATGTACCGCATCCCCCGCAGCCTGCTGTTTTACGGGGCGCTCAACGCGACGCTCGCGTGGCTGGTGATGGTGCTGCTGGCCGGCGCGGGCACGGACGCGGTGGCGGCGAATTTCTTCGGCGGCGTCGCCCTGGGGGCGGCGGCCGAGGCGCTGGCCAGACGGCTGCGCAGGCCGGCGACGATGTTCGTCATCCCCGGGTTCTTCCCGCTCGTGCCCGGGCGGGAGGCGTATACGACGATGCGTTATGTTGTCGAGGGCCGGTACGGGCCGGCGACGGAGATGGCGGCGCAGACGCTGCTGACCGCCGGCGCGATCGCTTTCGGCATTTTCGTGAGTGTGACCGTTTACCGGCTGGCGCTGGCGGGCGGCCTGTGGAAAGGGGCGGACCGATGCTGACCGCGGTGCGGGAGTGGATCGGGCGCCACGGTATGCCGGGAGCGGGTGACAGGGTGCTGGCCGCCTGTTCGGGCGGGGCGGATTCGCTGGCCCTCGTGCACGCGCTGCATGCGCTCCGGGAGGAATACGGCTTTTCGCTGGCGGTGGCCCATGTCAACCACCTGCTGCGGGGGGCGGAGTCGGACGCCGATGCCGTTTTCGTCCGCGAGACGGCGGCCGCGCTGGGACTGCCTTTTTATTCCGCCGAGGTGGACGCCGCGGCTTTCGCAACCGCCGAGGGCCGCTCGGTGGAGGACGCGGCCCGCGTGCTGCGCTACCGGTTCCTGTTCGCGACGGCGGCGGAGCTGGGCGGGGCGCTGGTCGCCACCGGCCACCACCGCGGCGATCAGGCCGAGACGGTGCTGCTGAACCTTTTCCGCGGGGCGGGCGGCGCCGGGCTGGCAGGCATGAAGCCGGCGGCCGGCGGCGTGATCAGGCCGCTGCTGGCGGTGGAGCGGGAGGAGATCGAGGCTTACTGCCGCGCGCACGGTCTGAGGCCGCGGACGGACAGTTCCAATTTTTCGACCGAGTTTCTGCGCAATTATCTCCGCCTGGAGCTTATGCCCAAACTGACGGCGGTGTTCAATGCCAATATCGCGGCGACGCTGTGCCGCACGGCCGAGCTTGTCGGCGACGAGCACGATTTCGTGGCTGCGGCGGCTTCGGCGGCGTGGCCGGAGGTGGTGGCCGGCGAGGGGGACGGGCTGGCGGTGGACTGCGAAGCTCTCGGCGCGCTGCATGTCGCCCTGCGGCGGGAGCTTATCCGCCAGGCGGTGGGAAAAATTCGCGGCGATTTAAGAGGAATAAGCTTTTTCCATGTGGAAAAATTATTAGAATTAGCTCTGTCGGGAACCACCGGCAACGCGGTCGAGCTGCCGGGCGGGTTTACCGCCCGCAGGGAGTACGGCAGGCTGGTTTTCGCGGCCGCGGCTTTGCCGCCGGCGCCGTCTATCGGGCCGCCGGGGATCGCGCTGACCGTGCCGGGGACGACGCCGCTGCCCGCGCTGGGCCTGACGGTGACGGCGAGGCTGTCGGCGGAGCGTCCCGTCGAGGGGGGGCCTGACCGGGCGGTGTTCGCCTGGGAGGAGCTGACGCCGCCGATCCGCGTCCGCAGCCGCCAGGCGGGGGACCGCTTCCGGCCGGGCGGCAAGAAGGTCAAGGAATTCCTTATCGATGCCAAGGTGCCGCGCAGCCTGCGGGACAGCATCCCGGTGTTCACCGACGGCCAGGGGATAATCTGGCTGGGCGGGGTGCGGCAGGGCAGGCGCGGCCGTCCTGGAAGCCAGACAGCAGCATTTCTCGAACTCATCATCGAAAAACAGGAGGACTGACGTGAATCAGGATAAGGACATAAAAGAGGTGCTTGTGAGCACCGAGGCCCTGGCGGCCAGGATAAAGGAGCTGGGCGAGGCGATCAGCGCCGATTACGCCGGCAAGGATATTCTCATGGTCGGCGTGCTGCGCGGGGCGGTGATTTTCATGGCCGACCTGGCGCGGGCGATCAGCCGGCCGGTGACGATGGATTTCATGGCGGTGTCGAGCTACGGGGCGTCTACCCATTCCAGCGGCGTCGTGAAGATCGTCAAGGACCTGGACGAGGATGTGGCCGGCAAGCATCTGCTGATTGTCGAGGATATCATCGACTCGGGCCTGACCCTCAAGTACCTGTTCGAGAACCTGAAGTCGCGCCGGCCGGCGAGCGTGAGGATCTGCACCCTGCTGAGCAAGCCTTCCCGCCGCAAGGTGGATGTGCCGGTGGATTACAACGGTTTTACAATCCCCGACGATTTCGTGGTCGGTTACGGCCTGGATTTCGCGGAGAAGTACCGCAATCTTCCGTATGTGGGCGTGCTAAGGCCCGAGGCCTACGGCAGCTAGGCGCCGCATAGGATATAATGACGGCTGCGGCCGCAGGCAGGAGTTGGATTGTCACTGGAGTTTATTTGTGATATAATTATCTCCTATGGAACAATAGCTTTTTACGCTTCAGCTCCAGTGAAAGGGGGTTTAATTTTTGAACAAGTTTTTCCGTAATGTGAGCTTCTATCTGCTCATCATCATCATCGCTATATCGATAATCGACTATTACTCCTCGCGCACGACCACCAAGACGGAAATCAGCTACACCCAGTTCTTGCACAGTGTCGAAGAACAAAAGGTGGCGGGCGTGACGATAGTGGATAACACCATCCGCGGCAAACTCAAAGACGGCACCGAGTTTACCACGGTCACTCCCAACGATCCGACGCTGATCGGCGCCCTCCGGGAGAAGAACGTCGATATCAAGGCCGAACAGCCGCCGCAGCCGCCATGGTGGACGACCATTTTCTCGTCCGTGCTGCCGATGCTGCTGCTGATCGGGGTCTGGTTCTTCATCATGCAGCAGACCCAGGGCGGCGGCAACAGGGTGATGTCGTTCGGCAAGAGCCGCGCCAAGCTGCACGGCGAGGATAAGGTGAAGGTGACATTCGTGGATGTCGCCGGCGCCGACGAGGCCAAGCAGGAGCTCGAGGAAGTCGTCGAGTTCCTGAAGCATCCGAAGAAATTCAACGACCTGGGCGCGCGCATCCCCAAAGGGGTGCTGCTGGTCGGGCCGCCGGGAACGGGCAAGACGCTGCTCGCCCGCGCGGTGGCCGGCGAGTCCGGGGTGCCGTTTTTCAGCATCAGCGGTTCCGACTTCGTCGAGATGTTCGTCGGCGTCGGCGCCTCGAGGGTGCGCGACCTGTTCGAGCAGGCGAAGAAGAACGCGCCGTGCATAGTTTTCATCGACGAGATCGACGCCGTCGGCCGGCAGCGGGGCGCAGGCCTCGGCGGCGGCCACGACGAGCGCGAACAGACGCTCAACCAGCTGCTTGTGGAGATGGACGGTTTCGGTGTCAACGAGGGGATCATCATCATCGCCGCCACCAACCGCCCCGATATCCTCGACCCCGCCCTCCTCAGGCCGGGGCGCTTCGACCGCCAGGTGGTGGTCGACCGTCCGGACGTGAAGGGCCGCCAGGAGATCCTCAAGGTCCATACCAAGGGCAAGCCGCTGGCCAAGGACGTCAGCCTGGAAGTGCTGGCCCGCCGGACGCCGGGCTTCACCGGCGCCGATCTGAGCAATCTTGTCAACGAGGCCGCCCTTCTCGCCGCCCGCCGCAACAAGAAGCGCATCGACATGCCCGAGCTGGAGGAGTCGGTGGAGCGCGTCGTCGCCGGCCCGGAGCGCAAGAGCAAGGTCATCAGCGACAAGGAGAAGAAGCTCACCGCGTATCATGAGGCCGGGCACGCTCTGGTCGGCATGATGCTGACCCATACCGACCCTGTTCACAAGGTTTCCATCATCCCCCGCGGGCGGGCTGGCGGCTATACGCTCATGCTTCCCAAGGAGGACCGTTATTACGCGACACGGTCCGAGCTGCTCGATCAGCTTAAGACGCTGTTGGGCGGACGGGTGGCGGAGGCGCTGGTGCTCAACGAGATCAGCACCGGGGCCCAGAACGATCTGGAGCGGGCCACCGAGCTTGTCCGCAAGATGATCACCGAGTATGGCATGAGCGAGGTGCTGGGACCGATCACCTTCGGCCGGCGCCAGGACCAGCAGGTCTTCCTCGGCCGCGATATCGCCCGCGACCGCAACTACAGCGAAGAGGTGGCCTACTCGATCGACAAGGAGGTCCGCCGCCTGATCGAGGATGCCTACGCCAAGACGGAAGAGATGCTCAAGACCAATATGGATAAGCTCCATCTCATCGCGGACGCGCTGATCGAGCGCGAGACGCTGGAAGGCGAGGAGCTCCAGCAGCTGCTGGACAACGGCAAGATCGAGGAGAAGGAGACGTCGGCCGAGGAGCCGACGATCACGGCGCCCGCCGGCGCCATCCCCACTCCCGCCGACGAGCCGGGACCGAAGGTTGTGTATACTTTCCGCCGGGGGGACGACGAAATATGGGGAACGCGCTGACCGCAGGGGCTGTCGGTGAAGCGGCCGTGGCCGTGACGGCCGACAATACCGCCGAGCGCTTCGGCAACGAGGGAGCGGCCGTGTTCGCCACCCCGCTGCTTGTCGCCCTCATGGAGCAGGCCGCTATCGCGGCGATAAAGCCCTTTCTCGCCAATGGCGAGGGCTCGGTGGGCACGCGGGTGGAGATTTCCCACCTGGCGGCGACGCCGGTGGGGATGACCGTGCGGGCCAGGGCTGAGCTGGTGGCGGTCGCCGGCAAGAAGCTGACGTTTGTCGTGGAAGCCTTCGACGACCGGGAGAAGGTCGGCGAGGGGCGCCACGAGCGGTATATCGTCGATAACGCGAAGTTTATGGCCAGGGTGGCCGCCAAGAAGTGAATTTTACGGAAAGCTCGGGAACCGCGGGGGCGGTGCCGAGCTTTCCGCGGCTTGAGGTGGTTTTCTATGCCGCGTCGCTGGATCCCCAATGTCCTGACGGTGATAAACCTGTCCGCGGGCCTGGTGGCTATCCTGCTGTCCCTTGTCGAGCAGTGGGCGCTGGCCGTCGCGCTGATTTTTGGCGCGGCGCTGTTCGACAGCCTCGACGGCCGGGTGGCGCGGCGGCTGAATGTCGCCAGCGAATTCGGCAAACAGCTCGATTCCCTGGCCGATCTTGTCTCGTTCGGGGTGGCGCCGGCGCTGGTCGTCTACCAGCTCGTCTTCGCCGATATCGGCTGGAGCGGTTATCTGCTGGCGACCGTCTTTCCGGTCTGCGGCGCGCTCCGCCTGGCCCGTTTCAATATTTCCGGCGTCAGGGGCCACTTCGTCGGTCTGCCGATAACGGTGGCCGGACCTGTCCTCGCGGCGTGCGCGTATTTCGCGCCGGTGGTGCCGGTGACGGGGCAGGCGTTTATTCTGCTGATATTGTCGTGGCTGATGGTGTCGACTGTGAAAGTGCCGAAACTTTAGGCGGACGCTCGGTGGCCGCAGCGTAATTCGGGTAGGAGAAAACGGCGGAAGGGTTTCCGCCGTTATTGATAAAAGAGAAGACCGTCGCACACGGTGAACTGAACCCGAAAAAACGGACATTGAGCAAAAAAGCCTCCTGTTGTAGGATAACTACGACAGGAGGTTTTGTATGTCACGGAAAAGGACAGATATACAATCGGCTGAGCGGATTATCCTGCAAATGCGACAAGAGGGA
>JAHDOI010000064.1 GCA_018434945.1 Selenomonadales bacterium
GTGCTTTGCACAATGCCGCTTCTGCGTGCAAATATGGTAGGCCACCCAGATTCTTCACCCTGTTCCAATTGCAAATTACGACGCATTTGCCACTAATTTATCGTGCAAAACAATGGTGGTTTTATTGTGCAAATTGACACCCAGTGATTAACTTTGACCTCTCCACACTTTGCAATTAGTACTGAGCCACAATTAGGACAGACCCCTTTAGCTCCTTTAATCGCTTCAGATTTCTCACCATTAATCAATGCGTATTTCATGTTTCTAAAAGTCCCTTCAAAATATTTTGAGTAAAAAGGTCAATTACCTCTGTTACCAAAAATTCGGTGTTTCATTATTCTTCGCCAAACAGTCTATCACCTGCCGGGCTTTAATGCTGCAGCTACTCATCATAGGTAAGGGTGAAGTTAGTATAATCAATCTTAACCTTGTCTTCGTCAATGAATCGTCTGAAAATTATCTCCAAGCGGTTCCCCGGCAGTACAATGATTTTTTTAATATCAGCAAGTATTTCGGCACGGGGCGTATCCTCTTTCAGAACCATATTATCCAAACGCCTAAGTGCCGCGTCTATCTCGGCTATTTTCCCCTCGACCTCAACTTTTGGTTGAGTTAACGATTTCAACTCGGCCACCAACTTCTCTCTGGCCTGCATGAGCGGCAAGTTAAGCCGTTCAAACCCTTTTTCGCTGACGGTGCGCTTCATGTAGGCTTTGGTCAACAAGTCTTCCTCCCCCTCGATGCTGGATATTTCACTTTCAAGCGCCTTAATTCGCTGGGTTGGCGTGCTTTCTAGTTGCTCCACGAGTTGTTTTCTAAGTGCTGTCAGGGAAGTACGCCCTGCCTGTACTGCTGCGCCTTTTGCGAAATAATACATTTCCCCCGTCAGCAGTCTATCGAGCGTTCTCAGACCAATATTCTTGGAACTGCACGCCCCAGTACCATGCGATTTCTTAGTTGAGCAGTTATAGAACCGCCGCCCTCTGTCATTATTACTGTTATAAGTTGCGCCACATATACCACAATAAATCATACCTGCGTGGTCGGAAATGCCTTTATAGACTCCTACTTGGTTTTGGTAGTTTACCCGACCTTGCCGTATTGCTTCGCACTGGTAAAACAGTTCCTCGTCAATAATGGCAGGTATCTTGTCAGTTTCCACTACAATCCATTCTGACTTTGGCCTTACTTTGGCATAACTGTTTTTATTAAATACTTCCCCGGTATCATATTTCAAGCGAGCGTTAATGCCCGCATATTTCTCCTGTTCCAAAATCCTTGATATGGTTGTTTTGCCGAAAGTCTTGCCTTGCCTAGTGAAGTGCTTATAGTCGGTCAAGTAGTTTATTATTTGGCGGATACCTTTGCCGCCAGCATATAGGCTAAATATTAGCCGCACCACTTGCGCCTCATCTTCAATAGTTTCCAGCCTGTTTTCGTGTTGGATGTATTTGTAGCCAAACAATTTACTATTACTATTGATTTTACCCCGGCGTGCGCCTTCTTTAATGCCTGTGCGCACCTTGATGCTTTTATCCCGGCTGTCCTGTTCGTCAAATATTTGAACCAGCTTTAGTAGTAAATCACTGCCGATCTCCTTAGTGTTTAGGTTCTGTTCCATGAACCATATATTTACACCTTTTGCCCGGAGCTTGTTTATTATGTCGAAGGATAAGGTGTTTCTTGCGAAACGTGAAGTATTTTTAATCCATATTTCTGAGAATGCCGGTTGCCTATCGCTGACCTCAAAAATAACATGCTTTTTTGATAGCCTCTTGTCGTGCTTATTACCATAGACTTCAATAATATCAATACCTGCATCATATAGCATCTTTCTAAATTCAGGTCTATTGTTTAATCTTGTCCCTGTAAGTCCGGCATCAGCATAGATATTATACAATTGACATCTGGCGTTTTCACTAGCGGCTCGCTCAAAATAGCTTTTTTGATTCTCCAATGAGTTGGCTTGGTCGGTGCTATCTGTGCTTACTCTTGCATATACAGCTATCTGCATCTTCTATGCCTCCTTTGTATTTTGGCCTTCATACATTATATTGCGTGGCAGGCTTGATTCTGTAGCTGAGGCCCGTCAGTGCGCCCCAGAGCGCCTTGAACTGCGTTTGCAGGTTCTACTACCCGGTAAATAACAAGCGGCTCAGAAGGCGTTGGAAGCCCGCTGGCCGCTTGATGATGCTGCATTTAGTTTACGCTGGACCTTGTTGAACAGCCTGTCGGCAATGATGGCGGCATGGCTGCCATTATAGATAATTCCAATCCAATGGAGTTGCCCGGTGTAAAACACATTCCGGAGAATCAGGTCAACCTGCACCGCTTGCCATCGGCCACCCCGTTTGGTCGGTATACCTTCCTTGTTGAGTTGCTGGGCTATCTTATAGGTAGTCGCACCGTTCAGATACTCTCCGAATACCCGCTCTACGATCGCTGCCTCGGCTTCATTGACTACAAAAGCACGGTCGCCCTTATCATAATCATAGCCGAATGGAATGTTGCCACCTGCGTACCGTCCTTGAAGAGTAAGCTCATGCTTTGCGGCATATGTCCGCTCCCCGGCTATGTCGGATTCAAATTCTGCAATGGCGGCCAGCACGGTCCTCATGAGCTTACCGGCTGCGCTGCTTGTATCTATATTATCCCGGACGCATATAAAGGCCACTCCGTGCTTCTCCAACTCCTCCGTGATGTTCAGCATGTCCCTGACATTTCGGCTTATCCTATCAAGTTTAAGCGTTACAACCTTCTGAATAGCTCCAGCCGCCGTGTCATTGAGCAGCCTTTGCAATTCTGGCCGTTTCACCGTCTTGCCGCTAATACCTTCGTCACGGTAAACATCGTATACCCTCATGCCCATAAACTCACAATACTGACGCAAGGTTCTTTCTTGTGCTTCCAAGCCGTAGCCTTCTTCTGCTTGACGTTGGGAGGATACCCGTATGTATAGTGCCGCCTTCGTATCATTGTCCTGACATAATCTGTCGCGCTTTGCCACGTCATCGCCACTCCCTATAAGTTTGTACCTGTCATTAAATCTAGCACATGATTAAATAAAAAAGAAGTGTTATCCATGGATAAATAATTAACTTTATGCACATAACCTTATGTCCGACTAGCCCGACTCCAATGCTGACACGGTTTGAGGCTGCACATATTACATTTTAAGCAATCACAGGCTCCTGCAGGCATGGACGACAAACTCATTCATCACTTTACGCCCGGCGTTAAAAAAGAGTTGCACATCAAAAACTAATGTGCAACTCCCATATCACCGCGAAGCCGTGTCTGCGTTGCTCAGTAGCTCAATGTGCAAACGGGTGTTTGGTGAAAAATTGTGCAATCGCCGCGCAACTTCACCCAAAGAAGCTGGTATATCAGCAGTTGACAGCCTTTAGGCAGCATAGGGCACTATATATAACAAGGCTACAATCCAGTTCCTCATCACAATATGCCGCAATCACGTATATCTGGCCCATCAGTCGCTGTAGCATAATAATTCCGACCGTAATTGCGGAATTCTAAATTTAGGGGAATATCCATTTCGTAAAGTGACTGTGCGGCAGCGTACTCCCTGAACCAGCGACTATGAGCGGCATCAGAAGACCTACATAGTTCAGTTAGCCCATGACGCGCCCTCCAATACCTTTCTATCCAGTGGCCAATGGTAGACGCCCGGACACCCTCTATAATGCCGTGAATATGTAATCTGTCAGGACAGCGTGGTACTGGCAGACCCAGTGCCCTTAGTAGCTCAATATCCTTTACCCCCCTTGTGCAAGATGGATAAAGAATTACCGCACCAGCCCAACCACTGCCTAGCTTCGTACCGGCGTGGCGTTGAAGGCTGGCACGGAGCGCATTTAGGTTTTTTCGTGTCACCAGTCTGTACTCCCGTAGTATGGTCACAGGGTCAATCTGGCTGAGCTTCTGATGCTGGTAGGCTGCTGGGTCAAAAGCAACTTTACTGTCGTCATAGGTCAGGGTAATCAGATAGGTACCATGTACTGCTTTCATATCGTCACTCCTCGCCGTATAATCAGGACCAAGCTGTCCTACTCATTATATTGCGCGGGTGAGCCAAGACTGTAGTTGTTTTAAAAAAATAGACCGCTGACAACAAATTATCCTGCGCCGTCAGTGGTCATATGTAATTCCTTAATACCTACTTGAATCTGGCTTTTGCCAGCGAACTTCTCAGCCGCCTATACTGGTACTATGTGCTGAAACAGTCTCATGCCCAACGGCAGGGCCACAGTGGAAACTTTTTGCCTCCACAAAGCTCTCAGCAAGCCGCTCGGTTAAAAATTCAAATGAAAGGCCGCCTATGCTCTGGCGGTTGGTCCAGTATTCGCCGTTTAGCTGTCTTACAGGTGTCCCAATAATGCTTAGTACCGCAGTTCCTTCATGCAGTGGGCTTCTTCCCCGAATGCTTGGCTCTGGCCGGTTTCTGTATGTGTAGGAAAGGCCGCGCTGTCCCTGCGCCTCATCAATACAAAAAGATGAAGTTAGGCTAACACTTGACGATTCTTCCGTAAAAGCCGTGCAGCTCAAGGTCAACAGTGTCTGTCTAATCACAAGGTAAATCTCCACAGGCGGAGTCTGTTTACCTGTTACTGGGTCAACCCAATTAGGTTGACAAACACCCTTCCATGTGCCTTGTACATAAGGAACTAGGACTAGCCAACGTTGAAAAATCGGTAGCTTCCACGCCCATGATGTAAAGAGCGGTAGCGGAATGGAAACTGTTACTCCAAGGGCCGTCCACAATTTCGAAGCTGTTGTAGTATTCCACCCAATATCAGTACCTGACCAGCCCATGATAATCATCCAAATTACTACGGTAATCACCACAGCAAGCATTAGTAAATATTTATAGTTAAAAGTAAGCAAGCTTGTACCCACCCCCTCATTGATACCCTATGTAACACCATGTGTCCTCCAAAAAGGCCTTGGCCTGCGCCCTTGTCCACGCTTGCTCTAGCCCCCAGAGTGGCTTTACTTGATTGACCTCGGTCCACGTACCGCATAATTCATCGTTCTCGGTGTCGTTGCATAAATAGGCTAAGCACCAGCGAACATTATCAAAATACTGTTCGGCTTGGAATCCATCGTTGGGGACATTCCAAAATAGGCACTCTAACAAGAAAGAAGGTATTGGTTTAGCTGAATCATAACCAATATCGGTCATTTCATATCGGAGTCTTTTCATTGCCCGTGTAATATACTTAAATCTATTACCTGTTTGCCGGTTTTTCAAAACTCCGTTATCATAATGCTGACGCGGCCAATTAATAACATACAGGCCCGAATCACTAACAAACTCAACGCCTGACAAGTATTCGGCGTTTCCGTACCTGTCAAAATTCCCGGTATACTCTCTATATTCAAAACAAGGTACTACGTCAGCGTCTACCCTGTAAGTATTCTCATGAATATCAAAGGCCTTGTTTCCTCTCCGCACCCCTTGCCTACCGAACTTAGCGACCAGTGCGGCTTCTACAAGGTTTTTATAATCTGAAAAGGTGATTGGTGCAGGCCCAATACCAAATTGCTGTGCTGTATACCCGGTCGGCAGGTGGTAAAAGAAAGAATCTTTCAGGCATGCGCAAATGTCAACGTCGCTATTTTGACGGACATTTGTGTTGTTGTGATATGACCCTTGGGGAAAAACCTCAACATTCCAGTGTGCCATATTTGTAGATATGGCATCTTTTATCATACTCGTTGCATTGTTGCATTTTTCTTCCTCAGTGTCGCTTGCAGGTTTTGCCCAGCCTCTTAAAACGGCCTCCCAGTCTTTTGCCATATTACACCCCTCTATTCAGCACAAATATTCTTACAACATTTGGTATTCGACAACCCGTCTTATTGCCCTTCAAAATATGGCAGGCCCACATTATTTTGCCGCGCAGCCTTGGCACCCTATGTAATCTGACCCTTTAGGACGCCTCAGAACCGCTTTTCGGAGGATGTCCGTAGCTTCCCGAAGCCGTTCTTATTTCGGATGGCTTATAACTGCATTTAAGTCCATGATGGATAGCCAAGGCCGCCTCCGGTGAAGCATTGCATGGCAGTTCGAGCAGACGAGTGCCAACTCACTGGTTTTTGTTGTTTTTCGGTCAGCATACTCAGAGATAGGCACCGTGTGATGGCATTCAATATAGCCCTTGCCCAGATCGCCGTATACTTTATTAAAGTCGAAGCTGCAGACGACACACCGCAACTGGCCCTGCTCGGCCGCTTGATTTTTAGCCTGCTCGACCAGATTGCGGTTACGTTCGCGTGTACGATGTTGCCGATAAAGGACTTTGCCTTCCGGAAACTCATCTTCGTCCTCGTAGGGGGCAGGCAGCGCCGTTTTCAACGCCACGCTGTCCATGATGCTCTGGGCAATTTTACGGAGGTATGCTGGGTCATTAGCAAACTCGTCCCAAATCACTTTTTCAAGCCGATTGCCGCGAACCAGCCCCTTACCGGCGTACTTGGGGTCAAACCTCAAAAAGTTCGACATTTTCATGCCTACCCCATTGGGATTGCGAAAGTGTTCGGCATCAGGTCGGGTCGGGTATATAGGTAACTCATTGAGTATGCGGCTTAGCTCAATGACCTCTTTCCGTGTTGCATCTAAAACGGTACGCCCGGCACGAAAGTATAAGTCTAATGCCAAAATCAACTCATCACGTTGCCATGGTGGGTTTCTCACAGTTGCTTAGCCCCCCCAACTTGATTGTTTTTGGGTATCCCGGTGGTTGGATTCTTAACTGGCCGTACAGCCTGCAGGTGCTTTAATTGGCACCTCATCTGCATTTTACAACATCGTGGAAATGTTTTCCACGTTTTTTGTAGATGTGAGTAAGTGGTTTGGCGAATAAACAAAAAAGACCCCGCCGATGGCGGGGCACATGCCTTTCTTGGATTACTTCCTCTCTAGCGAAGGGAAATCTGTATATCCGGCATACATTGCATACCCGGCATAATCAGCATATTTCGCGTAGCCTGCCCTGCTTCCAGAGGGGAAGAAACTGCTCTTAGTCCAAGACGTTTTACCTGAGTTAGTGATTAACCGGCCGTTATTTAACTCACCCAAGTAACGTCCATTGGCTCCGTAAACCTCATTTCCATAAAATTTGCCAACATGTTGACCATCGTAAGTCCACAGGTTATCACCGTCCCGATAGCCAAAGCACCGACCGCCCCAAGTCCAAAGCCATTCCACGCTAATCAACTCCCTCTTACTATTTTAATTTTACTTTGCGCGCTTGTCATAGAAGCCCTTCATCCTTCAATAAAGCAACCCGTGGTAATGTGTCCTAATTTAAGCACATTGTGGCCGCCGGCCGCGGCGATCTCCAGCGCCCTTTTGGCCGCCGCCTGTCCCTGCACCTCGGCCATATCGTCGCCCGGCCCGCTCTCAGCCGGCGGGCGCTCCACCCTGGCCGCCCCGGCGAGACGACGCTCGCCACGCAGGTGAGCCACAGCCTCCTCCAGCGTCGCTGGCGCGAAAACCGTCAGCTGTCCGGCGAACAGCGCCTCCTGGGCGTTGTCGGGCGCGACGAAAACCGGCCCCAGGCCTTGAGCGGCAATATCCATCGCCATCGGCAGGATACCGGCGATCCCCCTCAGCCGCCCCTCCAGCGACAATTCGCCGACGAACACGCCCCGGCGGCAGACCTCCGGGTCCACCTGCCCGCTGGCCGCCAGTATCCCCAGGGCGATCGGCAGATCGAGCCCCGAGCCGTCCTTGCGCATATCGGCCGGCGCGAGATTTACAGTCACCCGGCGTACGGGGAACTCCAGGCCGGCATTCTTGATCGCCGCCCTCACCCGCTCCTTCGACTCCTTCACGGCGGCGTCCGGCAGGCCGACGATATCGAGCCCCGGCAAACCGTTCGCGATATCCACCTCCACCGTCACGAGGGCGCCGTTGATCCCCAGCGTCGCCGCGCCGTAAACCTGCGCGTATGACATGGCCGCATACCTCCCGCACTCAGCATCGTTAACCTCTAGTCCTTCGCCGGCAAATAATTCGCTTGGAAAAAGCATTTCTCGTCCGCAAACGGAAATAATACCAAGGCAACCGGCAAAGCAAAACAAGGTACATAAACCATGGACCACTTCTGGACATACACCATATGGTATATTCTCCTCGGCCTAACGACGGTCGGCGAACTCGCCGCAGCCTTCGTCCTGTCCGGAAAGCGCCGGCTTGCGGCCGGCCTGTACCTCATCCTCGCCGGCATAGTGCTGTGCTTCGAAACGATGATCCTCATATTCGGCAAAGCCTACACCTACTACCCGATGCTCCTCCAGACAAGCCCGGACCCCTTCGACCGCGTGCTGGCCGGCAACCTCTTCTCGCAGTTCTCAGTCGCCGCCACAGCGCTGCTCGTGGCCCTCTTCGGCCTCGGCTTCCGCTGGTCGTTCCTGCTGGCCGCGGCCTACGGCCTGGTGGAAGAAATCTTCCTCGCCCTGGGCATATACAGCCACAACTGGTACAGCACCTGGATGACCGTCATCGGCCTCTCCCTCTACTTCCAACTCGCGAAAACCCTTCACGCCTTCCTGCTGAGGGGCGTCAGCCCCGCCGTCTTCTACGGCTGCATCTTCATCGGACTCTTCCCGCTCTACATCGTCACGGTCGTATGGGCGTTCATGGTCTCCGGCCATCTTTCCTTCAACGCCGCGCTACTGTCCGACCCCGTCGCCAGCCGTTATCTGCTCGTCCTGGCCGTCTACGCCGTCCCCGGCGCCGCCGCCGCGATGTACATATACTATGCGCGGTCCGGGCCCCTCCGCAAAGCTCTGGCGGCCGCCGCCCTCTTCCTCCTGTATTTCGCCTGCGCCGTCCATGGACTGATCGTAATCCGGCCGGGCTGGTTCCTTGCCGTCACCGTGACGACCACCGCCTGGGCCTACCTCTCCGTCGCCCTCATGGATCGGTTGCTGCGTCAGGCGCGCAAGCCGCATTACCGGCGATGATAAGCGGCAGTCAGTCATTTTATTTTACATTTCGAGGGAAAACGACCATATCCTTCCTTGCCTGGGAAGCTTCCACCAAGCTGCCAGGCAGACAACAAAAAACCCCCGGCTTAAAAAGCGGGGGCTGTTCGCGTATTTCACACCCATTACGGGTGTTCACTACTGGCCGGCGAGCTTCTTGCCGACGTCCGCCGTGATATCCTCGCCGCCGTAGATGGCCAAGCTCTTATCGAGAACCACGTGCAGACCCTTCTGGGCTGCCACCTCGCCGACCGCCCGGGCGACCTTGGCCCTCAGTTCCTCGGTCAGCGCCGTCCCTTGGGCGTCGAGCCGCGACTGCATCTGGTTCATCAGTGCAAGCTTATCGATGTCGCTCATCCCGGCCGACTTGGCGGCGAACTCCTTCTGCGCCTCCTCGGCGGCGGCCTTCATTGTCTCATCTACATTCGCCGCATCCGGGTGATGGACCATCAGCAGTACCACATCGACGTAGCCGATACCGCCGGCGGGCGCCGCGCTGGCCGTCCCCGCGGGAACAAGCGTCTGGAATAATGCTGCCATCAACAGAACGGCGACGAAAACAGCCGTCCGTCTACCAAACTTTTGCACGATAACGAGCACAGTTTTACCTCCTATTTTTCGCTGGCGGCCCGCAGACCGCCTGGATGGTTAAATTCTACAGCGGCGGCGAAATACCTCCCTCGAATCAGGCACTCTGCCGCTCCTTTGCGTTAGCCGCCGTATTTCCCGGACGTCGCAGGAAAATAATAACCCTGGAGGTGACGCACATGGGTGGCAACAAGGACGGCCAGAAGAAGAAATCGAAGGCCGACAGGGAAGCGAAAACCGGCACAGCCATGAAGAGGAACCCTTGAGAAAACGCGGCGAGCCCTCCGGGCACACGCGGCAGACGCCGCGGCATACTCGGAGGGCTCGCCGCGATATCGACAGGGGGAAAAGCCCTATTGCTGTAAGTACCTGCTTGCAGGCGCAGAATTTTCACGCCGGCGGGTTACCGTTTTCCGTCAGATGGAGCAGCTGTCTTCATCTCCCAGGAACAGCAGCAGCAGGATGATGATTATGATCACAACCACGATCCCGCTTCCGCCACCGCAACCACAGCCGCCAAAGCCACGACCCATGCCCATTCCTCCTTTATCCAGAGTCATTATTATCCTATGACCCTTCCCCCCGCGCGGTTACTCCCGGCCGCCTGCCAAACACTGGATGAAAAACGAAAAACCCCCGATAATTTGCGGAGGTTATCTTTTGGGTGTATGTTATTCTGGTTGCGTAGTGGCAAAAGGCTCACAACCGTGGCGCATGAGTTGCAAGGCCGACTAGCCTGCTGCCTATACGGCTCCAGCCGCAAGTCTACGGCGCGTTCAGCCGGAGACACGCAAGCGGCTATCCAACTTTCGCCGGGAAAGCCATCGGACTCAACGTAATATCTGGTTATTTTGCTTCTCAGCGCCCGAACGCGTTCACAATATGATTAATCCTCGCCTCGCGGCCAGTCATCATTACCTCGATCACGTCAAACCGCATCGGCCTGTCGTACAGCCCGTGCTGCTTCATATAGCACAGCGCCGTCGCCATCAACTTCTCCTGCTTGCGGCGCGTCACCGCCTCGGCCGGTGTGCCGTACGCCCCGCCCCGCCGCGTCTTCACCTCGGCGAACACAAAGGTTCCGCCCTGGGAGGCCACGATATCGACCTCACCGGGCCTCGCCCGGTACTTCAGGGCTAATATGGCGTAGCCCGACGCTTTCAGATGTTCGGCGGCCGCAGACTCGCCGGCGTCGCCGGTGCGGATATGCTCCATCGCCGCCCTACCTTTCGGCCACATCGGCGATATACAGCTGGCTGTTCTTCGACAGGTCGATCTCCACGATCTTGTTCATCCGCCGCTTCTGCTCATCGGCGATAATCCGCACGACCGGCTTGGTCTTGCTCTCGTGCGACATATCCACCACCACGCCGGTGTGGTTGTTGCTCAGCCGCACCACCGACCCGATCGGATATGGGGCGATATTGCCGGCGAAATGATCGACAAGCTCAGGATCGAAATACATGCCCGCCGCCTTGGTGATGATCGCCAAAGCCTCGTAGACCGGCACAGCCTTGCGGTAGATGACGTCCGAAGTCAGCGCGTCGTAAACGTCCGCCAGGGCTACGATCTGGGCGAACAGGTGGATCTCCTTGTCCCGGAGGCTGCGGGGGTAGCCGCTGCCGTCGTAGCGCTCGTGATGCTGGAAAGCGCAGTGGGCCGACATCAGGCTTACGTCAGGATTCTTGCGCAGAATATCGAAGCCGTATTCTGTATGCTTGCGGACCTCCTCCAGCTCGGCCAGGGTCAGGCGCTCGGTCTTGTTCAGAATCTCCTGCGGCACCATCAGCTTGCCGATATCATGCAGCAGCGCTCCCACGCCCAGATCGCGCAGGCGCAGCTCGTCGAAGCCCAGGCTGATGCCAGTAAGCGTCGCCAGGATGCAGACGTTGACCGAATGGTTGAAAATATAGTCCGCCTTTGTCCGCATATCGATGAAATTGACCAATGTTCCGTGATTGCGGCACAGCTCGTCGACAAGCGTATTGGCGATCCTCTTCGCCTCGCTGGCGTCCACCTTGCGGCCGAGCCTGATCTGATCCATAACCTGTTTGGCGCTCGCCACCGCCTCGACGCGGGCCTGCTCGCTGACCACGTCGGGAACGTCGATGTCGGCCGTAAGGTCGTCCTCGATATACACATAGGTCACGTCGAGATCGCGCAGCCGCCCGACATAGCGTTCCTTCAGCTCCAGCCCGGCATTGAGCAGTATCTTGCCGTCGGCCGTGTAAAGCGGTTTGGCCAGCTTCATCCCCGAGGTGACGTTATCCAGCAATATCCGTCGCATAACAGTCCTCCAGGTTTAGCGCTTGCGCCTCTTCTGGTCTAGACGGTACACATAAGCCAGCACTTCGGCCACCGCCTTATACAGCTCGGGCGGGATCTCGCGGTCCAGGTCGACCGCCATCAGCATAGAGGTGAGCGTTCGGTTGCGGTAGACGGGAACGGTATGCTTCTCGGCAGTGGCCAATATCTGGTCGGCGACGACTCCCGCCCCCTTGGCGACGACCTTGGGGGCTTTGTCTTCCTTGCCGTCATACCTGATGGCCACCGCTTCCTTGCGGGGTTTGTCGGGCTCGGCCATGATCCACCTCGGTGCTTACTTTTCGGTCGTGGCCGCGACGGCGATATCCGTCACGACCAGGTCGGACTCCGCCAGCGAGCCGCGCAGGTCGGACAGGACGCCGCGGAACTCTTCGCCGGCCTCGCGGTTCGAGAACGTAACGCGGATACTCAGCTGCTGCTGGCCGCGAAGATGGAAAACCATATCCACCGCCCCGATGTGGTCGGTGGCCACACACATCCTCAGCCATGTCTCCCGCACCGGCGCCGCGGGGTTGTCCGCCTGCTCCCGGTCGCGGGAAATATGGATATACGCCGGGTAAGACCGCCCGTCCGCGAAAATAACCGGCATGGTGAACACCAGGACCTTCTGGCCCCCGGGCGTCTCGGCGGCGGACTGCTTTGACGCGGGGACGGCGGCAGCCATCTCCCGCAGCGTCCGGCTCGCCTGCTCCAGCGTCTCCTTCGGCATCTTCAGCCACGGCAGGCTGTCCGCCACCTTCTGCCACATCACCGTCTCCTCAAGCTCGGGCAGATTGTGAAACGCGGCCGCCTGGCTCACCTTCTCGGGGATTGAACGGCTAAGCGCCGCGGCCGCCTTGGCGATATCCTGGCGCGCGCCCGGCGTCAGCAAATCCTCGGGAAGATCGGCCAACATCGCCTTCGTCAACGCCAGCGCAGGCGACTCGCCCTCCGGAGAATCGACGAGTTGGCGGACCAACGCCATCAGCCTTGCCGAGAAATCGCCGCCACCGCCGACAGCCTGGGCGAAGGCCTTCGCAGCGGCCGCCGTCTCCGGCCTGACGCCCTCCGGAAAAAGCTCGCTCAGCACCGCCGCATCGGCCATCGTCTGCGCGAAAGCGGCCATCGTCTCCCCGCCGCTCCGCGCCCCGCGCACCATCGCCGCCAAACCGCGCGGCACGACCGTATCAGCTCCCATTGCGGCGCGGCCGAAATTCTCCGCCGCCCTGGCAACCTCCGGCGGCAGCTCGCCCGCCAGCTTGTTGAACTCCCCAAGCGTCTTGCCGAGGGCGTCGAGCAGCAATTTGATATTGCCGTCGGCGATCAGCTCGACCTTGCTGCGGAGAGCCGCCGCGGAAGACGCCGCCGGGCCGCCCGCAGTCTCGGCCTGGCCGCCTATCGCGGCGGTGGCCGCCGGGTCGACCGGCAAACCGGCGTTAATCTTCATCAAACAGACTCCCCTCCCCCCTTACCGGCGCGAAACTCCGCCGGTGGATGGCACACGGCCCCGAAACGCGCAGGGCCGCGAGGTGCTCGGGCGTACCGTAGCCCTTGTGTTTTGCAAAACCGTAGGCGGGATACTCCGCGTCGAGCGCAGTCATTATCCGGTCGCGCTCCACCTTGGCGATGACCGAGGCGGCGGCGATCGACGCGCTCAGAGCGTCACCGCCGATGATCGACCGATGGGGCACGGTCAGGAACTTCAGCGGCACGGCGTCGACCAGCACAGCCTCCGGGGCGGGCGCGAGGCCGGCAACGGCGGCGTACATGCCCTGGACGGTCGCCTGATAGATATTGAGGCGGTCTATATCCTCCACACCGACGACAACGTGGCTGACCGCCACCGCCGTCGCCTTGATGCGCTCATACAGGTCTTCACGCTCACCCGCCGTCAGCTTCTTCGAATCGTCGAGCCCAGGCAGGCGGCACGACGGCGGCAGGATCACGGCCCCGACCACCACCGGCCCGGCCAGCGGCCCCCGGCCGGCCTCATCGACGCCGGCCACCAGCCTCCTGCCCTGGCCATAGAGCGCCCGCTCATACCTGTAAAGCTCCTCGAGGCGGCGTTCCTCGGCGGCCGCGGCCTCCCGCCGGCGTCGCCAGCGGGCCACAAGCCGGACCACGGCTGCCCGCGGATCGGCGCACAGCACCTCTATCGTCTCCGGGGCGACTTCTTCGGCGGCCAGCAAAGCCGCCGCCTCCGCCACCGTCATCCGGCCGTTTGCCACGGCTATCCCTCCGAACGGCGAAAAATATATGTCCTAATAATATTCTTGGCTGATAACCTAAATCCTCCCGGCATAAAAAAAGGCCGACCCGGAGGGTCGACACTTACGTTTATCCTATATTTCCGGCGGCTGCTCGAGGGTAAACCGCCCCAGCTTGCCGTCGCGGAACTCGCTCAGCACGATCCGGCCCGCCTTCTCGTAATCGACGGCGCCGCCGCTCCTGAGGCAACCGCGCCGCGCCCCCACGAGCGCCAGCAGCTCCAGGCCGTCCTCAGGCAGCGGCCCGGTAAGGTTGAACCGGGCCATAAGCCGGTCGGGGTAATCGCCGCGCAGCATTTTCAGCAGCACAGCCACCACCTTCTCCCGGTCGAAGACCTTGTCGCTGATCGCGCCGGTAACCGCCAGGCGGAAAGCCGCCTCCTGATCCTCAAGCTTCGGCCACAGCACCCCCGGAGTATCCAATAATTCGAGATTGCGGCCGATCTTAATCCACTGCTGACCACGGGTGACACCCGGCTTGTCGCCTGTCCGCACCGTCGCCGTTCCCAGCAGGCGGTTTATCAGCGAAGACTTGCCGACATTCGGGATGCCGAGGATCATCGCCCGCACCGCGCGCGGCCTGATACCCTTGGCGGCCAGCTTGGCCAGCATCGGCGCCGCCGCCTTCTCCACCCGCGCGGCGAGCTGTTTCGTACCGCCGCCGCCGAGAGACTCGACCGCGATACCCTCCCGGCCGCGGGCGCGGAAAAAGGCCAACCACCGCTCCGTACCACCCGGGTCGGCCAGGTCAGCCTTATTAAGCACCACTACCCGCGGCTTGTCGCCGACCACCTCGTCGATGACCGGGTTGGCGCTGGCGGACGGTATGCGGGCATCAAGAAGCTCGATGGCCACGTCCACCAATTTCAGCTGTTCGCGGATCATCCGCTGGGCTTTGGCCATATGGCCGGGAAACCAGTTGATATGCATCGTCTTATTCTTCACAACCCATGTCAAAGAATTGCCAGGGTGGGATGTTCGAGAAAATGTCAGCTAGAGCACGAGAAAATGCCAGAGAATGCACGAAAATGTCAGACGGTCTAAGGCAGGGATTTGAGGTGATCCACAGGCCAGAAAACGAACACCGCCTTGCCTTTTATCAGCTCGCTGCTCACAAACCCGACGTCGCGGAACCTGCTGTCCTCGGAGTTATTCCGATTGTCGCCCATCACGAAAACGTGGCCGGCGGGCACGGTAACCATCGAGTAAGAGCCCCGGGTTTTTTCGAGTATGTAGGTCTCGTTCTGCAGCTGGCCGTTGAGGAAAACCCGGCCTTCCTTGATTTCGATTGTGTCGCCCGGCACGCCGATGACGCGCTTGATGAAGTCGCGGCTGGGGTCGCGCGGGTAGCGGAAAACAATGATCTCGCCCCGTTCGGGTTCTTTGAACCTGTAGAGGAATTTATTGACGACAAGCCGTTCGCCGTTCACGAGCGTCGGGCGCATCGACGGTCCTTCGACCATGTAGAGTTCGACGATGAAATAACGGATGAAGAAAGCCAGGACAACTGCGATCAGGATTGATATTACCCAATCCTTGATTTCCTCGCCGAGAGATGTTTTCAACGGTATACCTCCCTGCCGATTGGAAGCTTGGCGGCGCCTGGCCGAAAGGCACGGGCAGCTGCCAAGGGATGAAGAAAAAGGGACTGCTGCCAGTCCCAGTTTCGCTAGCGTTTTTCCTTGATTCTGGCCGCTTTGCCGGTCAGGTTGCGCAGGTAGTAAAGCTTGGCCCTGCGTACGACGCCGCGGCGCGCCACTTCGATTTTCTCGACGCGCGGCGAGTGGACGGGAAAGGTGCGTTCTACGCCGACGCCATAAGAGATGCGGCGGACGGTGAAGGTTTCGCGGGCTCCGCTGCCCTGACGGCGGATGACGGCGCCTTCGAAGACCTGGATACGCTCGCGGGTGCCTTCCACGACTTTTACGTGGACGCGGACGGTATCGCCAGGCTTGAATACCGGGATATCGCTGCGCATTTGCTCCTGCTCGAGTGCTTTGATAATGTCCAAGGGGGTTCCTCCTCATTCTAGACGTTCATGCCGCAGCGGGCAGCGGACCGTCCGTTTTACACAGATGGATTATAACATATGTTTGCCCAAATGACAACAATTATTCCCTCTGGCCGCCGCTTTGCCACCAGGCGTCGCCGAGCAGCCGGTCGAGGATGATGGCGACCGCCGCCCTGACGGGTAGATGGTTGTATTCGCCCCTGCCCCAGATGGGTTCGAGGATGTGGTCGAAGCTTGCCATCACCTGTTTGTCGATGCCCCAGCCGGTGCCGAACAGCAGCAGGCACGGCCGGTCGTTCTCCGACAGACGGGCGCGGAGGCCGGCGTAGCTGACGGTGTTGGCGTAGCGGCGGGCGTCGGTGGTGACGACGACGGGAGGCCGCCCCGTTTCGGCGGCTATGGCCGCGACGGCGGCGGGGATGTCGGGGACGATATCCAGCACCGACAGGGCTTCGCGCCGGTCGGGGTTGTATTCGCCGCCATAGCCTTCCCGCCAGTAGGCAAGGATTTCCCGCGCCAGGTCAGCCTGGCTTTCGTGGGGGTGGATGACGAAATAGCGGGCGACGTCGTAGGTCCGCGCGGTGCGGGCGATGTCGTGGATGTCGAAGTTGGTGATGGCGGTGGCGACCGTTTCGCCGTTCTTGTTGTAGATGGGGTAATGGACGAGGCCGATATAGACGGGAGCGGCCATGTCAGCCCCCCTCCCGCTCGGCGAGGATTTCTTTGAGCAGGACGGCGTCCATGCCTTCGAGTTTGATTTCGTCCAAAAGGTCGGGCCGGACGGCCAGGGTTCTCCTGAGCGATTCCTTGCGGCGCCAGCGGGCGATTTTGGCGTGGTCGCCGGAGATGAGGATCTCGGGCACTTCCCAGCCTCTGAATTCGCGCGGCCGCGTGTACTGCGGGTATTCGAGGAGGCCGCCGGCGAAGGAGTCGTGTTCGGCGGCGTCGGCGGCGCCGAGGACGCCGGGGATCATGCGGGCGACGGCGTCGGTGATGACCATGGCCGGCAGTTCTCCGCCGGTGAGGACGTAGTCGCCGATGGAGATTGCTTCGTCGGCGAGGTGTTCCTTGACCCGCTCGTCGACACCTTCGTAGTGGCCGCAGACGAGGACGAGATGGTCGTAGCCGGCCAGTTCGCGCACCTTGGCCTGGTCGAGGCGGCTGCCGCCCGGACAGAGCAGGATGACGCGCCGCCGGCCGGTGTCTTCGCCGGTAAGGCTTTCGACCGCCGCGAAGAGCGGGTCGGGCTTCATGACCATGCCCGAGCCGCCACCGAAAGGCGTGTCGTCGACGATGCGGTGCTTGCCCTCCGCGAAGTCGCGGGGGTTGGTGACGCCGATGGTCAGGTGGCCGGCGTCGCAGGCACGTTTGATGATGCTGTGGCCCAGTGGGCCGGCGAACATTTCTGGGAAGAGCGAGACAATGTCGATACGCATGTCAATCCCATTCTTCCTGCAATCTTACTGTCATCTTGCCGCCGGGTACGTCGATCTCTTTGACGACATCCTTGATGGCGGGAATGAGGAGGGGTTTTTGGCCCTCCCGTTCGGTGATGTAGACGTCGTTGGCACCGGTGGGCAGGACGTCGGCGACGGTGCCGAGATTGGCGCCGGCTTCGTCGAAGACTTTCAGGCCGACGATGTCGAAGATGTAATAATGGCCTTCAGGCAACTTTACGAGATCGGCGCGGTCGACTTTGAGGAGCTTGCCCTTGAGGGCCTGGGCGGCGTCGCGGTCGTCGATGCCGCGGAATTTGATGTGGACATACTGGTTGTGGTATTTGACGCCCTCGATGTCGAGAGTGCGGCCGTCCTCTAGCTGCACTTTCTTCGTTTTCCGGAAGCGATCGGGGAAATCGGTCAGCGGGATAACACGAACGTCACCCCGCACGCCGTGCGGGGCAACTGCCTTGCCTATCGCTATCAGTTTCGCGTCTGTCATGGCTAGGAGCGGAAAGCGATGATCTTGCCGTCTTCGAGCAAAATCTCGGCGGCCATTATCTCATGCAGATTGTCGCCGACGCTGACCGTGACCGTTCTTTCCATGGTGCCCTGGACGATTTCCGCGCCGATTTCGAGCGCCGCCGTTTCCTTGAGCTTCTCGGTCATGTGGGTCTTGAATTCGACCCGCTTGGCCTTCTCGGCTTCGATCTGCTGGCGCAGGGCGGTGAGGCCCTGGGCGTCGATCTTGGCCTGCTCGGTCAGGACACGCTTGGCGTGGAATTCGATCTGCTGCAGCTCCATGTCGGCTTTGCGGATGGCGTCCTGGATCTCGGCCGCCATCTGGCCCTTGAGCTGCTCGGTGACTTTGGCCTTGACGGCCACCGGGCATTTCAAAGTCATGCTTTCCATTCTTTTCAGCACCTTCTCAGATGATTTCCACCATGATCCGCTGGTTGTCACGGGTGGCCGCGGCTTTGACGACGGTGCGCAGCGCTTTGGCGATGCGGCCCTGTTTGCCGATGACCTTGCCCATGTCTTCCGGCGCGACCCTGATCTCGTAGACGGTGACGCCTTTGTCGTCAGTGGCCGTGACGCTTACCTGGGCGGGGTTCTTGACGAGGGATTTGGCGATAACTTCTATCAGTTCTTTCATTAGTTATCACGCCTCTTTCTTGGAGCGCTTGACTTCATCCCACTTTTTCATGATACCGGCCTGGCCGAAGAGGTCTTTAACGGTATCGGTGGGTTGCGCGCCTTTCTGCAGCCACGCGATGGCCTTTTCCTCATCGATCTTGATGATGGCCGGCTCGGTGGTGGAGTCGTAGTGGCCGAGGGCTTCGATGAACCTGCCGTCCCGCGGGGAACGTGCGTCGGCGACGACTACGCGGTAGAAGGGGCTTTTCTTGGCACCCATGCGTTTGAGTCGAATTTTGACCGCCATTTAACAATTCACCTCCTTAATAGAATTACCATTTCTGCGTCGTTTATCAGGCTGCCAAGCCTGGGGGCGGGATTTCTTTCTATCGCATGAAAGGCAGTTTGAAGCCGCCTTTTCTGCCGCTTTTCTGGTGCTGCTGGAACTGTTTCATCATTTTGCGGGCGTCGGCGAACTGCTTTAAGAGGCGGTTGACGTCCTGGACGCGGGTGCCGCTGCCGGCAGCGATGCGCTTGCGGCGGCTGCCGTTGATGATGTTGGGGTCGCGGCGCTCCTTTTTCGTCATCGAGCGGATGATGGCTTCGACTTGCTTGAGCTGCTTTTCGTCGAATTCGGCGCCCTGCAGCTTTTTGGTGAGGCCGCCCATGCCGGGAATCATGCCGAGGATCTGGTCGATGGAGCCGAGCTTGCGGACCTGCTGGAGCTGGTCGAGGAAGTCGTCGAGGGTGAATTCTTCCTTACGGAGCTTTTTCTCCAGCGCCTGGGCTTTGTCGATGTCGATGGCCTGCTCGGCTTTTTCGATGAGGCTGAGGACGTCGCCCATGCCGAGGATGCGGGAGGCCATGCGGTCGGGGTGGAAGGGCTCGAGGGCTTCGAGCTTCTCGCCCATGCCGGCGAACTTAATCGGGCAGCCGGTGACGGCTTTGACGGACAGGGCCGCGCCGCCGCGGGCGTCGCCGTCGAGCTTGGTGAGGATGACGCCGTCGAGGCCGAGGTCGTTGTTGAAGCTTTCGGCGACGGTGACGGCGTCCTGGCCGGTCATGGCGTCGACGACGAGGAGTATTTCGTGCGGCCGGACGGTCTGTTTGACGGCTTTGAGCTCGTCCATGAGCTCGGCGTTGATGTGGAGCCGGCCGGCGGTGTCGATGAGGACGATGTCGTTGGCGTAGGCCTGGGCGTGCTCGACTGCCTTTTTGGCGATGACGACCGGCTTTTCCTTGTCGCCGAGGGTGAACACGGGGATTTCGAGCTTTTCGCCCAGCACTTCGAGCTGCTTGATCGCCGCCGGGCGGTATACGTCGGCCGCGACGAGCAGGGGTCGCTTGTTCTGCTTTTTGAGCAGGAGGGCGAGCTTGCCGGCGGTGGTGGTCTTGCCGGCGCCCTGGAGGCCGACGAGCATTACGACGGTGGGCGGCTTGGGCGAGATGGCGATCCGGCTCTGGGTGCCGCCCATGAGGTTCGTCAGTTCGTCGTTGACGATTTTGATGACCTGCTGGGCGGGGGTGAGGCTTTCGAGCACGTCGTGGCCGACGGCCCGTTCCTTGACTTTGGCGACGAAGTCTTTGACGACTTTGAAGTTGACGTCGGCCTCCAGGAGGGCCATGCGCACTTCGCGCATAGCGTCGTTGACGTCTGCTTCGGACAGTTTGCCCCGGCCCCTGAGTTTTTTGAATGTCTGCTGGAGTTTATCGGCCAAGCCTTCGAATACCATGAGGGGCCTCCTTTCAGCGGTCGGTCAGTTTGTGGAGAAGTTCCATGGCCTGCCTGGTCTCGGGCAGGCTGCGGGTTTCGGCCGGCAGGGCTTCGAGGCTGGCGCGCACCTGGGCGATGACGGCCAGGTCGCGGCGGTGGCGCTCGACGAGGCCGAGCTTTTCCTCGTATTCGGCAAGGAGAGACTCGCCGCGGCGGAGGATGTCGTGGACGGCCTGGCGGGAGACCTGGAATTCCTCGGCAATCTCGGCGAGCGAGTCGTCGCCGAGGTAGTGCATTTCGATGCAGCGCTGCTGCTTGTCGGTGAGCAGCGCGCCGTAGAAGTCGTACAGTTCGGCTATCCTCAGTACCTTATCGAGCATGTTTGCGTTACCTCGCTGACAAGGTAAATACCTTTACACCTGATTAGTATAGAGGAAAATGCGGCGGCTGTCAAGGGTGGGGGGGTTATCAATTCAGCTTGGAATCGCAAATTGACTGTACAACAAAGTCTTGTTCTTTTTGGGGAAAAATCGTGGCAATTTGACACTATTTTGCCAGGATGTTACAATAATTTTAATTATATATACAAAAGATAGGTGATATCATTGAAATTTTCAAAGGAAAAATTCGATTTATTCATGGAAAAAATTTGGACTTCGCCACGCAAATGTCCAATATGCTCGTCCAATGATTGGAAATTTAATGATACAATTTTTTCACTATCCGAGTTGTCAGTAGAAAATTCAACTATCCATTTCCCTGTTATTGTTGTCACGTGTAAAAAATGTGGACATGCACATTTTTTTAATATCTTTCAAAGCGGTCTTTACACTCAGGATGAAGTATTATCCATTCTCAAATCAACCAAGAAACAAGATAATTCTAATACCAAGGAAACTTCCCCGAGGGGGATGGAAAAATGAGTGACGTTACTTTATCGAGAGATCTATCTGTGAAGATTCCCAGAAAACAGGATGCATATGCTATTCCAACAACTGATTGGGATAGACTAAAAGAAAAAATTAGGACTTGTGGCAGAGGAGGTCGAGATAGTGAAAACAAAGCATATGCAGCCTTTGGAATATCAGGTTCTGCATTATTAAGTTTAATTTCAATTAGCAATTCTGCCTCGGTCGCACAATGGATTTATACTGCACATTGGGTTGTGCTTGTGTCTTCTTTTATAGTAGGTATTGTTTTTAACGTATTCAGTCGAAAGGAAGACGCGGCTTTTAAGCGTTCACTTGATGAAATAATATCTGACATGCAGTATATTCAAGATTCATATGCTATGGAAGAAAAATATGAGGATGAAGAAGAAAAAGTGTAAAATAATTCTAAAACTCCCGGATTTTCTCCGGGAGTTTTTTTGTTCTCACGTATCTCCTCTCCCACCTTCCATTTAATCTTGAGCAGCCGGAGTCGTTCAGAAGTGCCTAGATGCAAGGCGCACCGGAGGCTGTCACCGGAAGCGTACACGGACGTACGCTGAGGATGGCAGCCGAGGAGCAACGCCGCAGATGGGCGCTTATGGGCGGCTCTATCGAATGTGGCATGCGGGTAGCAGCAAAGGAGTAAGTTATGCAGACTTGAACAACGAATATTGGCAATCTCATTTTTACGGATTTGGCAGACCACGCAAGTAGAATTCCTTAATTATCCCCAAAGTAATATAGGGGCGGGTGATTTTTCATCTGCCCCTATATTACTTTAATGGATAATATTGATTTTATGCATACTATTAAGTAAAATAAGGTAAATGGTAGTTATTGGTGGTGAAGCAAATGCTATTTCGCATGTTTGTGTTATTTTTGATAGCGTCTATTTGTGCAGGTGTTGTTTCCGCCAATGTCGCCCCTCTGAATGAATCGGACTATTTTATAAAGTTCATCCCCACGGGCGAAACCATCCAAGTACGCAAACCTTTGGGTTTTACACCTGATAATAACGCCAAATATTTTTTAGAGCACAATTATGTTACCGGACAAGATTATGTCTACCGTATTACGGTATACAGCAAAGATTACGTGACGAGCAGGGGAATAAGTATCGGCGACTCGGCGGATAGAGTCAGGGAGTGTTACGGGGAACCCAACCGCTACTCGGGGTCGAGAAGTCATTATAAATGGTTCAGCTACATAGAACCGAATGAGGTTTTGAAAGTCCATTTTTATCTTGATAAAGAAACAGAGAGGGTTATCGCTATTAATTGGGGCATCCTTCCTGTCGGGACTCCGCCGATGATTTTATCGTCCGACGGTGAATATTACTGACTACGGGCACGCCGGCAAGTATAGTTTGCCGGCTTTTCTTTATTTCGCTTTCCCCTTCCCTATGACCTTAAACTTGAACAGCCGGAGCCGTTCAGAAGTGCCCAGATGCTAGGCGGCTCCGAGGACGCTCGCGAAGACAGTACACGGACGTACGGCGAGCGAGCACCCGGAGGACGAACAACGCAGATGGGCGCTTATGGGCGGCTCCCCTTGAATTAGCAAAAGGAAAACGAGGACCGATGAAGTATTACTTATAAACATCGTATTTCCTTTTGCGGAGGCACCCAATGTTTATTTATCTTGATTTTGTGCCCCACTTCACCTGCGCCTGCTGCGGGACATGCTGCCGCAACGACTGGCTGGTGACGGTGGACGATGCCGGCTATATACGCAACCGCGAGTTTTTCGCGCGGACGGGCCGCGCCGGGGAGTTTACGGCGGCTTTTACGCCGCTGGCGGGCAAGCGGGCCGCCGGGGAGTATGCGGCGATCGCAAAGCGGCCGGGCGGCGGGTGCTGGTTTTTGCGGGAGGATAATCTGTGCCTGCTGCACCGCGAGGCGGGGCACGAGCATCTGGACGGGGTGTGCCGCCTTTTCCCCCGCTACCCGATGCGTACGGCGAGGGGCGTGGAGCTGACGCTGAGTTTCAGCTGCCCGGAGGTGCTGCGGCTGGCGGACAGGCCGGAGCCGCTCAATGTGGTCCGCGCCGAGGAGCCGCCTATCCCGCTTGAAGCGGACTCCTACACGGCCGAGGTTTTCCCCGGCCAGCAGCCGCGCCATAGCGTGCTGGGGTATTATTTCGAGCTTGAACATCATTTTATCGATATCATACAGTGCCGCGGTCTGACGGTGGCCGGGCGGCTGGATTTCCTGGCGGCGACGGCGGCCGCGCTGGCCTCCCTCCCCTCTTCCCCGGACGCCGGCCGGGAGGTCGACCGGCTGATCCGGGGGAATTACGACCGGCTGGATGCCGCGGAGGCCGCCGGAGTGGCGGCGCTCGACCCGGCGGATATCATGCTGGAGCATTTTTTCGTGAATCTGATTTTCAAGAAGGTGTTTTATCTCCACGGCCTGACGGGGGCGATGCGGCTGCTGCAGGCTCTGTGGCGGCGACTGGCGGCCGCCGGCGCGGGCGGCGATGCGGGCCGGCTGGAACGGGTGAAGGGCGCGGTGATGGCGGCGGAGTTCGAGTACTGCCACAACCGCGCGGCGCTGCTGAAGATAGCGGCCGGCAGGTAAGAGTTTTAGTCTATTGCAAGCATAACTATGCATATAATGCAAACAAAAAGCACTGGGAATATTCCCGGTGCTTCGTTTTTATGTTTTGTGCGCCGCGACCGTTCAGAAGCCGTCAGATGCAAGGCGCACCGGAGGCTGACACCGGAAGCGTACACGGACGTACGCTGAGGATGGCAGACGAGGAGCAACGCAGCAGATGGCGGCTTATCAACGGTCGCCAAAGAGTGCCGACGCAAAGTCAGAGGCGACAAATGGGCGCAGGTCTTCCATTTTCTCTCCGACACCGATCCATTTGACGGGGACGCCGAGCTCGCTTTTGACGGCGACGATGACGCCGCCTTTGGCGGTGCCGTCGAGTTTGGTGAGGACGAGGCCGCTGATTTCGACGGCTTCTTTGAAGAGCCGCGCCTGGCTGAGGGCGTTTTGGCCGGTGGTGGCGTCGAGGACGAGGAGGACTTCGTGGGGGGCGCCGGGCAGTTCGCGGGCGATGACGCGGTGGACTTTTTTGAGTTCTTCCATGAGGTTGGATTTTGTGTGGAGGCGGCCGGCGGTGTCGACGATGAGGAGGTCGGCGTTCCTGGCTTTGGCGGCCTGGACGGCGTCGAAGGCGACGGCGGCGGGGTCGGAGCCTTCTTTGTGGCGGATGACTTCGGCGCCGATGCGGCCGCCCCAGATTTCGAGCTGTTCGCTGGCGGCGGCGCGGAAGGTGTCGCCGGCGGCGAGGAGGACGCGGCGGCCCTGTTCGCGGTAGTAGTGGCCGAGTTTGGCGATGGTGGTGGTTTTGCCGACGCCGTTGACGCCGACGACCATGATGACGGTGGGGCCGGTCTCGGCTTGGCGGGGGGCGCCCTCCCCTGCCGCGAGGATGGCGGCGATGCGGGTTTTGAGGAAGGGAACGAGGTCGTCGGGGCTGTTTATCTGTTTGGCTTTTACGCCGGCTTTGATGTCGGCGATGAGGGCGGCGACGGTTTTGACGCCGACGTCGGCGGCGATGAGGACGGCTTCGAGGTCGTCGAGGAATTCGTCGTCGATGGTGGCGTAGCCGCTGACGAGTTGCTCGATTTTTTCGGTGAAGCCTTTACGGGTTTTGGTGAGGCCTTCTTTGAGGCGGTCGAAGAAGCCCATGGTGCGTTAACCTGCCTTGTCCATGAATTTGACGGAGATCAGTTTCGATACGCCCGATTCTTCCATGGTGACGCCGTGCATGACGTCGGCGGCTTCCATGGTGCCTTTGCGGTGGGTGACGACGATGAATTGGGTGCTGCGGGCGTAGTCCTGCAAGAATTCGCTGAAGCGCTGGACGTTGGCTTCGTCGAGGGCGGCGTCGATTTCGTCGAGGACGCAGAACGGCGTGGGCCGGAAGGACAGGAAGGCGAACAGGAGGGCGATGACGGTGAGGGCCCGCTCGCCGCCTGAGAGGAGGGCGAGGTTCTGCTGTTTTTTGCCGGGCGGCTGGACGATGATTTCGATGCCTGTGCCGAGGATGTCGTTGGGGTCGGCGAGGATGAGCTGGGCGCGCCCGCCGCCGAAGAGGCGGACGAACAGTTCGCCGAAGTGGTCGTTGATCTGGGCGAAGGCGGCCTTAAACTGCTTGGCCATGGTGGCGTCGATGTCTTTGAGGATGGTGAGGAGGTAGTCTTTGGCGGCGCTGAGGTCTTCATACTGGGTGCGGAGGAAGGTGTAGCGCTCCTGGAGGCGGGCGTATTCTTCGATGGCCGCCGGGTTGATGGGCCCGAGGGCTTCGATGTCGAGGGCGAGTTCGTCGACGCGGGCGGCGAGGATTTCGGGATCTTCGTCGCGGAAGATGGCCTGGGCCTGCTCGCGGTCGAGGCAGAAGTGGTCGCGGAGTTGGTCGGTGCAGTTGGTGACTTCGTAGCCGTGTTTGGCGGCGAGGAGGTCGAGTTCGTGGAGGCGGGCCTGGCTGGCGTTCTGGCGGCGGCGCAGGTCTTTGACTTCGCGTTCGAGTTTCTGCTGTTTGGCGAGGATGCCGAGCTTGTCTTTGAGGATGGTGTCGCGGTTTTTCTCCTGGGCGGCTTTTTCGGCGGCGAGGGTCTCTTTGGCCTGGGCGACGCCGGCGAGGTCGGCCTCGGCGCGGGCGATCTCCTGGGCTATCCGTTCGATGTCGCTCCGCTGGGCGTCGATCTGGCGATTGATGCGGCTTTCGGCCTGTTTATATTGTTCGCAGTTTACGGCGATCGCATTTACTTCCTGCTCTAAAGCGGAGAGTTTTATTTTGCTGTCGGTGAGGGCGCCGGCGAGGGTTTCGCGGTCGGCCTGAAGTTTTTTGAGGTCTTCCTGCCAGGCGTCGATGAGACGCTTGTGCTCGTTGTCGCGTTCTTCCATGACGGTGATGGCGGCGGCGACGTCGGCCATTTTGGCGGCGATGGCGGCCGCTTCGCCGCGGCTGGCGGCGAGTTCGCCGTCGATGGTGGCGAGGGCGAGGTCGAGGCGTTTTATTTCCTGGCCGGTTTTTTCGGCGTGGACGGTGAGCTCGGCCTGGCGGACTTCGAGGGTGCGGCGGCGGCTATGGGCGCCGGCGATTTTTTCGTCGAGGGCGGCAAGGTCGGCCTGGAGCTGGGCGGTCTGGCGGCGGCGGGCGGCGAGGTCGGTCTCGCGGGCGGCCATGGTTTCTTTGAGGGCGGCGATTTCGCCGCTGCGACCGAGGAAACTGGCTTCGCGCCGGCCGACGCTGCCGCCGGTGATGCTGCCGCCGGGGTTTATGAGCTGGCCGTCGAGGGTGACGATTTTGACGCCGAAGGCGGCGCCGCGGGCGATGCGAAGGGCGGCGTCGATGTCGGCGGCGACGATGGTGCGGGCGAGGAGGTAGTCGATTATCGGCCGAAAGCGCGGCTCGCATTCGACGAGGCCGGCGGCGAAGCCGACCGAGCCCGGGGCGTGGGCGGCGGCGGTTTCGGTGTCGCGGGGGCGGGCGGGCTTGATTGTGTTGAGGGGCAGGAAGGTGGCCCGGCCGAGGTTGTGGTTTTTGAGGTGTTCGACGGCGGCTTTGGCGGTGTCGTCGCTGGCGACGATGATGTGCTGGAGGGCGCCGCCGAGGGCGGTTTCGATGGCGACGATGTGGGGGTCGCGGACGGTGATGATTTCAGCGACGGCGCCGTGGACGCCCTGCCGCCAGGGGCGGTCGCTTTTGAGGACGCTTTTGGGGCCGCGTCCGAAGCCTTCGTATTCTTCCTGCATGTCGCTGAGGACTTTGAGACGCGAGGCAAGCTGCCCGATCTCGCCTGCCAGGCGGGCTTCTGCGGCTTTGTTTTCGCCGAGGGCGGCGTCTTGCCCGCGTTTGCGGTCTTCGAGGCCGGCGACGGTGGTGTCGGTGGCGGCGAGGTCCTGGTCGAGAGCCTGTTTCTCCCATTGGACGCTGCCCAGGGACTGGGTGGTTTCCTGGAATTGGCCGGCGAAGGTTTCCCGTTCTTTTATGAGTTGCGCTTCGCGCTGCTTTTGGCTTTCCTGGTCGCGCTCGAGGGTGCGGAGGGCGTTTTTCTGGGTGACGAGTTCCTGGAGGTGGCCGAAGGTTTCGTCTTTGGCGGCGTTTATTTTGCTCTGGGCGGCGGCGATGGCGGCGGCGGCCTGAGCTAGGGCCTGGTCCTGGCCGGCGAGGGCGGCGCGGAGGCTCTCGGCCTGGGCGTGCTTGCCGGCGTGGCTGGCCTGCCATTCCTGGAGGCGGGCGCGGTTTTCCTCTTTTTCTGTTTCGAGGCGGCCGATGTCCTGGACGATACGGTCGCGGCTCTTTTGTTCCTGGCCGATTCGTTCGTTGAGGACGGCGGTTTTGCCGTCGAGGCGTTCGATTTCGGTGGCGGTCTGGGTTAAGGCGTTTTCGGCGTCACGCAGGTTTTCATCGAGGCCGGCGAGGTGGTCGATGAATTTTTCTTTGTCGGTTTCGGCGACGGACAGTCTGGTGCTGACGGCGATGTCCTCGTCGGTGAGGGCGGCCTGTTCGAGGGTGACGGATTCGAGGTTTTTTTCGGCCTGGGTGAGTCTGTGGAGGAGCAGGGTGACCTGGCAGGCGGTCTGCTCGGCGGCGAGTTCGTTGTAGCGGGCGGTGCGCTCGGCGCTTTCGGCCATGGGGCCGAGCTGGGTTTCGATTTCGGCGGTGATGTCGAGGACGCGGGTGAGGTTCTGCTCGGTGTCCTCGAGTTTGCGCAGGGCTTCTTTTTTGCGGTTCTTGTATTTTACGATGCCGGCGGCTTCCTCGAACAGCAGGCGCCGTTCTTCGGGTTTGCTGTTGAGGACTTCGTCGATCTTGTTCTGGCTGATGACGGTCATGGATTCGCGGCTGAGGCCGGCTTCAAGGAGCAGGTCGTGGATGTCTTTTAGCCGGCAGGGGGCTTTGTTGATGTAGTATTCGCCGTCGCCGGAGCGGAATACGCGGCGGGTGATGGTGACTTCGCTGAATTCGAGGGGCAGGAGGCCGTCGGTGTTGTCGAAAACAAGGGATACTTCGGCGACTCCGAGCGGCCGCCGTTTGGCGCTGCCGGAGAAGATGACGTCTTCCATTTTGTTGCCGCGGAGGTTGCGGATGTTCTGCTCGCCAAGAACCCAGCGGACGGCGTCGGAGATGTTGCTTTTGCCGCTGCCGTTGGGGCCCACGATGGCGGTGATGCCGGACTTGAATTCCATTTCGGTTTTTTCGGCGAATGATTTGAAGCCATAGGCTTCGAGTTTTCGGAGCAACAAGCCCAAAACCACCCTCACTACAAGATGTAGTATGATATCAATTTTTTGCCACTTCTTATTGTATATACGACATATTATTCAAAAACCCTGTTCTGCCGGGGAGATATGCGGCAATAGGTAAAAATAATAAGGGGTCCATCTGGGCGATGGACCCCCTGGCCTTCTTTTCCGCTCAGCGCGGCTCGACGATGAACCGGATTGCGGTGCGCTCCTCTCCGTCGATGGAGATTTCGGTGAAGGCGGGTATTGTGATGAGGTCGATTCCGTTGGGCGCGACAAAGCCGCGAGCGATGGCAACGGCCTTGATGGCCTGATTGACGGCTCCCGCCCCTACTGCCTGGACTTCGGCAGAGCCTCTCTCCCTGAGAACGGCAGCGAGGGCGCCTGCTACGGATTTGGGGTTCGATTGCGCGGAAACTTTGAGTACTTCCATACCATAACCTCCTTGCGGTTGGAGCTTCGTTGGGTATAACCTATTCGCCACGTTTCCTAAAAATTCCTTCTTTGGTATTTTTTAAGTGCTGAAAATCATCGCTTTATTTAGTGTAAATGTCAGATCGCGGAATTTGACGGCGATTTCGCCGCGGCGCGGCCAGTCGGGGGTGAGACGGCAGCCGGCGAGGCGATAGGTCGTTGCCCAGCTATGGAGGTTGGTGTTGTTGAGACCCCGCACGGCGGAGGCGTCGCGGGGGTGGTGGCGGATGAGGATGGCGTCAGGACAGTGGCGGCCGGTTTGCTCCAGCAGGCCGGCGACCATGATTTTGAAGATGTAGGCTTCGACCATGGCGCCGAAGGCGGGATGATATGGACCGGCCAGGACGGCGCCGCCGCTTAAGTTTTCGCTGGCCTGTAGACCGACTCTGATGGCGGGGATGCCGTTATTCTCGCAGGTGTTTTTGAGGTAGGCGGCGCGGGCGACGGCGGCTGCGAGCGCGAGCGGGCGGTAGGCGCCGGCGGCGGCCAGGGCGGCAAGCCCGGTGCCGGCGAGGACGACGGCGGGGTAGATGCGGATGAAGTCGGGGGCGAGCGTGAGGGTGCGGGCGGTGGTGGCGATGAGGCTGGGCCAGTCTTCGCCGGGGAGGCCGGGCATGAGCTGGAGGCCGCATCTGAGGCCGGCGGCTCTGAGGGCGGCGACGGCGGCGGCGGTGTGGGCGGCGGTGTGGCCGCGGGCGGCGGCGGTGAGGACAGCGTCGTCGAGGGACTGGGCGCCGAGTTCGACGGTGGCGACGCCGAAGGCGAGCAGGCGGGCGATTGTTTGGCTGTCGATGGCGTCCGGGCGCGTGGAAAGGCGGATGGCGCTGATGTCGCCGCGGTCGAGGGCGGCTTTGGCGGGGGCGAGAAGCTCGGTCTGCAGGTCGGCGGGCAGGCAGGTGAAGGAGCCGCCGTAGAAGGCGATCTCCCAGGTGCCTTCGCGGCGCGGGGCGGCGAGGCGCTCGCTGATAAGGGCGGCGACTTCCGCCCCGCCGGGCGGGCGGGCGACGCCGGTGATGGCGGATTGGTCGCAGAAGACGCACCGGTGGGGGCAGCCTTGATGGGGGATGAAGACGGGGATGATGCGGTGTTTCATGGTTTCACTTCCTGCATAAGATGCTCTTTGCGCGGGCGAAGGCAAAAAGGATGTTTAAAAGTCCCCGGGGAGCTTTTAAACATCCTTATGGCGTTCAGTCGGTGGCGCTTAGTTGTTCGACCGCCAGGCGGGCGGCGCTCTGTTCGGCTTCTTTTTTGCTCCTGCCGCTGCCGGTGCCGAGGCGGATGTCGTTGACGCTAACGGCGACCGAGAAGGTTTTGTTGTGGTCGGGCCCGCTTTCACCGATGACTTCGTAGCTGATCCTGGTGTCGCCGTTCTTCTGGGCGAGTTCCTGGAGGATTGTTTTGTGGTCGCGCCCGAAGTCGCCGTCGGCGAGGGCGTCGAGTTCGCACGCGAGCAGGGTGAGGACGCAGTCGCTGGCGGCGTTGAAGCCGCGGTCGAGGTATACGGCGCCGATTATGGCTTCGAAGGCGTCGGCGAGGATCGAGTCCCGTTCCCTGCCGCCTGAGGCTGCTTCCCCCCTGCCGAGGAGGAGGTGTTTGCCGATGCCCAGTTCTTTGGCCCTTCTGGCGAGGGTGGGCTCACAGACGACTGCGGCCCGTGCTTTGGTGAGTTCGCCTTCGGGGAGGCCGGCGAAGCGGCGGTAGAGGTGTTCGCTGATGACGAGGTCGAGGACGGCGTCGCCGAGGAATTCGAGCCGCTGGTTATGGGCCAGGTGGCCTGTTTTGCGCTCGTTGGCGTAGGAGGTGTGGATAAGGGCCTGACGCAGCAGGCCCGGGTCGGCGAAGGTCAGGCCGAGTTTGCGGCCGAGGTCGTCCAGGGAGCCGCTCTCCTGCCGGCTGTCCATGTTGTTAGCCGACGTACTTTTTGACAAGGATGGTGGCGTTGTGGCCGCCGAAGCCGAAGGAGTTTGAGATGGCTACGTTGACGACCTGTTTGCGGGATTTGTTGGGGACATAGTCGAGGTCGAGTTCGGGGTCGGGGTTGTCATAGTTGATGGTGGGGTGGATGGTGTCGTTTTGGACGGTGAGGGCGCAGGCGATGCATTCGATGCCGCCGGCGGCACCGAGCAGGTGGCCGGTCATGGATTTGGTGGAGCTGATGGCCAGTTTTTTGGCATGGTCGCCGAAGAGGGCTTTTATGGCGAGGGTTTCGTTTTTATCGTTGAGGGGGGTCGAGGTGCCATGGGCGTTAACGTAGTCGACGTCCTCGGGCTTGAGACCGGCGTCGGCGATGGCTTTGGCCATGACTTTGGCCTGTTGGGCGCCTTCGGGGGCGGGGGCGGTGATGTGGTAGGCGTCGGCGTTTGTGCCGTAGCCGGCCATTTCGGCGTAGATTTTCGCGCCCCGCGCTTTGGCGTGCTCGAGTTCTTCGAGGATCACTATGCCGCACCCTTCGCCCATGACGAAGCCGTCGCGGCCGCTTTCGAAGGGACGGGAGGCTTTTTCGGGGTCGTCGTTGCGGGTGGACAGCGCTTTCATGGAGCAGAACCCGGCCATGGCGGCCGGCGAGATCGTGGCTTCGGTGCCGCCGCAGACCATGATGTCGGCGTCGCCGCGCTGGATTATTTTGAAGGCTTCGCCGATGGAGTTTGTGCCGGTGGCACAGGCGGTGACGACGGTGAGGCAGGGGCCCTGGAGACCGAAGGTGATCGAGGTGAGACCGGAGGCCATGTTGGCGATCATCATCGGCACGAAGAAGGGGCTGATGCGGTTTGGCCCTTTTTCGAACAGGACTTTGTACTGGTCATGGAGGGTTTCCATGCCGCCGATGCCTGTGCCGACCAGGGTGCCGGCGCGGTCGCGGTCGATTTTATCGAGGTCGAGCTTGGCGTCGTCAATGGCCATGCGGGTACAGGCGATGGCGAACTGAGTGAAGCGGTCCATGCGCCGCGCTTCTTTTTTGTCCATATAGCTGCCCGGATCGAAGCCTTTGACTTCGCCGGCGATCTGGGTCGAGTACTCGCTGGCGTCAAACTGGGTGACTTTGGAGATGCCCGACTTGCCAGCCAGCAAGGAGTTCCAGAAGTCTTCAAGGTTGTTGCCGACCGGCGATACCGTTCCCATGCCGGTTATTACGACTCGCTTTTTCATGTGTTTCACCTCGCGTTAGTCATTGATATCGTCAATTTCTTTGAGCAGGCGGGCGAATATTTCTTTGACCGGAAGGATGGCGTCTATTTTATGAATGTACTCGCCGGTAAAGACCAGACCGGTTTCCGTATCACCCTGCTGGGCCCTGATAAGGGCCTTGATGATGCAGAAGTTGCGCTCGCAGTGTTTGAGGCATGCGTCGCAGGAGTCCGGGACGGCGACCGTACCTTCAAGTATTTTCTCGGCATAGGGGTTCTTGACAGCCCGCCCGGGCAGGCCGACCGGACTTTTGATAAGAACTACGTCTTCCGGCTTGGCTTTGAGGTAGAATTCCTTGAGGGCGGGGGCGGCATTGGATTCTTCGCTGGCCATGAAGCGCGTGCCCATCTGGACGCCGTTCGCCCCGAGTTTGAGCGCTTCGACGATATCCCGCCCGTGGATGATGCCACCGGCGGCGATGACGGGTATTTTGACAGCGGCCCTGACTTCGGGGACGATTTCTTTCATGGAACGGTCGGTCCCCAGGTGACCGCCGGCTTCCTTGCCTTCGACGACGACGGCCGAGGCGCCTAGCGATTCGGATATCTTGGCCAGCTTGGCGCTGGATACTATCGGAACGATGGGTGTGCCTGTTTCTTTCCCGATACCGAACATGTCGCGGGAAAAGCCGGCACCGGCAACGACGACGTCGATGCCTTCTTCGATGGCTGTGCGGACAAGGTCGGGAAATACCCTCGCGGCGACCATTGCGTTGATGCCGATAAGTCCTTTGGGGGTGAGCGACCGGGCGAGACGGATTTCATGGCGCAGTTCGTCGAGTGTCATGCCGGATGCAGCGATGAGGCCGATGCCGCCTGCTTCACCCACGGCGGCCGCCAGCCGGGCGGTGGATATTCTGATTGCCATGCCCCCCTGGATGATGGGCACGCGCGCAACCAGATTCCCTATCCTCAGTTCAGGAAGTTTCAAGAAACAACTCCTCCATTCGCCGGACAATTACCCTGAAGAAAGTCCCGCGAAACATTTTCCACGGGACTTTCTTTTTTTAGGTAATTTTTTAACCCTGCTTTTCCTTGTCTATGTACTCCACAGCGTCTCTAACCGTCTTGATTTTTTCGGCGGCTTCGTCGGGAATCTCGATGTTGAATTCCTCTTCAAAGGCCATGATCAGCTCGACGATATCAAGCGAATCCGCACCCAGGTCATCGATAAAGGTGGAATCGAGAGTAACGTCGGCTTCGTCTACGCCGAGTTGTTCGACAACGATTTCTTTTACTTTGTCAAAAGTCGTCATTATGTTCACCTCCTTCCGGAACATCCTGGGTAGTCAGGTTACATTACCATGCCGCCGTCGACATTTATTGTTTGGCCGGTAATATAGTTTGCCGCATCGGATGCCAAAAATAACACGGCTTCCGCGACATCTTCCGGCTTACCCAGGCGGCTCAACGGTATCTTTTGGGCAAGGTCGGCCTTGGCCTGTTCGGGGATGGCGGCCGACATGTCGGTGGTTATGTATCCTGGGGCTACGGCGTTGACGGTTATGCCCCTGGCGGCAAGTTCTTTGGCCGCCGATTTGGTGAAGCCGATGACGCCGGCCTTGGCGGCGGCGTAGTTGGTCTGGCCGGCGTTGCCCATGATGCCGACGACCGAGGTCATGTTGATGATTCTGCCGGCGCGCTGCTTGATCATGGTTTTGGCGACGGCTTTGGTGCAGTTGAACACGCCTTTGAGGTTTGTGTTCATGACGGCGTCCCAGTCGTCTTCTTTCATGAAGGCGAGCAGGGTGTCGCGGGTGATGCCGGCGTTATTTACGAGGATGTCGATGCGCCCGAAGGCGGCGGTGGCCGCTTTGACGAGCTCGCCGACGGCCTGGGCGTCGGCCACGTCGGCCTGGAAGATGATGGCTTCGCCGCCGGCTTGTTTGATGTCTTCGACCGTTTTTTCGGCGGCGGCGAGGTTGCCGGCGTAGTTAACGACTACTTTGGCGCCTTCCTGGGCAAGCCTCAGGGCGGTAGCCCGTCCTATGCCCCTGGAAGCGCCGGTTACGATTGCCACTTTCCCATCTAAAAGCATTTTAGCGAACCTCCCTGAAATAATCAAGGGTTTTTTGCAGGGACGCGTCATCTTCGACGTTCAAGGTGACGGCGTCTCTGGCGATCTTTTTGGTGAAGCCGGTGAGAACCTTGCCGGGGCCGACTTCGACGAATACGGAGGAGCCGAAGGCGGCGATGGCGGCGACACAGTCTTCCCAGAGGACGGGGCTGGCCGCCTGGCGGACGAGGGAGGCTTTGATGGCGTCACCTTTGGTGATTATCTTGCCGTCGACGTTGGCTACGACGGGTATGGCGGCGTCGGCGACGGTTATTTTGTCCAGCTCGGCGGCGAGTTTCTCTGCGGCCGGCTTCATGAGGGTGCTGTGGAAGGGCGCGCTGACCGGGAGGGGTATGGCCCGTTTGGCGCCGGCCTGTTTGAGGGCTTCGACGGCCGCGTCGACGGCCGCTGCGGCGCCGGCGATGACTACCTGGCCCGGGCAGTTGAAGTTGACGGCTTGGACGGGGCCGGCCACCTCCTCGGTTTTCTGGCAGATGGCGATGATTTCGTCGCGCTCAAGGCCGAGGACGGCGGCCATGCTGCCTTCGCCCAGCGGCACGGCTTCCTGCATGAACTGGCCGCGTTTGCGGACGAGGCGGACGGCGTCGGCGAAGCCGAGGGCGCCGGCGGCGACGAGGGCGGAGTATTCGCCGAGGCTGTGACCGGCGACGATGGCCGGGGAGAGGCCCTTTTCGGCGAGGACGCGGTGGCAGGCGACGCTGACGGTTAAGATGGCTGGCTGGGTGTTGTAGGTTTTGCGCAGTTCTTCTTCGGGGCCGCCGAAGCAGAGGTCGGTGATGGAGAAGCCGAGGGCGGCGTCGGCTTCCGCGAATGTGGCCCGGGCCACGGGGTATAGGTCGTGGAGGTCTTTGCCCATGCCTACGGCCTGGGAGCCTTGGCCGGGAAAGACGAAGGCGGTTTTCATCATTTTATGCATCCCCTTTGCCGTTGGGTTGGTGTGACGGTTTACAGCCGGTTGAGGGCGGCGAGTACGCGCGGGATGTCGCCGATGATTTCGTCGACGATGGCGGCGACGGGTTTGATTTCGGTTATCATGCCGGCTATCTGGCCGATCATGACTGAGCCGTTTTCGATGTCGCCGTCCACGGCGGCGGCTTTGAGTTTGCCGGCGCCGAGGCGGTCGAATTCTTCTATGGGGGCGCCGCGCCGGTCGAGGGCGGCGAATTCTTTGGCGAGTTTGTTGTCGAGGACGCGTACGGGGTGGCCGCCGGACAGACCGGTGACGACGGTGGAGCGTTCTTTTGCCTTTATGACGGCCGCTTTGTAGTCGGGATGGGCGGTGCATTCCTGCGAGGCGACGAAGCGGGTGCCGATCTGAACGCCTTCGGCCCCGAGGGCGAAGGCGGCGATGACGCCGCGGGCGTCGCCTATGCCGCCGGCGGCGATGACGGGCAGTTTCACGGCGTCGGCGACCTGGGGCACAAGGGTCATGGTCGTGACTTCGCCGACATGCCCGCCGCTCTCGAGGCCTTCGGCGATGATGGCGTCTACGCCGGTACGCTCAAGCCTGCGGGCAAGGGCCACCGAGGCGACGACGGGGATGACGCGGGTGCCGTTTTCTTTGAGGGCGACTATGTATTCGGCGGGGTTGCCTGCTCCTGTTGTTATGACGGGGATTTTTTCGTCGAGCATGACCTGCATTACTTCCCTGACAAACGGCGACATGAGCATGATGTTGACGCCGAAGGGTTTGGCGGTAAGTTCCTTCGCTTTGCGGATCTCCGCGCGCAGGGGTTCGGGGGGCATGTGTCCGGCGCCGATGAGACCGAGCCCGCCGGCGTTGGAGACGGCGGCGGCCAGTTCGGCCGTGGCTACCCAGGCCATGCCTCCCTGCAAGAGGGGGTATTCGATGCGCAGTAGCTCGCAGAGCCGGCTTTTAAGCAATAGTTTTAGCCTCCTTGCACCACTTTATGACGCACGAAGCCCAGGTGAGGCCGGCGCCGAAGCCTACGGCCACTATGACGTCGCCGTCTTTGACGCGGCCGTCGTCGATTGCTTCCCTGAGGGCTATGGGGATGGAGGCCGAGGAGGTGTTGCCGTAGCGGTCGACGTTGACGATGACTTTTTCCATCGGCAGTTTGAGGCGTTTGGCGGCCGACTGGATGATGCGGATGTTGGCCTGGTGCGGTATGAGGATGTCGACGTCTGCGGCGGTGAGGCCGGCGTTTTCGAGGGCTTTGAAGGCGGATTCGCCCATGACTTTGACGGCGAATTTGAAGACTTCGTTGCCGTTCATGTGGACAAAGTGCTGGCGGTTGGCAACTGTTTCGGCGGTGGCGGGCAGTCGCGAGCCGCCGGCGGGCAGTTTGAGGAGGTCGCCGCCGGCGCCGTCGGCGCCCATGTTGAAGCCGATAACGCCGCAGCCGGGCTGACATTCGCCGAGGACGACGGCGCCGGCGCCGTCGCCGAAGAGGACGCAGGTGTTGCGGTCGGTGTAGTCCATTATCCGGGTTAAGGTTTCCGCGCCGATGACGAGTACTTTTTTATAGAGGCCGGTTTTGATGAACTGGGCGCCGGTGTTGATGCCGTACATGAAGCCGGAGCAGCCGGCGGCAAGGTCGAAGGCGGCGGCGTTGTTGGCCTTGAGATTTGCCTGGACGAGGCAGGCGGTCGAGGGGAAGAACATGTCGGGGGTTGCTGTGGCAACGATGATGAGTTCGATTTCGTCGGGGCTGGTTTTGGCTTCGGCGAGCGCCTTTTCGGCGGCGCGGGTGGCGAGGTCGGAGGTTGCCATGGAGGGGTCGACCATGCGGCGTTCGCGGATGCCGGTGCGTTCTACGATCCATTCGTCTGAGGTGTCGACCATTTTTTCCAGGTCTTTATTTGTGAGTATTTTCTCCGGCACATAGGTTCCCAGACCAAGTATTCCTACTCCCATTTCACTCTTCATTGGCGATGTTGCCCTCCTTAGCGATGTTTTCGCGGATATGGTCGACCACTCTCTTTTCGGCGAATTCTTTGGCGACCCGTATGGCGTTTTTGATGGCTTTGGCTTTGGAGCTGCCATGGCAGATTATGAATCCGCCGTCGACGCCAAGGAGCGGCGCGCCGCCGTATTCGGCGTAGTCGAGTTTTTTCTTGAGGCCGCGCAGGGCGGGGAGTACGAGGAGCGAGGCTGCTTTGGCCAGGAATCCCGCGCTTTTGATGGCGTCTTTGACGAGTTGGAGGATGGCGCTGGCCAGCCCTTCGCCGAATTTGAGGACGATGTTGCCGACGAAGCCGTCGCAGACCACTACGTCGACGCCGCCTTTGGGTATGTCGCGCCCTTCGACGTTGCCGATGAAGTTCAGGGTTTTGGCGTGCTGCAGGAGCGGGTATGTGGCGAGTACCTGGTCGTTGCCTTTGGTTTCTTCTTCGCCGATGTTGAGGAGGCCGACGCGGGGTTTTTTGATGCCGAGGACGTATTCGGCGTAGATGGAACCCATGACGGCGCTCTGGAGGAGGTGTTTGGGCTTGGCGTCGGTGTTGGCGCCCGAATCGAGCAGGACGGTGGTGCCGGCAAGGTTGGGCATGGGCGTGGCGATGGTCGGGCGTTCGATGCCCGCTATGCGGCCGAGCCCGAACAGGGCGGCGGCGACGGCCGCGCCTGTGCTGCCTGCGGATATGGCGACGTCGCATTCGCCTTGCTTTACGAGGCGGGTGGCGACGACGACGGACGCATCTTTCTTTTTCCTGACGGCGGCACCGGGGTGGTCGGTCATTTCTATTACCTGGCTGGCGTGCTGGACGCTTATGCCTATGTCCCGCCAATTGCCGCTGTTATCGAGCAGGGGGATCAGCTTGGCTTCGTCGCCGACAAGTACGATCTGACAATGGTATTCACGGGCGGCGTCGATGGCACCGCGGACGATTTCCTCTGGCGCAAAGTCCCCACCCATTGCGTCGATGGCAACCTTCATTTTATCTCCCCTCATTGTCTAACGAGACCATTATGAATTTTGAGCGGAATACTTCCTGTTTTTCGTTCCTAGTCTTTACCCAAACAAAATATTTATTGCCTCTTTTTTTGACTACTTCGGCTTTGGCGATGAGCTTTTCACCTGCTGCCACGGGGATTTTGTACTTGATGTTGGCGACGCCGGTGACGGCGGCGGGGGCGTCGAGGACGGCGAGGGCGAGGGAGTTGGCCTGGGCGAAGATGTAGTGTCCGCCCGTGACTTTGGTTTTTTCCATAACCATGTCGTCGCCGACAGTCATGACCGAGATGCCGGACCGGCCGAGCTCCAGGTCGACGAGTTCGCCGATGACGTCGCCGGTGCCGATGGCCTTGAGCTTGGTGCGCGCTTTTTCGGCCATCTGCTTTGTCCTTTCCCTCAGCTCGGGAATGCCGAGCGCCAGGCGGTCGAGCCTGATGGTCTGGACACTGACCCCCATCGCTTCCGACAATGCTTCGTCGGTCATAAAGGGGCTGGTTTGCAGTTTTTCCAGCAGGGCTTCATGCCGCAGCTTTTTCTCGGGGCGTGTCACATTATCACCTTTTTTATCAGCAAGTCTTATAACCTATTACTAGTATAGCGGGGGTTATTGTGTTTTGCAAGAAAAAAACAAAGCAAGATAAAAATGGCATTTTGCCTTTTATCTTGCTCATTCGGAGCCTTTTTATGCGGGGGTTATTCGGCGGCTTTCACTACTTCCTTGCCTTTGTAGTGACCGCATTCGGGGCACACGCGGTGCGGCATTTTCATCTGATGGCACTGAGGGCACTCGACGTAGCCGGGTGCGGTGAGTTTCCAGTTGGCGCGGCGCTTGTCGCGACGGGCTTTGGACATTTTGCGCTTTGGTACTGCCATGGTCCGTATCCACCTCCTTGCGGGCCGGCTCTGGGGCCGCCGTTCGTGTCTGTGTATCGTGTAGGGATGCGCTATTTTTTCGGTAGTAGTTTTTCCAGCGCCGCGAGTCGCGGGTCGATGCTGGTGGTGACGCAGGTGCAGGGTGTTTCGTTGCGGTTTACGCCGCAGGTGGGGCACAGGCCGCGGCAGTCTTCGCCGCAGAGTGCTTTTAGCGGTTCGGCGACGATGAGCGCTTCACGCACTATTTCGGCGAGGTCGATTTCGTCGCCGTGGTAGACGAGCGCGTCAGGGTCGGTGGCGGCGGAGCCTTCTTCACGAAAGTTTTCGCTGAAGGTGATGACGGCTTCACTGGTGAAGTCCGCCAGGCAGCGGTGGCAGGTCTGGCCGGCTACGCCTTTGATGACGCCTGAGATGGCGAGCAGGCGGCCGGTGTTGACTGCTTCCCCGGTTACTTCGATCCGGCCTTTGAGCCAGAGTTCGCCGGTTTCGCCGGCGAGGTCTTCGACCGGGGTATGAAAACTAAATGATTGGCTGGCGCCAATCGCTTGTCTAAGCTGCGCGATGTTGATTTTCATCATTTTCCACCCTAACCCTCATTTATTATAGCGATACGACCGCTGTTTGTCAAGAAACCGGCCGCTTATCAGTTATTATTCCCATCGCCGGCCGTTTTCGCCGCAGGGATGACTGCTTTTCGAGGGACGAAAAAAGGTGTTTTCTTCATTATTAATTAGGATGAAAAGAGGAGGGTCTCCCCTCCCCTTCTTCTCTTAAGCTATAACTGTTGATGCCGAGGCCGTTCAGAAGTTGCCAGATGCAAACCGCCGAGGAGCAACGCCGCAGATGGCGGCTGCTGGGCGGCCGCAATGTTTTTGGCAACCTATACGAGGTTGGCGCAGATTTGCTCGGTGTCCTTGGCAATAACCAACTCTTCGTTGGTGGGTATGACGAAGATTTTGACTTTTGCGCCGTCGACGCTGATTTCGGCGGCTTTGCCGCGGAGGTTGTTTTTGACGGGGTCGACGCGGGTGCCGAGGTATTCGAGCCCCTGGCAGATCTTGTCGCGCATGGTGACGGAGTTTTCGCCGAGGCCGGCGGTGAAGACGATGGCGTCGACGCCACCCATGGCGGCGGCGTAGCCGCCGATGTATTTGCGGACTTTATAAGCGAAGACGTCGAGGGCCAACTGAGCCCGTTCGTTGCCTTCGTTGGCGGCTTCCTCGATGTCTCTGAAGTCGCTGGAGATGCCGGAAAGGCCAAGGACGCCGGATTTTTTGTTGAGGTAGGTGTCGATCTGGTCGGGGCTGAGCCCTTCTTTTTTCATCATGTAGGTGATGATCGCCGGGTCGATCTCGCCGCAGCGCGTGCCCATGACGAGACCTTCGAGGGGGGTGAAGCCCATGCTGGTGTCTACGGATTTGCCGTTTTTGACGGCGGCAAGGCTGGCGCCGTTGCCGAGGTGGCAGGTGATGATCCGCAGGTTGGTCATGTGCTCGCCCATCATTTCGCCGGCTTTCTGGGAGACGTAGCGGTGCGAGGTGCCGTGGAAACCGTAGCGGCGGACGCCGTATTTTTCGTAGGCTTCATAGGGGAGGCCGTAGAGGAAGGCGTGTTTGGGCATGGTCTGGTGGAAAGCGGTGTCGAAGACGCCGACTTGAGGGGTTTTGGGCATCAGTTCGGTGCAGGCGTTGATGCCGAGGATGTTGGGGGGGTTGTGGAGGGGGGCAAGGTCGATGCATTCTTCGAGGGCGTCCATGACCTGAGGGGTGATGAGCACGGAGTCGGCGAATTTTTCGGCGCCGTGGACGACACGGTGACCGATGGCGTTGATTTCGGACATGTTTTTGAGAACACCGTGTTCAGGGTGGGTGAGGGCTTCGAGGACCATTTTGATGCCGATGCTGTGGTTTTTGATGTCGGCGGTGAGGACTACTTTTTCTTTACCGGCGGGCTGATGGGTTAAAAGCGAACCTTCCAGTCCGATGCGCTCTACCAAGCCCTTGGCCAATACCGACTCGTCGGCCATGTTGAAAAGCTGGTATTTGATCGACGAGCTTCCGCAATTGACCACTAAGATTATCATGGCAATTCCTCCAATGCTGATTCGTCATATCTGGTCTGACCACCAGACAACATATATTTTTACTTCCTTCGACGCCAGTGTTATTTTCCCTGCCTTTTTGTGAAACTATTATCAAAAATATGTATTTCCCGGTGGAAGGATTTGGCGCGCCCAAGGGCGAAGGCAGAGGCGACTAGGATGTTGTGCGGGGGTATTTGCGTATGCGTGCGGTCGGTATTGTGGCTGAATATAATCCGTTCCATAACGGACATCGCTTTCATGTGGAGGAGACGCGCCGTCAGGCGGGCGATGCGGCGGTTGTGGCGGTGATGAGCGGTTGTTTCGTGCAGCGCGGCGAGCCGGCATTGTTCGACAAGTGGGTCCGCGCTGAGATGGCGGTGCGCGGGGGCGTGGATGTGGTGCTCGAGCTGCCGGCGGCGTTCGCGGTGCGCAGCGCCCAGTTTTTTGCCGCCGGCGCTGTCCGCCTCCTCCATGCTCTCGGTGTGGTGGACAGGCTCAGCTTCGGGGCCGAGCATCCGGAGCTAGGTGCGCTGAGACGCCTGGCGGCGGCGATCGATGATGAGGCGGTGCGGACGGTTATGAGGCGCAGGCTGGATGCGGGCGAGACTTACGCGGCCGCGCTGGGGCGTTCGCTGGCGGCTGCGAGCGGCCTGCCGCCCGCGATGGTGGCGTCGCCGAACAATATCCTGGCTGTGGAGTATTTACGGGCCATCGAACGATACGCACCGTCTATGGTCCCCTGCCCTGTCGCCCGCCGGGCGGCGCATTATCACGACCGGGATGTGTCGGGGGAGATCGCGAGCGCTACGGCGGTGCGCGCCGCGCTGTTGAGCGGCCGGACGGAGGAGGCCTACGGGGCATTGCCGATTTCCGGCCGGGAGCTGGCCGCGCGCTGCCTGGCCGAGGGGCGCGGCCCGGTGACGTGGGAGGATTTGTCGCTGGTTGTGCTGGCGGCGCTGCGGCGGGCGGGTGTGGCGGAATTGGCGGAGCTTCCCGATGTTTCCGAGGGGCTGGAGTATAAACTTAAGACTGCCGGTGGTGCCGGCAGCCTGGAGGAGTTATGGTCTGTCCTGAAGAGTAAGCGGTATTCTCTGACCCGCCTGCAGCGGGTGCTGGTGCATGCATTGCTTATGACCCGCCGGGCGGAGGTGGCGGCCTGGGATGAGAGCGGCCCGCTGTATGCGCGGGTGCTGGCTTTCGGCGAACGCGGAAGGCGCCTGCTGAGGACGGTGGCGCGGACGACTGCTGTGCCGGTGGTGACGAAGACGACGCATTTTCTGCACGGCCGCGAGCTGTACGGGACGGAGCTGACGCCGCTGCAGGGTATGCTGGCTCTGGATACGCTGGCGACCGATGTTTACAGCCTTGGTATGCCTAAAGTTGAGTGGCGGCGCGGGGGGCGGGATTTTCGCCAGTCGCCGTTGTATGTTGTTTGTCCGCCAGGAGGCTCTTGAGCTGGGGCAGGCCGGCTTCCATGGCTTTGGCGCCGAGTTCGACACATTCGTCCAGGCGGTCGAAGGAGCTGGGGGAGATGTGTCCGACGTCGGGTTTGACGAGCAGGTCGCAGTAGTGTTCGCGCTGTTTGAAGAGTTGCCGCTCGACGATGTCGATGGTCTGGATGATGACGTCGAAGATGTTGGCGAAGGCGGCGACGTCGCCGGTGGGGACGAGGTCGACGGCGATGACGATGTCGGCGCCCATGCTGTGGACGATGTCCATGGGGGTGGGGTTGACGACGGCGCCGTCGACGAGAAGCCGCCCGTCGTAGTTGTAGGGGACAAAGACACCGGGGACGGATATGCTCGCTCTGACGGCGTGGGCCACTTCGCCGTCGCGGAAGACGACTTCCTGGCCGGTGTTCAGGTCGGCGGCGACGACGGCGAGGGGGATGGCGAGTTCGTCGAAGTGTTTACGCTGGGTGAGCAGCCTTACGGTTTCGAGGGTCCTGTCGCCGGCGACGAGGCCCATTTTGGGGATTACGAAATCTATCCAGTGGCGGCGTTTGAGGTTTTTCGCCAGTTTGAATATTGTTTCGCTGTCCAGTCCGGCGGCGTAGAGGGAGCCGATGAGGCTGCCGATACTGCAGCCGGCTATGTAGTTTACGGGAATTCCTTCGCGCTCGAGGACTTTGAGGACGCCGATGTGGGCCAAGCCTCTCAGGCCGCCGGAGCCCAGCGCCAGGCCGATGGTCGGTGGGGTCATGTGAGCCTCCTGTCTATGGCTGTGTGTTGGGGTTATATTACCTCTCCCGCCCCAATATATATATTAGCAGACGCCGGGGTTGAGGAGGAGATTTCGCATGGCTTTGTGGGGAAAAGGGCGGCGTTTCCGTTCCCGCTTGCTGACATTTTTCCTGGCTTTCGCCACGGTTTTCGTGACCGTGGCAATGGTGCAGTACCCGAAAGACGCTTTCGATTCGGCTATTATGGGGCTCAATCTCTGGTGGAACGTCGTTTTCCCCTCTTTGTTGCCTTTTTTTATTTTGTCGGAGATTCTCATGGGGCTGGGGGTGGTGCATTTTATCGGCGTGCTGCTTGAGCCGCTGATGCGCCCGGTGTTTAACGTTCCCGGCGTGGGGGCGTTCGCGCTGAGCATGGGCCTGGCGTCAGGGTATCCGATGGATGCGGTGATCACAAGCAAGTTCCGCAAGGATCAGCTGTGTACGGCTGTGGAGGCGGAACGGCTGCTGTCGTTCACGAATACGGCCGATCCGCTGTTTATGTTCGGAGCGGTGGCGGTGGGGATGTTCGCGATGCCCGAGCTGGGGGCGACGATCGCGCTGGCGCATTATTTGTCCAGTTTTCTCGTGGGCATCATTTTCCGCTTCCACGCCCGCGGACGCGACAGGCAGACGCCCGATGCGGCGACGCCGCCAGGCAATATCGTGCTCCGCGCTTTCCGCGCCCTTTACGGCGCCAGGCAGGAGGATAAACGGTCGATGGGGCAGCTTTTGGGCGATGCGGTGAAATCGTCGATGAATACTATTCTCTTAATCGGCGGGTTTATCATCGTTTTCTCGGTGTTCCTCAGGATTGTGTCGGTGATGGGGGTTACGAGCGTGCTGGAGACGGCTTTCAGCTGGGTCCTGAGCGCCGTGGGCTTCAGCGTCAATCTGGCGCCGTCTCTGGTCAGCGGCTTTTTCGAGATCGATATCGGCACGATGGCGGCAAGCCAGGCGGACGCGCCGCTGGTGGAGAAGGTGGCGGTGGCGGGGGCGATCATCGCCTGGAGCGGGCTGTCGGTGCACGGCCAGGTGGCCAGCATCGTTATCGAGTCGGGTATCAGGATTACGCCGTATATTTTCGGGCGCTTGCTGCACGCGGTGCTGGCAGTGCTGATCACGCTGCTGCTGATGGGCTCCGGAGGTGTTATGCCGGCGATGTTCAGTGTACCGGTGGCGGTTATGCCGGGGGGAGGGTGGTCGCCTGTCTTTTGGTTGACCAGGTTCGAGCAGATGGGCTATTTAGCGTTGGTGTGCACGGCGACGCTGGTGGCGCTGTCGCTGGTGTGCCACGCCGGCCGCAGGGCAAGGGTGCTGATAAAAAAATAGGGAGCATAGAGCTCCCGAAATGCAGTGTCGTTTCCGAGGCCGCCTGGTGGGCGGCTAGTCCTTTTTGGCCTGGTGAAGCTTGCCGTGGCTTTGCCGGACTACTTCGAGCGCTTTGACGAGGTTTTCTTCCAGGTAGGAGAAAACGTCGTCGGCGTAGGCTACAGCGTCGCCGCGCAGGTCGCGGGATTCCTTGTGGGCCTGCTGGAGAATTTCGTTGGCCTGTTCCTGCGCCTGGCGGGCGATGGCGTTCTCGTCGGTGAGACGGTGGATGTAGTTTTTTCCCTGGTCGACGATGCCCTGGGCTTCTTTCTGGGCGTCTTCCAGGATGCGCTGCCGTTCGCTGAGGATGCGGTTTGCTTCCATCAGTTCGCCGGGCAGCACTTCTCTGAGTTCGTCGATCAGGCGGCCGAGGTCGTCTTCGTCGATGACCCTTTTGTTGGTGAAGGGCACCCGCGACGCTTCCAGGAGCAAGCCTTCCATTTCTTCCAAAATCTCTTCTACTGTCATGCCATTCTCCTCCTCCCCTGCCTCGGGGTTCAGTCCTGGTTAAGCCGCTCGGTAATTTTCTTCGCTACGGCGGCCGGTACAAGCCCGGTGATGTCGCCGCCGAATCTGGCGAGTTCCTTTACGCCGGTGGAGCTGACGAAGGAGTAGTCGGCGGTGGTCATCATGAATACTGTTTCCATCCGGGGGTCGATTTTTTTGATGAGCAGGGCTCGCTGGAATTCATATTCGAAGTCTGACAGGGCTCTGAGGCCGCGGACGATGATGGTGGAATTCTGTCGGCGCACATATTCGTAGACCAGTCCGGAAAAGCAGTCGACCCTGACGTTGGGGATGTGGGCGGTGGTTAACCGCAGCATTTCTACGCGCTCTTCCATGGTGAAGAGCGGCTTTTTGTTGGGGTTGTGGAATACGGCGACAACGATTTGGTCGAAGATGCCGCTGGCCCGGGCAAAGATGTCGAGGTGACCGTTGGTAACGGGGTCGAAACTGCCGGGGCATACTGCGATACGCACTGATGAGCCCTCCATTCAGGTGGTGTGTTCGAGAAATGTGAGTATTGTTTCTCCGTAGCGTTCTGTTCGGCTGATTGTGAGGTTCACCAGGCCGGCTGGCAGCGGCTCGTGGCGCGAGTGTTCCACTATGGCGACGCCACCGGGTCTGAGGATGTTGCCGGCGTCGATTTTTTGTATGATGGCTGCGGCCAGGCCTTTGTTGTAGGGCGGGTCGCAGAATATCAGGTCGAAGGTGCGGCCGCTGCGCGCGAAGTGCCCGACGGCGGCGATGGCGTCTTTGCGGAGGATTTCGGCCCGGTCGGCAAGCCTGGCCCGGGCGGCGTTGTCGCGGACGAGGGCGAGACTTGACGGGCTGGCGTCGACAAACACCGCGGTCGCCGCGCCCCGGCTGAGGGCTTCGAGGCCGAGGCTGCCTGTGCCGGCGAAGAGGTCGGCGACGACGGCGCCATTCAGGCGGTCGGCCAGTATGGCGAACAGCGATTCTTTGACCCTGTCGGTTGTCGGCCGGACGTCATGGCCGCGAGGGGTTTTAAGTTTAAGTCCCTTGGCGGTCCCGGTTATTATCCGCATTATTTGTTACCATTCATCTTTTATATCTTACCACATTTATACAAAATAGTGATAGCTTCTGTCAAGTTCCCGGTGTAAAATAGCGCTTGACAGGATTTCAGACGCAGGGGTCGAAATTGTTGTAGGCTAAGAAGTTCTGAGGTGGATTATGTTCAGACGTTTCCTGTGCTGCCTGGCGATTATCCTGACGGCCGCGTCCGCTGCGGCCGCGCTGCAGTTTGATTCCGGCCATATCCGCACCGCCCGGCCGGTGGATCTGCCCGCGTCGGCCGCTCATTCCATGACCGTCCTGCTGGTGCCGCTCGACAGCCGCCCGCCCTGTACGCAGTTCGTTGAGCAGCTGGGCCGGTTGGCCGGCATCCGTCTCGTGCTGCCGCCGCCGGAGCTGCTGGACAAATACCGCACGCCGGCCGATCGTGCGGGGTTGCGCGACTGGCTGCGCGACAAGGCGCCGACCGCGGACGCGGCGATCGTTTCGGTGGATATGCTGCTGCACGGCGGCCTGCTGGCATCAAGGCTGGGCGAGGGGACGCCGGCCGACGCCGAGGCGGCTTTGGGGGTGCTGGCGGAGCTGCACAGGAACAATCCGCGGCTGAAGATTTACGCTTTCAGTATTATTCCCCGACTGCTGGTCGCCGACAATGCCGATTCGGCCCGCTATCAGAAAAAGATGCTGGAGTATTCGGTTCTCAAGGACGAGGTGCTGACGTTCGAGAACCCGCTTGACCGGGATAAGCTCGAGCGGGTGTCGGCTCAGGTGCCGGCGGCGGTGGTGAACCGTTATCTTTCGCTGTACGAGGCCAATACGCAGCTCAATTTCCGCCTTGTGGCAATGGCTGAGGAGGGCGTGCTGGCCGGGCTGGTGATCGGCCAGGACGACGGCTTCCCCTTCGGGCTGCCGAATATGGTTAAGAGCCGTCTGAATTATTTTGTCAGCCATCGGCCAGTCCTGGCGGAGCGGGTGTTCATAACGCGCGGGACGGACGAGGTGGCTCTCACGCTGCTGGGTCGGGTGGCGTCGCTGGCGGCGTCCTACCGGCCGCGGGTGTTCGTGCGCTATTCCCACGCGGGGGCGCCGGGAACGGTGATGCCGTATATGCCCCATTCGGTGGCCCGTACGGTCGACGAGAAGGTCGGCTTGCTCGGCGGTACGCTGGTCGCCCGGGCGGAGGAGGCCGATTTCGTGTTGTTCGTCCATGTCGGCACCGCCCGGACGGGGCCGGTGATGCTGGCAGGAGCCGCCCGCGAGGTGGGCGAGCTGATGGCGGCAGGCAACCGTGTGGGGGTGGTGGATCTCAGCGAGCATTTCTTCGCCGAGGAGACGCTGCTCCCCTATCTCATCCGGGAAGGCGTCGATCTGACGCGGCTTATCGCGTACGCCGGCTGGAACACGACGAGCAATTCGGTGGGGACGGCGGTATCCCAGGCGGCGGTTTTCACCGCGGCGCTAAACCGCCAGGGCGGCGATAAGGCGCCGCTGGCGCTGTATAGGCATCAGCTGGAGTTTTTGACGAGCCGGATGCTGGACGACTGGTATTATCAGAAAGATGTTCAGCCGTACGTCAACGGGCGGTTGAAAAAGTATAATGTCGACCCTTACAATCTCGGCGGACATCTGCCGCGGGTCGATGCCTGGATAAGCGGCCTGATGGCCGACCGGGCCGATACGCTGCTGCGCCAGGGGCTGGCCGGGCGGTCGCTGCCGGTGCTAAGCGCCGACGGAAAGCGGTATGTGGTGAACGGGCTGACGCTGAAAAGCCGCCTGCCGTGGCAGCGGACGTTCGAGGTGTGGCTGGAGCCGACGCTGAGTTTCGTGGCAATGGATGAATAAGAATTGAAACGAGAATGGCCGTTCAGAAGGCCCAAGATGCTAGTCGGCTCTGCCAGTCGTGCCGCGACGCGTACTCGAACGTACGCTAGCAAGCGGCTGGCAGAACAACAACGCAGATGGGGCCTTATCAACGGCCGCAAAAAAACCGGGGGGGGTACCCCGGTTTTTGTATAGCTATCTTATTATGCGTCTTGCGCCGAGGTATCTTTCGAGGTAATACTGCTTGTTCATCGGGGTGATGACGACTTCTTCGGCGCCGGAGCTGGCGTGGATGAATTTGCCGCCGCCGATGTAGATGCCTACATGGGACGGTCCCGGTTCGTAGGTGCTGAAGAAGACGAGGTCGCCGTATGTGAGGTTGCGGCGGCTTACGGGAGCGCCGACTTCGAACTGGCCGTCGGCCATCCGCGGCAACTGGACGCCGAAATTGCCGTAGACGTAAGAGATGAAGCCTGAGCAGTCGAAGCCGCCCGGCGAGCGGCCGGCCCAGACGTAGGGCACGCCGACGAATTGTTTGGCGAAGGCGACGAGTTGCTGGCCTTTGCGGCTGTCGCCCGGGGCGCGGCTCGTCTGGCCGGCGGCCGGTTTGTAGTCGCGAAGGGCTTTTAAGGTGGCAGGGCCGGCGACGCCGTCGGCGGCGAGGCCGACGTCGAGCTGGAATTCCTGGACGGCGGCTTTTGTCTGCGAACCGAATGTGCCGTCGGGGGTGTCTTCCAAGTAGCCGAATTCCAGCAGTTTGATCTGAAGTTTGTATATTTCGTCGCCGCTCATCCCCTGTTTGAGGAGCTGCGGGGACGGTGCGGCGAATGCGGCGGCGGTGGCGACGAGAAGAGCGATTATGACGGTGAATACGATCTTTTTCGTTCGCCTCATGCTAAACCTTCCCCGCTTTCAGAGTGGTAATTTGATTAATTCGCCAAGAATAGGAAAAATCCTGTCCATCTTCCGGTCGTAATTTATATAATTTTAGTCCCCTCTTTCCAGGTCTATCTAGTTGACTTTATCAGCCGCCTTGGTGTATACTAAGTAACGTTGAATGCCGGGGCGTAGCGCAGCTTGGTAGCGCGTTCGGTTCGGGACCGAAAGGTCGCAGGTTCAAATCCTGTCGCCCCGACCATTGAAAAACAGAAGGACAGACGCAAGCGTCTGTCCTTCTGTTTGCTCGTATGCAATGTTACATGGTATAGTGAATTTGAGGAAACTGCATTTAGGGGCGTCGCCAAGTGGTAAGGCAACGGACTTTGACTCCGTCATGCGTTGGTTCGAATCCAGCCGCCCCTGCCAGATGATTGCACCGCCAGATATTCTGGGCGGTGTCTTTGCTTCTGCTGAGGAGAACGCAGGCTATGCGCCTGTATTACGGCTTTACGCGCCGTATGGCTTGGGCCGACTCCGCCGTACCGTCCGCAAAAGTCGCATCACGCTCCTTGCGGACTAGATCGACCATCCACGGTCGATCTTACGGTGTCGTGAGCGGCCTGCTTCGCCAACGGCGCGTAGCAGCCTCCATAACGGCGCAATGCTCCTGCGTTCTCCCCTATCCTCAAAGCAACGTTTTCGCGTTAGGCCGTTCAGAAGGCCCCAGATGCAAGGCGCACCGGAGGATGGCCCGCGACGGCGTACTTGGTTGCGTACGTCGAGTGGGCCATCCGAGGAGCAACGCCGCAGATGGGGCCTTATCAACGGCCGAAAACTAAGAGCGCCGGATGTATATCCGGCGCTCTTAGTTTTATTCGTCGTCTTCTTTGTCTTTTTTGTAGGCCGCGATGATTCCTTCGGCGATCCTTTGCGGGACTTCTTCGTAGTGGTCGAAGCTCATGTCGAATTTGCCGCGACCCTGGGTCATGGAGCGGAGGTCGATGGAGTAGCGGAAGACTTCGGCCAGGGGCGCCTGGGCGCGGACGACGCCAAGGCCTCCTCCTATCGGCTCCATGCCGAGGATGCGTCCACGGCGGCTATTGAAGTCGCCGATGATGTCGCCCATGTAGGATTCGGGGACGATGACTTCGACGCCGTAGACGGGCTCGAGGAGGATGGGCTTTGCCTGGAGAGCGCCTTTCTTGATGGCGCCGGAGGCGGCGATCTTGAAGGCCATTTCCGAGGAGTCGACGTCGTGATAGGAGCCGTCGGTGAGGGTGACTTTCATGTCGGTGACGAGGTAGCCGGCGATGATGCCGTTGGCCATGGCTTCGCGGACGCCTTTTTCGACGGCCGGGAAGTACTGGCGGGGTACGGCGCCGCCGAAGATGGATTCGGCGAATTCGAAGCCGGTGCCGGTGGGCAGCGGGTCGAGCTGGAGCCAGACGTGGCCGTACTGGCCGTGGCCGCCGCTCTGTTTTTTGTGTTTGTATTCGACCTTGACGCTGGAGCGGATGGATTCGCGGTAGGGGATGCGCGGGTCGCTGAGTTTGACGTCGACGCCGAATTTACGCTTCATGCGCTCGGCGATGACGTCGATGTGCATGTCGCTGATGCCGCTGGCGAGAAGCTGGTGGGTTTCGAGGTTCTTTTCGAGGGTGAAGGTGGGGTCTTCGTCGGCCATGCGGGCGAGGGCGTTGCCGATTTTGTCTTCGTCGCCTTTGTTTTTGGCTTCGACGGCCATGGTGAACATGGGTTTGGGGTAGACGATCTGTTCGAAGACGATGGGCTTGTCTTTGTCGCAGATGGTGTCGCCGGTCTTGGTCTCGGCCATTTTGGCAACGACGACGATGTCGCCGGTGTTGGCTACGGTGAGGGTATCCTGGGTTTTGCCGCGCATGGTGAAGATGTTGCCGATGCGCTCGCTCTTTTCGCGGCTGGCGTTGTAGAGGGTGGAGTCGGGCTTGAGCTGGCCGGAGAAGACGCGGATGTAGCTGAGACGGCCGACGAAGGGGTCGGCGGTGGTTTTGAAGACGAGGGCGGCGAAGGGGTCGCCGTTTTTGCGTTCGGCAGGTTCCTTGGTGGCGGGGTGATTGCCTTTGGCTACGGCGTTTTCCGGCGAAGGGGCGTAGGCGATGACGGCGTCGAGGAGCTGCTGGGTGCCGATGTTTTTATAGGCGGCGCCGCACATGACGGGGCAGAATTTGCCCTGGGCCGCGCCTTTTACGAGGCCGGTGCGGATTTCTTCGTCACTGAGTTCTTCGCCTTCGAGGTATTTTGCGAGGAGGTCGTCGTCGGCCTCGGCGGCGGCTTCGATCATGGCCAGCCTGGCTTCGTCGGCTTTGTCCTGGAGGTCGGCGGGGATGTCGCCTTCGGTGTATTGGGTGCCCTGGGCGTTGGCAGGGGTGTAGGCTTTCATCTTGACGAGGTCGACGACGCCTTTGAAGCTGTCCTGGGAGCCGATGGGTATCTGGATGGGGAAGATGTTGTTGCCGAATTTCTCTTTCATCTGGTCGAGGGTGGCGAAGAAGTCGGCGTTTTCCCGGTCCATCTTGTTGATGAAGGCGAAGCGGGGCACGCCGTTTTCCTCGGCGAATTTCCAGACGTTCTCGGTCCCGACCTCGACACCGGAGGCGGCACAGAGGACGATGAGAGCGGCATCAACGGCCCTGAGCGTCCCTTTGACTTCGGCGACGAAGTCTGCGTATCCCGGCGTGTCGAGGAAATTTATCTTATGGTCGCGCCATTCGCAAGGGGCCAGACCGGTGCTGATCGTAACTTTGCGTTTGACTTCTTCTGGCTCGAAGTCGGTGGTGGCCGTTCCGTCGTCTACCTTGCCGAGGCGGTTTACAGCCCCGGTGCTGTAAAGGAGCGCTTCCGCAAGCGAAGTCTTGCCGGCGCCACCATGGGCGAAGATGCCCACATTCCGGATTTTGTCGGTTTTGTACTCTTTCAAATCAAGTCCCCCCTGCTGGTATAGTTCCTGTCCCACACGGCAGTGCGGCGAGAGTAAATGCGGTTCTTTTAATTCTCTGTCAAATGTAAATATTCCTGCTTTTCAGATGGAAAGAATATGGCTACCGGGCGGCCGGCGGCGGGCTGAAAATTAATAACCGCCTAGTTCAGGCGGTTATTAGTATTGCCGTATTTAGCCATTTTTACAAAAAATCCGCAAGAATCTCCGCAGTGGCCGCGGCACGGACATTGAGTAGACTTTCAGCTTCACTGCTCCTCGCCCCTTCCCCATCGTACTCGCTATAAGTTTATGACGGAAGAGGCAAACTTGTGCCAACTATTTGCAGGAGGCGCAGTTGCCGCCGGAGCAGGCGCTGCAGTTTTTGCCGCCGCCGCTGCCGGGCGAGCTGAAGGCTGACAGGACTTTGGCGAGGTCTTTGCCGCCGCAGGCCGGGCAGGAGACGCCGCTCTGCCAGTCGCGGCGGCAGAGTTGTTCGAATTTGGCATTACATTGATTGCACCTGAATTCGTATATGGGCATGACAGGTCACCTTTTGTCGGCCATTTCCGCCCGCGCAAGGGTGAAGCACAGGTCTGACAGTCGGTTTACGAGCACGAGGACGTGTTCGCCGACCGGCTCGGCGCGGGCTACGCGCCATAGCTGGCGTTCGGCCCGCCGGGCGACGGTGCGGGCAAGGTCGAGGGCTGCGCCGCCGGGGGTGTCGCCGGGGATGATGAAGGCTGTGAGGGGCGGCAGGGCGGCGTCGAATTTGTCGATGGTTGCCTCTAAGGCGGCCACTTCAGCATCTGTGATTCGCGGCTGGCCGCCGGTTGTGGCGACTTCGGCCATGACGGCCCAGAGGAGTTTCTGGAGGTCGTGGATGGCGGCGCGGACTTCCGCGTTGGCGCACAGGGCGCGGGCGAGCCCGAGGGCGGAGTCGAGTTCGTCGATGGTGCCGTAGGCTTCGACACGCGGGCTGTCCTTGGGGACGCGCTCGCCGCTGTAGAGCGAGGTTTCTCCTTTGTCGCCTGTCTTGGTGTAGATTTTCATCGCGTAACCCCCTGTTTATAGCAGGATTTCGTCAGGGGCGAAGTATATCTCGATTTCGCGCGCGGCGCTGGCAGGGCTGTCGGAGCCGTGGATGATGTTTTGGCCGATGCTGAGGGCGAAGTCGCCGCGGACTGTGCCGGGGGCGGCATCAACCGGGTTGGTGGGCCCCATCATGGTGCGGACTACTTTGACGGCGTTTTCGCCGCTGACTACCATGGCGACGATGGGCCCGGAGGTGATGAAGTCAACGAGTTCGCCGAAGAAGGGGCGTTCTTTGTGTTCTGCGTAGTGGGTTTCGGCTTTGGCTCTTGAGAGTTTGAGCATTTTCAGGGCAGCTACGGTGAGGCCGCGCCGCTCGAAGCGGGCGATGATTTCGCCGGTGAGTCCTTTGGCGACGCCGTCGGGTTTGACTAGTACGAGTGTTTTTTCCATGTGAACCTCTCCCCTTTTTCCTATTTATCTAGTATTTATCTCTGTGTAGTCGTGCGCTTTTTCGTGGTAGTGGCGGGCGGAATCGCGGATCATGGCGATGTCCTGGGCGCTGACGGCGCGGATGACGCGGGCTGGCGAGCCGACGGCAAGCGATCCTGCGGGGATGGTTTTGCCTTCGGTGACGAGCGAGCCGGCGCCGATGATGCAGTTGTCGCCGATGACGGCGCCGGTGAGGATTATTGCGCCCATGCCGATGAGGCAGTTGTCGCCGATGGTGCAGCCGTGGAGGATGACGTTGTGGCCTACAGTGACGTAGTCGCCGATGTGGGTGGGATGGGCGGCGTCCTGGACGTGGACGACGGAGCCGTCCTGGATGTTGGTGTAGCGGCCGATGGCAATGGGGGCGTCGTCGCCGCGGATGACGCTGTTGAACCAGATGCCGCTTCCCTGGCCGATGGCGACGTGGCCGATGACTTGGGCGCCGGGAGCGACGAATACTTCGCCGTCGAGTTTCGGCCAGACGCCTTTATAGGGCAGCAGGCCGCTCATTTTATCAGTTCCTCGTATTTGGCGGTGTCGAGTTTTTTGAGGATGGCGACGACGAGCCGGACGGCGGCGTCGTAGTCGTCGCGGTGGATGACGCTGTTGTGGCTGTGGATGTAGCGGGTGGGCAGGCTGAGGACGAGACTGGGGACGCCCTGGCCGTGGATGTGGATGCGCCCGGCGTCGGTGCCGCCGCCTTCGGTGAATTCAAGCTGATAGGGGATGTTGTTTTCTTCGGCGACGGTTACGGCGAAGTCCCGCAGCTTGGGGAGCGGGATGAGGCTGACGTCGTAGATGGAGATGGCGACGCCTTTGCCAAGGCGGCTGGAGGCCTGGTCGTCGCTTACGCCGGGTGTGTCGCCGGCTACGCAGGTGTCGACGGCGAAGGCGAAGTGGGGGTCGATGACGCTGGCGCTGGTTTTGGCGCCGCGCAGGCCGACTTCTTCCTGGACTGTGCCGACGCCGTAGACTGTGTTGGGGTGGATTTCGTTGTGGAGGGCTTCGATGACGTCGGTCATGACGGCGCAGCCGATGCGGTTGTCCCAGGCTTTGGCCATGAGGTATTTTTCGTCGGCCAGGGGGGTGAAGGTGCTGTAGGGGGCCACAGCGTCGCCGGGTCGGACGCCGAACCGCTCTTTGGCGTCTTTTTCGTCGGCGGCGCCGATGTCGATGTACATTTCTTTTTTCTGGACGACTTTTTTCCGCTCGTCAGGGGTTAGAATGTGGGGCGGTTTACTGCCGATGACGCCGGGGAGGTCGCCTTTGGCGGTCATGACGGTGACCCGTTGGCCTAGCATTACCTGCTCCCACCAGCCGCCAAGGGTGGTGAATTTGAGGTAGCCGTCTTTGGTGATGTGTTTGACCATGAAGCCGATTTCGTCCATATGGCTGGCGAGCATGATGCGGGGTGCTTCGCCGGTGCCCTGCTTTTTAAAGATGATGCTGCCGATGCGGTCGTAGGATACTTCGGCTTTTCCCGCGAGGCGCTCTGCCAGCAGGGCTTTGACCCGCTGTTCGTAGCCGGACGGGCCGGCGACTTCGCTGATTGCTTTGAGCCATGAGATTGTTTTGTCCATGTATGTGTGTCCCCTCCTATCGTTATGCGTAGTGTGCTGCGAAGTGGGGGGTGCTATTCCCACACTACCATTATATGGAGAGGTTATACTCTTGTCAAAAAATCCTTCTGAAGCCTGAGGTTGTCTAAAAAGCTCCAGATGCTAGGCGCGACGACGACGGACCAGGATGGTCCTAGTGCCGGAAGCGCCATGGATGGCAATGCGTCCGGCGGGACTGGAGCGGAGTCGTACTGGAAGTACGCTGGAGCGGAAGCCCGCAGGAGCAAGTGCGCGTGTTCTTGGCGCGTCAGCGCCTAGAACTGCGGCCTACCCCTCGCGGGTGCAACGCAGATGGACTTTTTAGCAACCGACGTAAAAAAAATATCCTGCTGTACACTGCGTACAACAGGAATGTCAGTCTTCCACCAATCTCCTACTACTTGCCAGGAGTAAAATAAAAATCCCTCCTCAAGATACTTTTTGCGCCAACTGTCCGGTCATTTTGCCGCGTTTGACTTCTGTGGCGTCCACTTCGGCCGCTTTGAGGCTATCGACAAGGTAGCGGCACGCTTCCCAGGGATCGACCCTGTCACCGCAGGTGAATACGTCGACAGCGGCGTAGCCGAGTTCGGGCCAGGTGTGGATTGCCAGATGGGATTCGGATATGACTACTACTCCACTAACGCCTTGGGGACTGAACTTGTGAAAGGCTACCTCGCGTACTTCGGCTCCGGCTTCGAGGGCGGCGTCGACCATGGCGCGCTCCACCTTAGCGGGGTCGTTGAGGGCGGCGGCGTCACAGCCGTAAAATTCCGCCAGGATGTGCCGACCTAAGGCGTTCAACTCATCCAATACCTCCTTTACCTTAAACGAATTTCAAGATAAATTGTAGCAAATTCGCCGGGAAAGTCAATATATAATTATAATATATCGCTTTCCCGGCGGTTTGTGCTCGCTTGCGGTGGATTACGGCGTCTTTCAGCCTTTGACGATGGTGTTTTCGAGCCGGCCGACACCGGCGAGTTCGACGGCGACGGTGTCGCCGACCTGCATGGGGCCTACGCCGGCTGGGGTGCCGGTGAGGATGACGTCTCCGGGGTAGAGGGTCATGACCTGGCTGACGAAGGCGACGAGTTCTTCGACTTTGAAGATGAGGTCGCGGGTGTTGGAGGATTGTTTGATTTCGCCGTTGAGGTAGAGTTTGATGTCGATGTCGGCGGGATCGACATCGGTGGCGATGCATGGGCCGAGCGGCAGGAAGGTGTCGAAGGATTTGCCGCGCGTCCACTGGCCGTCGCTTTTTTGGATGTCGCGGGCGGTGACGTCGTTGGCGCAGGTGTAGCCGAAGATGTATTCGCGGGCGGTGGCGGCGGGAATTTTGCGCGCTTCTTTGCCGATGACGATGGCCAGTTCGGCTTCGAAGTGGAGGTTTTGGGAGATGGCCGGGTATTCCACGGAACCGCCCGGATGGGTCAGCGCGGAGGACGGTTTGAGGAACATGAGCGGCTGGGCGGGCAGTTCGGATTTCATCTCTTTGGCGTGCCCGTGGTAGTTGAGGCCGATGCAGACTGCCTTGGTGGGCGCGCACGGCGCTAACAGTTTGACGGTATCTGGCTTGATGACCTGGTTGCCCATGGCCCATTTGCCGAAGATGTCGCCTTCGACGATGCGGATGTTTTCGCCTTCCAGTACTCCGTAGCGTATGGCCGCGCCTTGTTGAAACCTGACGAATTTCATTTTTTTACCCCCTGTTCCAAGTGGATATATATTGATTCCTTGCCGGCCGGTTTATTCCTGCCGGGGAAAAAGAAATGACCCCGCGGCTTTTGCCGGGGGCCATTGTAGTATTTAGCGCATGCGCTTGGCTTGTTCCTGCAGTTTCGCCACCCGTTGGGCGGTAGCGGGATGGGTGCTGAAGAGGCCGGTGAGCCAGCCGCCTACGCCGGTGAAGGGGTTGATGATGAAGAGGTGCGAGGTGGCGGGGGTGGCTTCGTTCATGACGCGGTGTTTGGCGTAGTGTTCGATTTTCTGCAGGGCGCTGGCGAGGGCCAGCGGGTTGCCGCTGACGGAGCCGCCGGTTTCGTCGGCTTTGAATTCGCGAACGCGGGAAATGCCGAACTGGATGAGGGTGGCGGCGATGGGCGCGAGCACGGCGAGGAACACGAATTCCAGGATGCCGCCGAGGCCGCCGCCATCTTCATCGTCGCCGGTGCGGCCGCCGAAGATGGCTGCCCATTGGGCGATCTGCGCGATCATGGTGATGACGCCGGCGATGGTGGCGACGATGGTGCTGATGAGGGTGTCGCGGTTTTTGACGTGGGCGAGTTCGTGGGCGACGACGCCTTCGAGTTCTTCGTAGTTAAGGGCCCGCATGATGCCGGTGGTCACGGCGACGGCGGCGTGCTCGGGGTCCCGGCCGGTGGCGAAGGCGTTGGGGACATCGGTGTCGATGATGTAGACTTTCGGCATGGGCAGTTTGGCTTTCTGGGCCAGGCCGGAGACCATGCGGATGAGGTCGGGGGCCTGCTGGGGGTTGACTTCCCTGGCGCCGTACATGTTGAGGACGATTTTGTCGCTGTACCAGAAGCTGACGAAGTTCATGAGGATGGAGATAACGAACATGATCGTCATGCCCCTGGTTCCTCCGAAGGAGTATCCTATGGCAAGCAGCAAGCCGGTCAAGGCAGCCAGCAACAAGGTTGTTTTTAGCGAATTCATTATAGAATCCACCTCCGTTTATTTTGAGCATATGTGTCAGTAGTATTATATAGCTTGGCGGCGAAGTTTTATTCCAATCGCGGGAATCCCTCCTAGTGGTTTGTTAATACTAATTATAAGTAAATTACTTATAATTAACAATAGCCAATTACGGCGTTTCCAAACGGTCTTTAATCGCTTTGAGCATATTTTCGCTGTTGGTCTTCACTTTCTTCTTCAGGATGGGATTTAGCAGGCCCGCAATCATCGGGATGCCGAATTCGAAGTCGACGGTGAGTTTTATTTCGGTGGCGCCGTCCCCAAGGGGGGTAAGGATCCATTCGCCCTCGAATTTCTTGAGGTCGCCTTCGATCTGTTTATAGGCGATATGGCAGTTGGTGTCGTCGAAGACGTCGCGCTCGGTCCATTTGATGATGCGGCCGTCGACGTTTGAGACCCATTTGGAGATTGTGGTGTTGCCGTCGCGTTCGACGACTTGGACGCTGACGAGGTCGGTCATGAAATCGGGGTATTTTTCCATTTGCTTGAGGATGGGATATATGGCCTCACGGCTGGCATTTACGGGCAGAGATACTTCGACGTACGGCATGGGGGCGCCTCCTTTTTGAAATTGGAAAGTCCAAGGCCGTTCAGAAGGTCCCAGATGCAAGGCGCACCGGAAGAGCGCGCCGCCGCGACGCGTACTCGGGGCGTACGCTAGCAAGCGCTCTGAGGAGCAACGCCGCAGATGGGGCCTTCTGGGCGGCCGGCTATAGGTCTTCGATCATGTCCTGGGCGGCTTCGACCGCCTGCTTGAAAGCTTCCAGGACGTAATCGACGTGTTCGCGGCTGATGGCGAGCGGCGGCTCGATGCGGATGACTTTGGGGTTGTTGAGGGTGTAGGCGACGAGGACGCCGCGGTTTATGAGCTCGGACATGAGCAGACCGCCGATGCCTTCTTTGGTAAGTTCGAGGCCGATCATAAGACCGCGCCCGCGGACTTCGCGAATTACTTCGGGATAGGCGGCTGCAAGGCGCCGGAGGGCGTCGATGAAGTAGCCGCCGGTGGCGGCGGCTCGCGCCGGCAGGTCCTCCTCCCTGGTGACGGCGATGGCCGCCAAGGCTGCGGCACAGGCCAGGGGATTGCCACCGAAGGTGGTGGTGTGGAGAAAGGGTGCGGTGATGTATTTGTCCCACAGGTGCGGGCGGGCGGTGAAGGCGCCGATGGGCATGACGCCGCCGCCGAGGGCTTTGGCGGTGGTGATGATGTCAGGCACGACGCCGTGGTGGTCGGCGGCGAACATGGCGCCGGTGCGGCCGAGGCCGGTCTGGACCTCGTCACAGATGAGGACGGCTCCGTGCCGGTCGCAGATTCGCCTGACGGCGGGCAGGTAGTCGTCTGGCGGGACGATTATGCCGCCTTCTCCCTGGATGGGTTCGAGGATGACTGCGGCGGTTTCGTCGTCGACAGCCGCTTGCAGGGCGGCGGCTTCACCGAAGGGGACGTGGGTGAAGCCGTCCAGCAGGGGCTGGAAAGGAGCGCGGAAGAGGTCGCGGCCGGTGGCTGTGAGGGCGCCGATGGTTTTGCCGTGGAAGGCGCCGGCGGTGGCGACGAACTTGGGCCGGCCGGTGTGGATACGGGCGAGTTTGAGGGCGCCTTCGACCGCTTCGGTGCCGCTGTTGACGACGAAGCTGTAGGTGAGGTCGCCGGGGGTTATCGCCGCAAGGGCGGCGCAGAGGTCGGCAAGTGGCTTGTCGAACAGTACTTTGCTGGAAAGAGGCATCCTGTCGAGCTGTTCTTTGACGGCGGCCACGACTGCGGGGTGCCGGTGGCCGAGGCTGAAGACGCCGTAGCCGCCGAGGCAGTCGATGTATTCCTTGCCGTCCAGGTCGCGGATGATGTCGCCCTCGGCCTGCCATTCGACGGTAGCAAGCCCCATGAAGCGGAAAAGCCGCGCAACGGAGGGGTTTATGAATTGCTCGTACTTCGCTATGGTTTCGGCGATAATTTTTTCTTTATCCACCGTCTACACCTCCTAGTTTTGCTGGTATTATTTTCTATCATCCGGGGGGCAAACCCTTCTTCGCTTAAGGAAGGCAGAGAAATTTCGCTACTGGGTGAGCAGGCGGTAAACAGGCAGGATGAGCGATATGAGGATCAGGATGAGGACGCCGTAAGCACCTGTCTTGTTGCCGTTTAGCCGCAGCCAGCGCGCGTAGGTGAGGGCGTGGAAGCCGGCAAGGAGGGCACCGATAACGTATATGTATTCACTCATGGAATAACCTCGATTGGCATATATTTGATTGCATGGTTAGTATTGACACCCAATCGGCTGCCTAGTCATGCCGGTATACGTGGCGACTGCCGCAGACGCTGGAGGCGGGAGGTTATACGGCAGCCTGTTTTGGCTAGTTGTAAAAGCATTGACGTTTATTTTATGTGCCGGAAATGGTAAAAGCCTCGCCGCTTTCGCGGCGAGGCTTACGAATTTTGATATGATTGGTCGGAGCGGCGGGACTTGAACCCACGACCTCTTGCACCCCAAGCAAGCGCGCTACCAAACTGCGCTACGCCCCGACGACAAAACCTATTGTACCCTTTTTTCGGGTCGCTGTCAAGGCGCCGGAATTATCTTTGCGCCTTCACTGTCGATGTTTAAGTCGAGGGCTGTGGCTGATACACCGTGGCGGGCAAAGGCGGCGACCATGGCATCGCCGATGTCGCCGGAGGCTTCGCGGCGTGCGAAGGCAATGAGGCAGGGACCGGCGCCGCTGAGGGCCGCGCCGAGAGCGCCGTTGGCGACGGCGGCGGCGAGGACTTCGTCCATGCCGGGGATGAGCTTGGCACGGTAGGGCTGGTGGAGGCGGTCTTCGAGGGCGCAGCGGAGGAAATCGAGTTTGCCCTGGCAGAGGGCGCCGACGAGCAAAGCGGCGCGGCTGACGTTGAAGACGGCGTCCCCATAGGGAACTGTTTTCGGCAGAACCTGGCGGGCCGCTTTGGTGGAGAGGCCGAAATCGGGTACGGCGACAACGAGCCTGAGCGGCTCGGGCGGGCTGAACCGGAGGGTCTGCGGGACGCCGCCTGCCGTTAAGCTGACGGTGATGCCGCCGAAGATGGCCGGGGCGACGTTGTCGGGGTGACCTTCGAGGACGGTGGCCATGGATAAGAGTTCGTCTTTGCCGAGTTTGCCGCCGGTGGCCGCATTGGCGGCGACGAGACCGCCGACGATGGCGGCGGCGCTCGAGCCGAGGCCGCGGGCCAGCGGGATGTTGTTGTGCATTGTTATGCTTATGCCCGGGCTGGTTACGCCGACTTTCTTCAGGACGGCGCTGACGGCCTGGTAGGCGATGTTGCGTTCGTTGGCGGGGATGGCGCCGGCGCCTTCGCCGGTGACGGCGAGGGTGAAGCCCGGCTGCCCGCTGAGGGTAAGGGTCATGTCGTTGTAGATGGTGCAGGCGATGCCTACCGTATCAAAGCCGGGACCGCAGTTGGCTGTCGTTCCCGGCACACGGACCGATATTGTCGATTCCATATATCCTCCCGGGAGTGGCCGCTATTCTTCGACCACTCTGATGACGCTGCTGATTTTATTGACGACCGGCATGCCGCCAAGGGTGCTTAGAGCGAGACGCATGTTGGCGTCGGAAACGCGGTAGGTGATGAGGACGATTTCCGCCCAATCCCCCACTTTCCGTTTCTGGACGACGGAGTTGAGGCTGACGTGCTGGCAGCCAAAGGCGCCGGCGATGGCCGCCAGGACGCCGGGCTTGTCCTCGACGAGCAGGCGGATGTAGTAGGGTGATTCGGTCTGGTCGATGGAGCGGATGGGTTTGTGGTCGAAGCAGGTGCAGAGCACGCGGCTGGCGACGCCGTGCCTGATGTCGCGGGCGACGTCGATGATGTCGGCGACGACGGCGCTGGCGGTGGGCATCTCCCCCGCTCCCCGGCCGTAGAACATCGTTTCGCCGACGGCGTCGCCTTTGACGAAGATGGCGTTGAAGACGTCGTTGACGGAGGCGAGCGGGTGGGTTTTGGCGATAAAGGCGGGGTGAACGCGGACGTCGACGCCGCCTTCGGTTTCGCCGGCAATGGCCAGCAGTTTTATGACATAGCCGAATTCGCCGGCGTATTCGATGTCCTGTGGGGTGATGCCGGTGATGCCTTCCACGTAGACGTCATCCAAGGTGACGCGGGTGCCGAAGGCTATGGAGGCGAGGATGGCGATCTTGCGGGCTGCATCCCAGCCGCCGACGTCGGCGGTGGGGTCGGCTTCGGCGTAGCCTTTCTGCTGGGCTTCGGCGAGGACGGCGCCGTAGTCGCTCTTGTCGAGGGTCATTTTTGTGAGCATGTAGTTGGTGGTTCCGTTGACAATGCCCATGACCTGCCTGATGCGGTTCCCGGCCAGGCATTGCTTGAGCGGCCGGATTATGGGTATGCCGCCGCCGACGCTGGCTTCGAAGAGCAGGTCGACGTTATTTTCCTCGGCTGCGGCGAAGAGGTCGCGGCCGTGTTTGGCCACGACGTCTTTGTTGGCGGTGACGACGTGTTTGCCGGCCCGGAGGGCGCGGATGATGTAGTCTTTAGCCGGTTCCTCGCCGCCTATTACTTCGACGACGATGTCGATGTCAGGGTCGTCGATGATGACGGACGGGTCGGTGGTGAGGCTGTCGAGTTTTATCGGCCGCGGTTTGGCCGCGTCGCGGACGAGAACCTTTTTCAGGACGACGGGCGAGCCGACCTTCTGGGCGATGTTGTGGGCGTTGGCGTCGAGGATCTTGGCCACGCCGGTGCCGACGGTGCCCAGGCCGAGCATGCCGACGTTGATCGTTTCCTTGTGCGGATTGGCGTTCATAGAGGTCATCTCCTATTGTTAAGCTTGTCCCAGTACTTCCAGTCGCTTGACGCCGTCCACCATCCTGAGTTTGTCGAGGAGGGCCTCGAGGTCGATGGCCAGTTCGACGGTTTCGATGGAGATGGTGGCGTTGGCCACGCCTTGGAGGGGAATACCCTGATTTATCGTCAGGACGCTGCCCCGTTCGTTGGCGACGGTGTTGAGGACGCGGGAAAGGACGCCTGGCTTGTGTTCGAGGAGCAGGGCGAGGGTGACTATTTTTTCCTTGCTGGCTTCGTAAAAGGGAAAGACATAGTCTTTGTACTTATAATATGCGCTGCGGCTGAGTTCCATCTTTTCCACCGCTTCGTTGATGGTGCGGGCGTCGCCGCGCTTCAGGAGCTCTTTGACCTTAATGGTCTTTTTGATGGCTTCGGGCAGGATTTCTTCCCGCACCAAGTAAAATGTCGACTTAAGGCCGGACATTCTTTTTCCCTCCTTTAGTATTGCACAAAAGGATAATTATCCCCGTATCGTAGACATTATAACACTAGGTTTATACCAAGACAAGGGAAAAAGGGCAAAAAAAAGCCGGCCGCCGGCGGCCGCCGATAAATACGCGGGTCGCGAAACATGTATAGACCCGTCAGGTTTAGAAAATTATGCAGATCAGCCCGCCGCTGCCTTCGTTGACAACTTTCTGCAGCGTTTCGCGCAGTTTGATCTGGGCGTTTTCGGGCATTGTGTTGAGTTTGTTCTGGATGCCTTCGCGCACGAGGGCGTTGAGGGATTTGCCGAACAGGTTTGTGCGCCACAGTTTTTCCGGCTCGCCTTCGAATTCGCGCAGCAGGTAGTGGATGAGTTCTTCGCTTTGTTTCTCGGTGCCGATGATCGGCGAGATCTCGGCCTGGACGTCGGTTCTGATGATGTGGAGCGACGGCGCCGACGCTTTGAGACGCACGCCGAAGCGGTTGCCTGTGCGGATGATCTCGGGCTCCTCGAGGACCATCTCGTCGACCTGGGGCGGCACGATGCCGTAGCCGGTCTGGCGGACCTGTTCGAGGGCCGAGGCGATCTTGTCGTGCTCGCGTTTGGCGACGGACAGGTCGCGCATGAGGCGGAGAACGTGGTGTTCGCCGCTGACGGTGAAGCCGGTGAGTTCTTCGAGGACCTGGTAGAATAGTTCGCTGCGGGCGGTCATTTCGATGACGGCGACGCCGCTGCCGAGATCCATGTCGTGGAGAATGACGTCAGCAACGAAGTCGTACCCCGATAGATCGTCTATGGCGCGGTCGATGTCGCGCAGGCGGCGCACGAACTGGACGACGTCGCGGACTGCGCCGTCGAATTTCTGATGCAGCCAGTGGTCGGCCTCGAGTTCTTCGACCCAACGCGGCAGGGTGATGTTGACTTCCTTGACAGGGAATTCGTACAGGACTTCCTGGAGGATGGCGTAGACATCGTCGGTGGTGAGCTGGAGGCAGTCGGCGGGGATGACGGGGACGTCGTACTTGTTTTCGAGTTTGGCGACGAGTTCCCTGGTCTCCTTGGCGGTCGGCTGCCCGGTGTTGAGGATGATGAGGAACGGTTTCTGCAGTTCTTTCAGTTCGGCGATGACCCGCTCCTCGGCAGCGATATAATTTTCGCGCGGCAGGTCGGTGACGGTGCCGTCGGTGGTGACGACGAGGCCGATGGTGGAATGGTCGGCGATGACTTTGCGGGTGCCGATCTCGGCGGCTTGCTGGAAGGGTATCTCCTGGTCGTCCCAGGGGGTGAGGACCATGCGGGGTCCGTCCTCCTCCTCGTAGCCGAGGGCGCCGTCGACGGTGTAGCCGACGCAGTCGACGACCCTGACGCGGACCTTGACGTTTTCCTTGACGACGATTTCGACCGCCTCGTTGGGAATGAACTTTGGTTCGGTGGTCATGATGGTTCTGCCGGCGGCGGACTGAGGCAGTTCGTCCTTGGCCCGCTCCTTGTCGTAAGGATCGGTGATGTTCGGCAACACCATCGTCTCCATGAACCGCTTGATGAAGGTGGATTTGCCGGTGCGCACGGGGCCGACGACCCCGACGTATATATCGCCGCCGGTACGCTCGGCAATGTCCCGGAACAGGTCAAACTTTTCCATTTGTCTTCGATTCCCTCCCCCTACGTTTCGTATGTATGAGCACTGTTTGCTCCGCTGGCCTGTCACCCCTCCCCGAAAAGCGTCTTCCGCGACGGGCCGCAGAAGCTTCAGGACCTTACTGGGGATTTGCCCGATTAATCATTACAAATATATGACATGCCAATAAGATTATGACGAAAGACAAAAAAGAGTATGGCAACTGTCGCTGTCGGGCTTGCAGTCATGCCCCGCACAAAAGGAACTTTATTATCCCGCAGTTAGTCCATCTTCCTTATATATCAAATTATTTCGCATGCAAGTAATAAATTGACATAATTAGAGGTGTTTCACCTTTTATGGTCGAATTTGACTGATATTACTTTGTTAAGGAGGTTTTTTGATGAAAAAGGTTGTACTAGTGATCGCTTTCCTGTTCCTTTTCTCGGCGGTTGGAGCAGCCAGCCCCCTGCTTGACTACTCGCAAGGAAAAGTCGCCATCGATTTGAACCTGCGTCCGAGCGGCAAGCTCGCATATAGCGAGGCGACCTTAAATGGCAAAAGCTCCAATCTTGATCTCGGTCTGACCTTTGGCCTCGGCAACAAGTTTGCCTTCCAGTGGCTCAACCAAGCTTCAAAAACGAAAACATACTCGTTTACGATAACCGACGGTTCGGACACAATTACAGGGTCCGGTCATTCCAAACTGACAGCAAACCAATTCAACCTTCTGTATTTGCTGGATAAAAATATCGCCGGGTTTGTCGGCTATACACAGGCCAAGAACAACGTATACGGAAGCGGCACTTATGACGGCGTTCCGTTCACAGATAATATCCCCGGCAAAACGGTCAAGGGCTGGCAGGCCGGTTTCACTGGCGCGTTTCCGCTGGGTGAAAAACTCACCGGCTATGGGACTGTCGGCTTGGGTAATAAGATCGAGTCCTTCGAATTTGGCGTGGCTTACGAGCTTTCGAAAAACGCCGAGCTTAATCTCTTTTATAAAACCGTAAATTATAAAGACCTGCAGTTCCAGGATGACGACGATAAATACAACCTGAGAGTGAAGGGCCCCGGAGTCGGTCTGACGTTAAAATTCTAACGGCGCAATGCAAAACCCCTGGCCATGGCCAGGGGTTTTCAAATTGCGTAAGCGGCAACCACCTGCTAAGCAGGTGGTATCAAAAAGCTTATAGCTATGCGGAGGAAAGAAAAGCCTCCTTTGTTAAAATATATGCAGGTTTGCCGACCGCATAAATAACAAAGGAGGCGCATCCAAAATGGA
>JAHDOI010000038.1 GCA_018434945.1 Selenomonadales bacterium
CCCATTTGGTCTGTGTTTCCGTCCGTTCGCTGATCATATCGGTTCCTCCTCAAAAAAGAATTCCCATGTACTTATTCGCCATGGGAATTCAAAAATCATTTTCCGCTATTTAACTTCTTGGGACTTTTAAAACAACCTGAAGCCTGCCGAAAGGCAGGCTTTTTCGTCCCATTGCCGGAAGGGGCCTAGAAGGCTCCAGATGCAAGGCGCGCCGGAAGAGCGCGCTGCGCGCGTACTCGGTGCGTACGCTAGCAAGCGCTCTGAGGAGCAACGCCGCAGATGGACTTTCTAGGCCCCTTCCCCTTATTTGCCTACAAACCTCTTGGCGATATTCACCGCCTCCACCCCATTCCCCGCATATGCGTCCGCAGCGGCCTGGGCGGCGTACTCAGCCGTGAGCACCGCACCGCCGACGATCGTGCGTGCCGTGACGCCGGCCGCCTTCAGGGCGGCCACCGCGATATCGATCTGGGGCATTGTCGTCGTCATCAGGGCGCACAGGCCGACGACATCGGCCTTTTCTTCCCGGGCTGCCGCCACGATCGCCTCGGACGTCACGTCCTTGCCGAGGTCGACGACCCGAAAGCCGTTGTTTTCCATCAGCGCGGCAACGATGTTCTTACCGAGATCGTGGATGTCGCCCCTGACGGTGGCCAGCACTACCGTGCCCAGGCTGTCGGCGCGGTGGGCCGGCAGCGCTTCTTTGAGCGCCAGGAAGGCCGCCCGCATCGTTTCCGCCGCCAGCATCACCTGCGGCAGGAAGCAGCGACCTTTGCCGAAAGCTTCGCCGACTTCGTTCATGGCCGCAGTAAGGCCCTGGTCGGTGATGGCCAGCGGGCTGTGACCCTCGGCCAGCGCCTGACGCACCAAGGCGGCGACCGCTTCCTTCTGACCGCTGGTCACGGCTTGTTTCACAGCCGCCAGAACGTCGTCCGGCTGTGCCGGCGCGGCCGCGGGCCCGGCGGCGACGCCGGCGTTTACGGTGCTGTAAGCCCGGCCCTGGGGGTCGTGGCCGAGAAGAGCGGCGGTGGCGCTCAGCATATCGCGCATCGCCGGATCGTAAGGGTTGAGTATCGGTGCGTCCAGGCCGGCGTCGAGCGCCATGGCGCAGAACGCGGCGTTCATGAGGTCGCGGCGCGGCAGGCCGTACGATACGTTGCTCAGCCCCATGACCGCGGGGTAGCCGAAGTGACGGCGGTAAGCGCGCAGCGTTGCCAGCGTTTCTGTGGCGGCGGAAGCATCGGCGGCCACCGTCAGCACCAGCGGGTCGAGCAGCAGGTCCTTGGGGCGGAGGCCGGCCGCCAATGCAGCGGCGACGATATCGCCGGCGATCTTGACCCGCTCTTCGGCCGTGGCCGGCACGCCGCCGGGGGCGATCGGCAGGCAGAGCACAGCCGCGCCGTACTTTTTCGCCAGCGGCAGGAACTGTTCGAGCCGCTCCGGTTCAGCCGAGACCGAGTTGATCAACGCCCGGCCGGGGAAGGCTTTCAACCCTGCTTCTAAAGCGCCGGCGTCGGTCGTGTCGATGGCCAGCGGCACATCGACGAGCACCGAAAGCTCTGTTACCGCCGTGGCCATTGCGGCAGCCTGGTCGATGCCGGGCACACCCATGTTGACATCGAGCACTTTCGCCCCTGCCTTGACCTGCTCCAGCGCCTCCCGTTTAACTGCGGCGAAGCTACCCTCGCGGATCTCGGCGGCCAGCGCTTTGCGGCCGGTGGGGTTGATACGCTCGCCGATAAGCACCGTCGGCAGACCGGCGCCGAGGTAGACCGTCTGGCTGCGGCTGGTCAGCGCGGTGCGCGCATCATTGATCCTCACGGCGGGGTTTATCCCATCGAGAGCGGCCTTGACCGCTTTGATGTGTTCGGGGGTTGTCCCGCAGCAGCCGCCCAGGTATGTGGCGCCGGCGGCGACCAGTTTCGGTGTCCACTTGCCCATTTCGGCGGGACTCATCGGGAAAACCGTTTGGCCGTTGACCAGCTCAGGCATGCCGGCGTTCGGCTGCACACTGACCGGCAGACTGCAGGCGGCCGCCAGTTCCGCCACCACTGGCAGCAACTGGGCGGGCCCGAGCGAGCAGTTGGCGCCGATGATGTCCGCTCCCATCGCCTCGAGCACGACCGCCGCCGTGCGCGGATCGGTGCCTGTGAGGGTTCGGCCGTCGGCCCCGAACGATAACTGGCAGACGACCGGTTTGGCTGTCGCCGTCTTGGCGGCCAGCAGCGCCGCCCGCATCTCCTGGATATCGATGACCGTCTCGATTATGACCATATCCACACCGGCTGCGTCAAGGGCGGAAATCTGCTCGTAATATACATCGTAGGCGGTGTCGAAGGACAGTTCGCCCAGCGGGGTGATGAATTTGCCGGTCGGGCCCACCGAGCCGGCGACTTTCGTGGTAGGCCCGCAAGCGGCGCGGGCCGCCGCCACCGCCGCGGCGTTGAGCTCGGCGACCCGGTCTTCCAGGCCGTAATGGCTAAGCTTGATGCGGTTGGCGCCGAATGTGTTCGTCTCGATGATATCGGCGCCGCTTTCCACATATTTTTGGTGGATTGCCGTCACCGCCGCCGGGTTTTCCACGCTCCAGAGCTCCGGGCAGTCTCCCGGCGCCAGACCCGCCTGCTGCAGCATCGTCCCCATAGCGCCGTCGAATACTAAAATCATTGCGACAACTCCCTTCTGGCTATACAGTCTTTTTGCGGACAGCCGGCGCAGCCGTTTTCGCCGCACGAGCGCTTGTTATTCTCTTCCGCCGGGGCGAGCCCGATTAGCGCGGTAACCGACTTGCGCGGCACCAGCATGCAACTTGGCGTGGCCGCCAGCGCGATGTGGCCGCCGTCCGCCAGCGCGACCATGGCCGGCTGATCGGTGATAGCCCAGTCGCCGTAGCCGGGGCTGAAGCGGCTTTTGGCCTTCAGGCCGCGCCGCGCGGCCTTGTCGGCGATATAGGCGTTCGCGGCGTCGGCCGCCTGCTCCACCGCCGCCGTTCCCGCGGCGTCGAGCAGCAGGCCGGCGGTGTATTCTCCGGCGGCGAAAAGGCGCGAGACCTCTTCCTCCAGCGCCGCCCCGATGGTGACTGCCAGCACCGCCGCCTCCCCCGCCCCGGCCAGATGGCCGCGGACCTTTTCGCCTGCGAGGCGCAGCGGTGTCGGCGCGGCGATCGTACCTGTCGCCGGGTCGTATGGGTAGATGTTCCACGCCGCCCGCGGTCGGGAAAGCAGCAGCGCCTCGTCGCAGGCGGTGTCGAGGAGCTGTTCCGGGAAGGCGGCCGCACACTTGAGGCCGGCGTAACGGCGGGCTTCTTCCTTATCGATTTTCGTCAGCGGCGGGTTATACGTTTGCATTGAGCCCTCCATGAACAAGAACCTCCTTTCCACAGAAAGGAGGTCAATTTGCCCGTCCTCTCATCTGCCGGGGTTTCCCCCGCTGGATTTGGCACCACTGCACATGGCCGGTTGCCGGGCGTCATTGGGCCAGTCCCTCAGCCGCTCGCGATAAGAGCTAAATATAACGTTACTGCTAATAATAGCCTACCCCAAAATATCTGTCAAGACTGCCGGTTTTTGTTAGTTTTCTTGTCGTTTTTTGACGGCGGTAAAAATATTCTCCCCGGGAAGCGGCAGGAAATTACCATTAAATTGTTGAATGAGTTAAACCTGACTTTCATAAACTTTTGAGGTGAAGATCGTGGTAAAAGTAATTGCCATAGCCAACCAAAAAGGCGGTGTGGGCAAAACGACGACCGCCGTTAACCTGAGCGCCTGCCTGGCAGAGCTTGGCAAGAAGGTGCTGCTTGTCGACAGCGACCCTCAGGGCAACTCCACAAGCGGCCTGGGGTTCAACAAAGCCGCCATCAAGCGGTGCGCCTACGACGCCCTCGTCAACGATATCCCGGTCGAATCGGTCGTCCAGCCCACCCAGATTTCCGGCCTCTCCCTCCTCCCCGCCACCATCCAGCTGGCCGGTGCGGAGATCGAGCTCGTCGCGGTGCTGTCGCGGGAGACTCGCCTCAAGAAGGTGCTCGACAAGGCCAAGTACAGCTACGATTACGTCATCATCGACTGCCCGCCGTCCTTGGGGCTGCTGACCATCAATGCCCTTACGGCCGCCAACTCGGTTATCATCCCCATCCAGTGCGAATTCTACGCCCTCGAAGGATTGACCCAGCTGATGAACACCATTTCCCTTGTGCAGAAGAACCTCAATCCCGGCCTTACGCTCGAAGGGGTGGTGCTAACGATGTTCGACGCCCGCACCAACCTGTCCATCCAGGTGGTCGACGAAGTTAAGAGCCACCTGCGCCATAAAGTCTACCAGACGATCATTCCCCGCAATGTGCGGCTGAGCGAGGCGCCGAGTCATGGCCAGCCGGTCATCAGATACGACCCCAAGTCCAAAGGAGCGGAAGTATACTTCGATCTAGCGAAAGAGGTGATCGGCGATGACTAAACGAGGTTTAGGGCGCGGCTTAGGCGCCTTTTTTGCTCCCGGCGAGGACGAGCCGCGCGACGAGATCGCCGTCAAAGCGATCGTCCCCAACAAGTTCCAGCCGCGGCGGGTGTTCGACCAGGACGCGCTGACCGAACTTGCCCAGTCGATCAAGCAGCATGGTGTTATCCAGCCTATCCTTGTGCGGAAATCACTGACCGGCTATGAACTGGTCGCCGGCGAACGCCGCTGGCGGGCCGCCCAGATGGTCGGCCTGGAAGTAATCCCCGCCGTCGTCAGAGAATACACCGACGGCGAGATGACGGAAATCGCCCTGATCGAAAATCTCCAGCGGGAGAACCTCAACCCTATCGAGGAAGCACTGGCCTATAAGCGCCTAATGGACGAATTCGCCCTTACCCAGGAAGAGGTCGCCCGCAAAATCGGCCGCAGCCGCCCGTTGATCGCCAACACCGTTCGCCTCCTGAACCTCGCACCGGCCGTCCAGGAGCATGTTTCACGTGGAACATTGACGACTGGCCAGGTCCGCCCCCTGCTCGCCCTCGAGAGCCACGAGCTCCAGGTGGAAGCGGGCGAGACCATCATCGAGGAGGACCTCTCGGCCCGCGACGCCGAGGAACTTGTCCGTCGCCTGCTGAAAGAGCCGCGGACTCCTAAGGCGAAAAAACAGGAACCACGCGAACTATTCCTGACCGAAGCCGAGGAGCGCCTGAAAATGGCTCTCGGCACCCAGGTCAAGATCAAGCCAGGCAAAATGCGGAGCAAGATAGAAATTGAGTATTATTCGGCCGACGACCTTGAACGGATTATCGAATCGCTGACCGTGCGCGAGCAGGCTGCGGCGACGCGGCCCCGCGGGCCGATGGTGGTGTAACTGTTTCACGTGAAACATCACTGGGGACGGAGGTGAGGACTGATGCGTCGCGACAAGGACCTACTCGGCGAGCGTGACTTGCCGGATGAAGCGTACTATGGCGTGCACACCCTGCGGGCGACGGAGAATTTTCCGCTGTCCGGCTACCGGGTCCACCCTCGTCTGATCGCCGCAGTCGCGCTTATCAAGAAGGCCGCCGCCGAGGTCAACGGCGAGCAGGGCTGCCTGCCTGCCGACATCGCCCGGGCCATCGCCCAGGCCGCCGACGAGGTTGTCGACGGCCGTTGGCATGATCAGTTCGTTGTCGACGCTCTTCAAGGCGGGGCCGGCACCTCCACCAATATGAACGTGAACGAAGTGCTCGCCAGCCGCGCCAACGAAATCCTCACCGGCGACAAAACCGGTCCCGTCCACCCCTTAGACCACGTCAACCTCCACCAGTCGACCAACGACGTCTACCCCACCGCCCTCCGCATCGCCGCCGTCTGGCTGCTCCAGCCGCTGAGCGAGGCGTGCGCCGCCCTCCAGGCCGACCTCCAGGCCAAGGAGGCCGAATTCGCCGGCGTCATCAAGGTGGGCCGCACTCAGCTGCAGGACGCGTTGCCGATCATGCTCGGCCAGGAGTTCGGTGCCTGGGCGCAGGCGATCGCCCGCGACCGCTGGCGCCTTTATAAGGTGGAAGAACGCCTCCGCCAAACCAATCTCGGCGGCACGGCCGTCGGCACCGGTCTCAACGCCACGCCGAAATATATCCACGCCGTCAACGAACGGGTCCGCCAGTACGCCAGGATCGGACTGGCGCGAGCCGAGAATATGGTCGACGTCACCCAGAACGCCGACGTTTTTGTCGAAGTCTCCGGCCTTGTAAAAACCCTGGCCGTCAACCTAAGCAAAATCACCCATGACCTGCGGCTGCTTTCCTCGGGACCGCGTGCCGGGTTGGGCGAGATCGTCCTCCCCGAGATGCAGGCGGGTTCGTCAATAATGCCGGGCAAAGTCAACCCGGTTATTGCCGAGGCCGTCAACCAGGCGGCCTTTCACGTCATAGCCTCCGACATGGCCATCACCCTGGCCGCTCAATCGGGGCAGCTCGAGCTGAATGCCTTTCTGCCCCTAATCGCTCACCATCTGCTGGGCGCCATGGAGATCCTGACGAATTGTACCGTGATGCTCGGCAACCGGTGTGTAAAGGGCATCGCCGCCCGCCCCGAACGTTGCCGGCAACTCCTCGAAGGCAGCCTGGCCGCGGCCACCGCCCTTGTTCCCCACCTCGGCTATGACCGGGCTACCCAAGTGGCCCGCACCGCCTACGCCAGCGGCCGGACGGTTCGTGATGTCGTCAGGCAAGAGGGGCTCATGGGCGACGAAGCCCTGGACGCGATCTTCGAACCCGGCGCGCTTACCAGGCCGGGGATTGCCGGCAAGCCGGGCAAGTAGCGCTTGGGATAAACTGGCGGCAACCAGCAATAATAAGGAGAAGATACCATGCAAGACACTCCGCGGGGGGCGCGCCTCCATATCGCCATCTTCGGCCGCCGCAACGCCGGCAAATCCAGCCTCATCAACGCGCTGACCAACCAGGATATCGCCCTGGTCTCCGAGGTACCGGGCACGACAACCGATCCGGTCTACAAAGCGATGGAGATACTACCCCTCGGGCCAGTGGTCATCATCGACACAGCCGGCATCGACGACGTGGGTGACCTTGGGGCTCTCCGCGTCGAACGCACCTTCCAGGTACTCAATAAAACCGACCTCGCCGTCCTTGTCATCGAGCCGACTGACGGCGTGACCGACTACGAGCGCCAGCTCGCAGCCGACATCAGGAAACGCGGCATTCCTATCGTGGCTGTTGCTGCGAAGAGCGACCTCGGGCAAACCGCTCCCGCCGCCTTGGCCGCGTGGGGCGCGGATCTCGGCGAGCCTGTGCTGGCCGTCAGCGCCAAAAACGGCCAGGGTATCGAGGAACTAAAGCGGACCATAATCAAAAAAGCCCCCGACAACTGGGAAGGCCCGCCGGTTATCGGCGATCTCCTGAACCCAGGCGATACCGCGGTCCTCGTCGTCCCCATCGACCTGGCCGCCCCCAAAGGCCGGCTCATCCTCCCCCAGGTGCAAACCATCCGCGACATCCTCGACCATGACGCTTACAGCGTCGTCGTCAAGGAGCGGGAACTGCGCGAGGCCCTCGCCGGCCTGCGCCACAAACCGCGCATCGTCGTCACCGATTCCCAGGAATTCCTCAAAGCGGCTGCCGACACACCCGACGACGTCTGGCTGACTTCCTTCTCCATCCTCTTCGCCCGCTACAAGGGCGACCTCGAGACACTGGTCTCGGGGGCCAAGGCCATCGATAAGCTCAAGCCGGGCGACCGGGTCCTCATCTCCGAGGGCTGCACCCACCACCGGCAGGCCGACGACATCGGCCGGGTAAAGATCCCCCGCTGGCTGCGCCAGACGGTCGGCGGCGAACTTGCCTTCGAATGGGTTTCCGGGGGCGACTTCCCCCGCAACCTCGCCTCATTCAGTCTAATCGTCCACTGCGGCGCATGCATGCTCAACCGGCGGGAGATGCTCCACCGGCTGTCGGTGGCCCGCGAAAGCGGCGTACCGATTGTCAACTACGGCGTCCTAATTGCCTATATCCACGGTATCCTGCCCCGGGCGCTGGCCCCCTTCCCTGCCGCCCGGCTCATCCTCGACGACTGACGGGGGTGACTACGTGATTTATCTCGACAATGCCGCCACGAGCTGGCCAAAACCGGCCGCGGTCCCCAGGGCCGTAGCCGCCTGCCTGCGCCGGGCCGCCAGCCCGGGGAGGGGCGGACACGGCCTCAGCCGGGAGGCGGACAAGATACTGTTCGCAGCCCGCGAAGCGCTGGCCGCCCTGTTCGGCGCTGAAAACTCCGGCACCATCACCTTCGCCGCCAATGCCACCGACGCCCTGAATACCGCCCTTTTCGGCCTGCTGGCCCCGGGCGATAGGGTCGTCACCACCTCAATGGAACACAATGCCGTGGCCCGACCGCTGAGAGCACTCGAAGACCGCGGCCTCATCCTGGAAATCGTCGGCTGCGACCGTACCGGCGCACTGCCCCTGGACAGCCTGGACGACGCGCTGGATGGCGGCGCCAAAGCGGTCGTCGTCACCCACGCATCTAATGTCACCGGCGGCGTCATGCCGCTTGCCGACATCGGCCGCAAAGCCCGCGCCGCCGGCGCGCTCCTCATCGTCGACGCCGCCCAGACCGCCGGCGCCGAACCTGTCGATGTCGCCGCCATGGGTATCGACGTCATGGCCTTTAGCGGCCACAAAAGCCTCCTTGGTCCGCAAGGGACCGGCGGTCTCTATGTGCGGGAAGGAGTCATGGTCGAGCCGCTCCGGTACGGCGGCACCGGCAGCCTGTCCGAGTCCGACCGCCAGCCCCCTTTCTACCCCGACAGGTTGGAGAGCGGCACGCCGAACACGCCGGGTATCGCCGGCCTGCTCGCCGGCGTCCGGTACATAAACCAGCGCGGACTGGAAGACATCCGCGCTGCCGAACATCGGCTCACGCGCGAACTGGTTGCCGGACTGGCCTCCATCTCCGGAATCGAGGTTTACGGACCGCCGCCCGGCGCGCCGCGGGCCGCCGTCGTTTCCTTCACGGTCGGCGACCGGGACAGCGGCGAGATCGCCTACCGTCTCGACCGCGAACACGGTATCGCCTGCCGGGGAGGACTGCACTGCGCCCCGTGGGCCCACAAGACCATCGGCACACTGTCCACTGGCACCGTCCGTTTCAGCCCCGGCTGCTTTACCACCGCGGCCGACATAGCCGCCGCCCTGGCCGCGGTGCGATCGATCGCCGCCGGACACGGAAACACACACTGAAGTATGGCATGCCGGCCCCGGCCGGTCAAAAGAAAGGGGAACCGCAAAAACACATGGATTACATGACCCAATTCACCGTCTGGTTGACAGGAAATCTGCAATATGTAATCATCTCCCTCACCGGCCTTATCTTTATTGCTCTTATCGTCTTCATCAACATCAACATTAAACTTGGCAAACTCAACCGCCGTTACAAGAAAATGATGCAGGGCACCGACGGGACCAACCTCGAAAGCATCCTTTTCCAGCATATCGACACCGTCAAAGACGCGACTGCCAAGGTGGCTGCCCTCGAGCAGGAAACCCGCAGGCTGGACGGGCGGCTGAAATACTGCGTGCAGAAGATGGGCATAGTCCGCTTCAACGCATTCGAAGACACCGGCAGCGACCTCAGCTTCGCGGTCGCCCTCCTCGATTCCAACGACGACGGAGTTGTATTCTCCAGTATTTATAGCCGCAGCGAATCACGCGTTTATGCCAAACCGGTTTCCGCCGGCAAGTCCACATATTTCCTGACAGACGAAGAGAAAAAAGCCATTGCGGAAGCCAGGGAAATATTTTCTAAACGCTAGCAGGATTATCCAACCCAAAAGGAGAATACTATTACACCCTATCGGGCGCAACACTTTTTGTCGAAAGGACGGTGAATGGTTTGCCTGTTTGGAAACAGGGAGATGGCGGAAAAAGGCACATTCAAACCGTCTTACAGAAAGTCTTGCCCGCAAAAAACGCCCCACCCGACCGGCGCGAATATACCCTGATGTTCGTACCCCACCACGGCAAGAACCCCTTTAGCCTGCGCATACCCATAAAAGCGCTCAAAATTACCGCCGCCGCCCTGGGTGTAATGCTGGTGCTGTCGATAGGCACCTTCATCCACTATCGCCACACGGTAAATGTAGCCACCACGGAGAAAGCGGAGCTCGAACGGCTGAGAGAAGTGAACGTCGCCCAGAACAAGCAGATCGAACAGTTGGCCAAGGCCACCGCCGTTCTGCAGGAAGACATCGGACGACTGAACAAGCTGGACGCCGAAATCCGCCGCCTTGTCAACAGCGACGAACAGCCCGCTTCCCGCTCCGGAGCCGTCCGGCCGTCCTCGCAGGGTGGACAAGGCGGTCCGGTAATCAAGCCCCAGATCAACGACCTCGCCAATCTCGTGAAAGATATGCAGGCGACCGCAAAAGCACGCGAACAGAGCCTCGCCGCGCTCAAAGAAGAGCTCGTCGCCCGCAACGCGCGCGTTGCCGCAACCCCTTCCATCTGGCCCACGTACGGCGACGTCACCTCCCGCTTCGGCTGGAGGGGATCACCGTGGGGATGGGGCAGCGACTGGCACCCCGGCATTGACATCGCAAACGACTACGGAACGCCGATTGAAGCCACCGCCGAAGGCACGGTCATCTACAGCGGCTGGTACAGCGGCTACGGGAAAATGATACAGATAGACCATCACAACGGCATCGTCACCGTCTATGCCCACAATTCGGAAAATATCGTCGCCGTCGGCGACCGGGTCAAAAAGGGCGAGACCATTGCCTACATGGGCAGCACCGGCTACAGTACAGGCCCGCATCTCCATTATGAAGTACGCGTTAACGGCACCGCTGTTAATCCGGCTAACTTTTTGTAAGCTAGGAGAGAAAACCTGATGCTTGGCAGCAGCAAGCGGACGACCTCCGCATTCAGCGAGCAGATCGAGACCATAATCGGCCCTGCGACCCAGGTAAAAGGCAACATCTCGGCTGGGGGCACTATCCGGGTTGACGGTCAGGCGGAAGGCGAAATCAGCGCCAAGGGCGACATCATCGTCGGCGAAACCGGCATTGTCCGCGCCCAGATAAAAGGCCGCAGCGCCACCGTCGCCGGCACAGTCCACGGCAACGTCGATGTCACCGACAAGCTTGAACTCACTTCGAGCGCCAAGCTCTACGGCGATATCAAGACCGGCGTCCTGATCATCGGCGAAGGCGCGATCTTCAAGGGTGCCTGCGAGATGCGCAACGGCAGCGACAAATCTTCCGAAACGGCCAATCAGTCGCGTGATATGAAACCAAACCCAGCAAAAAGTTGACATGCATGAAAACGACACCCCCGCAAACAATAAACGCGGGGGTGTTATTTATGGCACGGCTCGTATCGGTCGAGCCAGGGCTTGACCCTGTCAAGGAACATCTGAGCAGCCAGGGTTATCAGGTCGTCGATCAGGGCGCCTGGGTGCGGCCGGTGGAGGCGGTAGTCTACAGCGGCGCGCCCCTTGCCGCAGGCCAGGATCGTGCCTGCGTCGCGGAAAGCACGGTACTCGTAAACGCTGCCGGACTGACGCCCGAAGAAGTCGTCTTGCAGCTGGAAAACAAACTCAGCTGACCGGTCGCCGCGGATAAACAAGCGCTAAGCAGAGATACTATCAGCGGAGGTGGAGCAATATGATCCAGGGTATCATCGCCGTTGAGCAAAACTTGTCCAATGTCATTGACCTGCTGGAAACCGAAGGCTACGAAGTGGTATCTCTCGACAATACCGATCTCGACAGCGTGGACGCCATCGTCGTCAGCGGCGCGGACATTAACCTGATGAACATTCAGGACACCCTTACCGATGTCCCGGTAATAAGCGCCGCCGGCAAATCGGCGGAAGAAATCCTTGACGAAATCGACCGCCTGTGACATCGACAAAGACATTAGGGCAGACTCTGAAGGGGTGTCAGCAGATGCTGACGCCCCGTTCTATTTCCTCCAAACCGCTCGCCAGTCCCCAGGCGATGGCGTCGGCCATTTTCACGACCAGATTGAGGCGGGTGCTTTGCAAAACGAGGTGCTCCATAAAACCGCCCACGTTGACGATGCCGGTGATACAGGTGTCGCCGACCGGCGGCAGGTCTTTGTTGACAGCCGCGCCGGGACGTAACGGGCCGCGGCCGACGGATACGAAACCCACGCTCTCGAGCCGGCCGAGGCAGGCGTCGACAGCGACGATATAGGGATTTACGAATGCCGCTGTGATCTTGTGGAGTGCATCGGCGAGGTTGGTGGCGTGCACCGGATCGTCGAGAGTGCCGAATACGTGGGGATATGTGTGCAGTGAGCGAAGGCGGCTGCCGGTGAGCGGCCCGAGGGCATCGCCGGTGGAGCGGTCGGTGCCGATGCAGAGGATGACGATCGGCCTTCCCGAAGACGTGGCCTCAGTCAGGACCGCGCGTACGGAAGCGGCAAGTTCCTGGCGGCCGAGAGGATTATTAATGCTGAATTTACGCTCGTTTTCTGTCGCAGGAAGATTGAATAGGCGAGTGAGCATAGCGACTCCTTGTGTAATGAGATACCACAAGTATGTCTTTTTTCGGCCGGCATTATTCGGTGACAGGAAAAGCCCGGCCGATTTGGAATAATAATATATAACTGCGATACTCCGCGATCAAGGAGGCTCTATGGAAACTCCGTCCGCCAAACTGCGCCGCATCCCGGCTATCGACCGTCTGCTGGCCGCCGCCGCCCCCCTGCCCGACCTCGCCGCCCTGCCCCGCGACCTGCTTGTCGATATGCTGCGGCAGGCTGCCGACGCTGTGCGCGGCGAGGCACTCGCCGGCAAAGATGTCGACACAACGCCCGCCGCCGTTATCGGCATCGCCCGCCGCCTGCTCGCCCGCGCCGGCGAGCCCAGCCTGCGGCGGGTAATAAACGCCACCGGCGTCGTCCTCCACACAAACCTCGGCCGCGCGCCGCTGAGCAGGCGGGCCCGCGAACGGGTCGCCGACGTAATGGAGGGCTACAGCACCCTCGAGTACGATCTCGCCAGCGGCGAGCGAGGCACCCGCTACAGCCATGTCGCCGCGCGCCTCGCCGCGCTGACCGGCGCCGAGGACGTCCTCGTCGTCAACAACAACGCCGCCGGCGTCATGCTGGTGCTCTCGGCGCTGGCCCGCGGTCGCGAGGTCATCGTCAGCCGCGGCCAACTCGTCGAGATTGGCGGCTCTTTCCGGGTGCCCGAGGTAATGGCGCAAAGCGGGGCCACCCTCATCGAAGTCGGCACCACCAACAAAACCCATATCCACGATTACGAACAGGCCATCGGCCCCAACACCGCCGCCATCCTCAAAGTACATACAAGCAACTACCGCATCATCGGCTTTACCGCCCAGCCCGACGACGCAGCTTTAGCGGCGCTGGCCCGGCAGCACGGCCTGCCGCTCATAGAAGACCTGGGCAGCGGCACCCTCCGCGCCGTCGAGGCGGACGGCTGGCGTGAACCGGCGGTCGCCGAACGGCTGGCCGCCGGCATGGACCTCGTCACCTTCAGCGGTGATAAATTGTTCGGCGGGCCCCAGGCCGGCATAATCGCCGGGAAAAAAGTGTTCATCGATAAACTCCGCCGCCATCCCCTGCTCCGGGCTATCCGCATCGACAAACTCACCCTCGCCGCCCTCGAGGGGACGCTGCTCGATTATCTCCTCGGCGAACCGGAGCTCGATATTCCTGTGCGACGGATGCTGCAGACCGACAGCCGGGAGCTGGCCGGCCGGGCCGCCGAGCTCGCCGCACTTCTGGGTGATCTGCCCGGCTGGCGGGTCGGAGTCGTCGCCCTCGTCTCCCAGGCCGGTGGCGGCGCCATGCCGGCAGTCGATCTCCCCGGCTGGGGCGTGAGCGCCCGTTCGACAGCACTTAGCGCAGCGGCCGCCGAAGAAAAACTGCGGCAACGTGCTCTGCCTGTAATCGTCCGCGTCAAAGACGACGGCCTCCTTTTCGATGTCCGCTGCCTCACAGCCGGTGATCTGGCGGAGATTCGCGGCGCCCTCGCCGCGCTGACCGCCGAGGAGACGCCATGAAGTACGTCATCATCGGCACAGCCGGCCACGTCGACCACGGCAAGACCGCCCTTATCAAGGCTCTTACCGGTACCGATACCGACCGTCTCAAAGAGGAGAAAGCGCGCGGCATCTCCATTGACCTCGGCTTCGCTTCCCTGCCCCTCGGTCCCGACATCACCGCCGGCGTTGTCGACGTCCCGGGGCATGAACGGTTTCTCAAAAATATGCTCGCCGGCACGGGCGGGATTGACCTCGTCATGCTTGTCATCGCCGCCGACGAGGGCATCATGCCCCAGACCCGCGAGCACCTGGCCATGCTTGGGCTTTATGGCGTCAAGAGCGGCGTCGTGGTAATAAACAAAACCGACAAAGTAGACGCCGACTGGCTGGCGCTGGTCGAAGAAGACATCGCCGCCTTCCTCGCCGACACCTTCCTGGCCGCCGCCCCCCGGCTCAGTGTTTCGGCCGTCACCGGCCAAGGCCTCGAGGAACTCCGCCGGGCGCTCGCGGCCGCCGCCGCCGCGCAGCCGGCCAGAGACAGTCAAGCTCCCTTCCGCCTGTGGGTCGACCGCGCCTTCACCGTCAAAGGCTACGGCACCGTCGTCACCGGCTCGGCCCTGAGCGGCACCGTCAGCGTCGGCGACAGCCTGCGGCTTTACCCGGCAAACAGCCTGGTAAGAGTGCGCGGGCTCGAATGGCACGGCAGCAAATGCGGGCAGATACATGCCGGCCAGCGGGCGGCCATCAACGTCGGCGGGGTAGACGGCGAAGCGCCGGAGCGCGGCATGGTCCTCAGCGCTCCCGAGCGCGGGCAGGTCAGCACAGTCTGGGATGTCGTCGCCGACTGGCGCGAAGACGTCGCCGCCGGCACCCGCGTCCGCATCCACCTCGGCACGGGAGAATTCCTCGCCCGCGTCCACTACTTCAAAGACCGCCCGCGGCGCTTTGCCCGCCTCATCCTAGAAACGCCTGTCGCCGCCGGACTCGGCGATCGCGGCATCGTCCGCCTTTACTCGCCCCAGCACCTCCTCGGCGGCGTGACCCTCGTCGCCCCCGGGGCAGCCAGCCGCCGTCTGCGCCCTGGGCGGCAGGCGCTGGCCGAAGCGCTCGCCGCCGGAGACCGTAAAGCCATCATCGCCGCTGTCATCGCGGACTTCGGCCAACCGGTCCAGGGGGACGACCTCAGGCGCGCGGCCGGCTATATCAAGGAGGCCGTCATCAGGGCCACCCTGGAATCGCTAACCGCCGAAGGCGCAGTTTTCCGCCTTGGCGATCATTACCTGGCCGCCAGCGTCCTCGCTTCCTTGAGCGAACGCCTGACCGCCGTGCTTGCCGCCTGCCATCGCGAACATCCCGACCGCCCCGGGCTTGCCAAGGAAATCCTGCGCCAGAAGCTCGGCCTCAAGGAACGTGCCTACGAAGCGCTCCTCGAACATTGGCAGGCGAAGGGAGTCATCGCCGTCACCGGCGCGGACGTCGCCCTCAGTGAATTCGCCAGCCGCCACAGCGACTGGCGGCAGGATCTCGCCGCCCGCGCCGATCAGGCACTGGACGGCATAGGGCTGGCCGGCATCGATGTGCAGGCGATTGCCGAAAAAATGGCCCTCCCGCCGGACAAAGCGCGCGCCGCCCAGGATATTTTACTGCGCCAGGGGATGCTTGTCCGTGTGGGGGATATCCTTGTATACAGAAAAACAATTCAGTGCATTGCGAGGCTTATCCAGCAGCATTTTGCGACCAACCCCACCCTTACAGTGGCGCAGCTTCGCGACCTCCTTAACACTTCCCGCAAAGTCGCCCTGCCGTTGCTCGAGTACTTCGATCTGCATAAATATACAATTCGCGATGGTGACAATCGCCGGCCCGGCCCAAAACTACGCGACTTATCAGAATAAACTTTATATTATTTTGCATATTGACAGCATATATACTCCTTTTTATAATTAGTGTTAACAAATCAGTATTGCAACCAAGGACAAATGTCCTTAAAAGGGAGTGTGCCTAGGGTTCCGCGCCAACGGCGGCCTGGACCGAGCGGCACAGACGCTGTCGGCGTTACACCGTGGGGATAAAATACCCGGCGGAAGGTCCCGGAGAAGATGGGATCTTCGCCGGTTTTTTATTTCGCCAGAATATGGTCGCGGTGAATATTCTATATTAATTGTTTTGGAGAGAGGTGGCCCACATGTGCCGAATAGGCGCGATCAAAAGCAAGGTAGCGTTCCACCCGTCGCAAGCCCTGCGCCTGATGCTGCCGCAACAGGAGGGACACGACAATTCGGGCTTCGCCATGGTGATGCAGGACCTCGACGGCGTTTTCGGCCAGTACAAGGATAAGCCGCTGCTGTCGCTGGCCTGCACCCAGAAGGGCGCTCAGATGGTCGAAAACTACATGGAGGCCCACAACTTCGCCCGTGTCTATGAATGGGTGCCGAAGCTCAACCGCAAACCGGGACTGGACATCAAGGCCATGCCCCACTACATCTTCCGCTGCTACGACTACCCTGAACAGGTCCAGGGAGCCTCGCAGGCCGCCAAAGAAGAACTGCTCCTCGACACCCGCCTCGCCCTCAGGGCGCTGCTGGAAAAAGAGAACCAAGGCTACGCGTTTTCCCTGTGGCCTGACGTGCTCACCCTCAAGGAGATCGGCGACCCGCGCGACATCGCCGTCTACTTCCGGCTGTGGGACGACAGCGGCGAACTTATGGCCAAAAACGTCGTCGTGCAATGCCGCCAGAACACCAACTACGAAATCGTCCGCTACGCCGCCCACCCCTTCTTCATCCAGGGCTACACCCTGTGCGCCAACGGTGAGAACACATTCTACACCAAGAACAAGGAATACCAGAAATCGCTCCACCGGGGCTATATCGGCTTCGAATCCGACTCGCAGAACTTCCTCTACACCCTCCACTACGTCCTTCACCAACTCAAATGGCCTATTAAATACTATAAGCACGTCATCACCCCCCTGCCCTTCGAGGAGATCGAAAAGCGGCCCGACAAAGCCGAGCTGAAGCTTATCCGCCAGTCGCTCGGCCACCTCGAGATCAACGGGCCCAACACCATCATCGGCATGCTCCCCGACAACAGTCTCATAACCTGCTGCGACTCCAAAAAACTGCGGCCGGTCGTCATCGGCGGCGACGGCACCACCATCGCCATATCCTCCGAGGTCTGCGGCCTCAACGTCGTCGTCCCCGACCGCGACCCCGCGACCGACGTTTACCCCGACGAGCGGGAAGTCGTCGTCATTACTTCCGACCTGGAGGTGCAGCGATGGAAACAGTAACGAAAATCCAGGACGTAACCTTCAACGACCTGCCGTGGAAAATCGAGTACAGCCCCGAGCGTTGCACGATGTGCGGCAGCTGTGTGGCCGCCTGCACCTTCAAAGCCATCGAGCCCGGCGTCGAGCGCCGCTCGGTCACCATCTCCACCGCCCATGTACCCGAACCCACCCAGACTCACCGGGCCATCCCCGTCATCAGGCAGAAAAACAGCGCAGCAAATTTCTGCCGGGGCTGCGGCATGTGCGAAAAAGTCTGTCCCAACCGGGCCATCCGCCCGGTGCGCAACGACGACTCGCGCCTCAACATACTCGCCCGCGGCGGCGGCAACCCCATAAAGCGCGGCGGCCGCAACAACCTCATCAAAGACAGGACCCTCGACAAGATCGTCGTCGGCCGCATCTCCCAGATGACCGACCCTTCGCTCGATTCCGAGCGCCACACCTTCGATATCCTCGCTCCGTTCGGCCGCGTGCTGCTGCCAGGCGAACTGCCGTTCTCCATCGACGACGGCGAGCTCAAACTCTCTGGCTGGACGCCGCCCGTACGCTGGATCTATCCCGTTATTTTCAGCGACATGTCGGTCGGCGCGCTCTCCACCCGGGCGTGGGAGGCCGTCTGCCTCGCCACCGCCTATCTGAACGAAAGGTATGACATGCCTGTGCGCATGTGCTCCGGCGAAGGCGGCATGCCCGTCCAGCTGATGAAATCCGACTACCTCAAATACATGATCATCCAGATCGCCTCCGGCCACTTCGGCTGGAACCGCATCATCAAGGCCATGCCCCATATGAAAGTCGACCCGGCCGGCATCCTCATAAAAATCGGCCAGGGCGCAAAACCAGGCGACGGCGGCCTGCTGCCCGCCGCCAAAGTCGCCGAGCACATCCAGGCCATCCGCGGCGTCCCCAAGGCGGACCTCCTATCCCCCCCAACCATCAGGGCCTTTACTCCATCGAGGAATCGGTGCAGAAAATGCATATGTCCCTCAACGCCGCCTTCAAATTCCGCGTGCCGGTCGCCATCAAATGCGCCGCATCTGCCACCTCGGTATCCGTCTACAACAATCTTCTCCGCGACCCCTATAAGATCTGCGGCGGCTTCTTCCTCGACGGCATCCAGGGCGGCACCGGCGCAGCCAACGAAGTATCGCTCGACCACACCGGACACCCTGTCGTCTCAAAGATCCGCGAATGTTACCTGGCAGCCGTCAAGCAAGGCCGTCAGGGCCAGATACCTCTGTGGGCCGGCGGCGGCCTCGGCCTCACCGGCAACGCCGCGGCCGACGCTTTCAAGATGATCTGTCTCGGCGCCAACGGCGTCTTCCTCGGCAAACTGCTCATCCAGCTGTGCGGCTGCATCGGCAATGAGGAAGGCCGCTGCAACGCCTGCAACACCGGCCTCTGCCCGACAGGCATCTGCACCCAGGACCCGCGCCTCGTGAGGCGCCTCGACATCGACAAAGCGGCCCAGAACATCGTCGATTACATGCTGGCTCTCGACGCCGAACTGCGGAAGCTGATGGCTCCCATCGGCAACAGCTCGCTGCCGGTCGGCCGCTCCGACGCCCTCGTCACCACCGACAAAGCCATCGCCGACAAACTTGCGATACAATATTCCTGTTAGGAGGGATGCGTAGTGTTTAAGATCAAAGCCTTCGACGGCAACACCAGGATGCCTACGCAGGACCTCCTGCAGGCAGTCAACGACGCTCTCGCCCAGGGCGAGACGGAATTTCACATCGAAGCCGCCGGACAGCACGACATCGGCGGCCCGCTCTGGCATCCCGAGGGCAAGCCGCTCAAATTCTTCGTCACAAACCCCGGCCAGCGCGTCGGCTCGATGTGCATGGAAGGCACCGAGATAATCGTCGACGGCCCCGCCCCGGCCGACGTAGGCTGGCTGAACGCCGGCGGACGAATCATCGTCAGGGGCGACGGCGGGGATACCAGCGCCCATTGCGCCGCCTCCGGAACCGTCTACATCGGTGGCCGCGTCGGTACGCGTTCCGGCTCGATGATGAAGCACGACCCCCTGTACGCGCCGCCCGAATTCTGGGTACTCAAAAGCTGCGGTTCATTTTCGTTCGAATTCATGTCCGGCGGCATCGCCGTCGTCTGCGGACACGACAGCGAAGACCTCGAATCGGTCCTCGGCGACCGGGCCTGCGTCGGCATGGTCGGCGGCCGGCTCTACTTCCGCGGCCGGGCGGCAGGGCTGTCCGCCAAGGACGTCAAAGTCACGCCCCTCGACGAAGCCGATATCGCATATCTTTCCGGCAATATGGACGACTTCCTCGGCGGCATCGACCGCCCGGAACTCAAGGACGCACTAACCGTCTGGAACGAATGGCACAAAGTCGTCCCCCTCACATACGACGAGCGGCCCAAGAAAGTAAACACCGACATCCGCGCCTTCCGCACCACCGAATGGGTTCCTGGCGGCATTTTCGGCGACGTCTCGAGTGACGACCTTGCCACTGTCGGCCTCGTCGCCACCGGCGTCAACCGCCAGCGTGTCCCCCAGTGGGAAAACGCCCGTTACGCGGCTCCGTGCGAATTCAATTGCACCGCCTCCATCCCCTCCCAGCAGCGCTTCAACCTTCTGCGGGAAGGCAAGATCGAAGAAGCCTACCGCCTCATCCTCGAATACACCCCCTTCCCGGCCTCCATCTGCGGCGCCGTCTGCCCCAACCTCTGCATGGACGAGTGCACCCGCCAGCAGATCGACCTCTCCGCCCAGATCGGCCTGCTCGGCCGTCACTCCGCCGACGCTCTGCTCGCGCCGCCGGCCGGCAAGACCGGTAAAAAAGTCGCCGTCATCGGCGGCGGCGCCGCCGGCCTCACCGCCGCCTGGCACCTCGCCCGCCAGGGCCACAGCGTGACCGTCTACGAAGAAAACGCCGCCATGGGCGGCAAAATGGAGCAGGTCATCCCACGCGGCCGCCTGCCCCAGGAATCGCTACGGAAAGAGCTCAAGCGCATCGAAGACCTCGGCGTCAAGTTCGAAACCGGCGTGCGCGTCGACAAAGACAAATTCGCCGCCATCCGCGGCAGCAGCGCCGCCGTCGTCGTCGCCACCGGCGCCCACGTTTCGCGGGTCATCCCCTGGCCGGGCCACGAACGCATCGTCAAAGGCCTCGACTTCCTCAAGGCGGTCAACCGCGGCGAAAAGCCGTCCGTCGGCAAACGGGTCATCGTCATTGGCTGCGGCAACTCCGGCATGGACGCCGCCGTCGGCGCCTACCAGATGGGGGCCGAGGAAGTCACCTGCATCGATATCCAGGCGCCGGCCGCCTTTCCCAAGGAGATCGCCCATGTCGAAGAGCTTGGCGGCAAGCTCCTCTGGCCGGTCGAGACCAAAGAAATCACCGCCGAAGGCATAATCCTCAAAAACGGCGACCTCCTCCCCGGCGACACCGTCATCATCACTATCGGCGAAGCCCCCGACCTCGGCTTCCTGCCGGCGGAAATCGCTCTCGAACGCGGCTGCCTCAAACCGGCCCCCGACTACTCCGTCGCCCCCGGCGTGTTCACCGCCGGCGACACCATCCGACCCGGCCGCCTGGTCGACGCCGTGGCCGCCGGCCGGCAGGCGGCGTTTGCCGCCGACGCCTACCTCACCGGAGGCGAGTACCAGCCCGAGAAGAAGCAGCGCATCCCCGACGGGCGGCTCAGCACCGCGTACTTCAAAAAATGCCACAGCTGCGACATCCCCGCCCCCGGCGAAGACTACCTGCGCTGCATCAGCTGCGGCACCTGCCGCGACTGCCACATGTGCATGAAATCCTGTCCCGAAAACGCCATCACCCGTGTCGCCAAGCCGGGAGGGGACTTCGAATACGTCAGCGACGCCGCCAAGTGCATCGGCTGCGGCATCTGCGCCGGCGTCTGCCCCTGCGGCATATGGACGATGTACGACAACGCCGAACCCATCAATATGTACAAAACCTATAAAGCGTAAGGCAAGGTTGCCTGTAGCCGTCTGGCGCCCTGAAGCGTGGCCTGTGTACCTCCGGATACACGGCGCCCCGCCGGAGGTGCCGGAAAGGCGCAGGCAAATCTATTTTCGGCAAGGGCTTCCGTCTTTGCTTGACAAAGAAGCCATGGCGCGAAATTTTGTGGAAATAAGTGGGACATACGGCAGGAATCCTTTCCGATGTGCCGAAAACTAACTACACTCAAGCAGATTGTCGGGAACAATTGTTTCTGTGCAAAGGACACGGAGCAACGCAATAGCGACAAATTGTTGTTGACAGGCTGGAAACAGTACACCTATAATAAAACACAAAGCACAATAATCCCCGCCCAGTGTACCATCAAAAGCGGCAGCGCTGCCGCAGCCACCGGAGGCCAGACCCGATTCGGCTACACACAGGCGGAAAAAGGCTTGTGAGAAGTCCTCCCCGGAGGGCTTCTTTCTGGGCTTTTTCATACTACAGACATTCAGACTCGACGGAGGGGGGAAGGGGAAAACTTACAGTCACGAGGGTAGGGGGAACTAAAGTTTAATTGTTGGTAAAATTATTAGACAGTCGTTTATTTACAAAGGAGGAATTCAGGTGTCCAAAAAGTGGCTTACGCTTGTCGCCCTGGCTTTAGTAGTCACCATGGTTGCCGTACTCGCCGGCTGCGGCGGCGGCAGCGCTCCCGCGAAACCTGCTACCATTAAAATCGGCGCCAACTTCGAAATGACCGGCGGCCAGGCGACCTTCGGGCAATCGTCTGTCAACGCCGTCAAACTGCTCTTCAAACAAATCAACGCTGCCGGCGGCATCAACGGCAAACAGCTCGAGCTTGTCGTCGCCGACAACAAATCGGAGCCGGCCGAAGCCGCCAACGCGATGACCAAGCTTCTCACCCAGGATAAAGTCGTCGCCGTCGTCGGCCCTGTCACCAGCTCCGACGTCCTGGCTGCCAGCCCGATCGCCATGGATAAAAAGGTTGCCGTTGTATCCAACAGCGCTACCAACCCGAAAGTAACCGTCGAAAACGGCAAAGTGAAGGAGTTCGTCTTCCGCGCCTGCTTCCTCGACCCCTTCCAGGGCACGGTTGCCGCCAACTTCGCCACCAAGTCCCTCAAGGCTAAGACCGCTGCCGTTTATGTCGACATGAGTTCCGACTACGCCAAGGGCCTGGCCCAGTTCTTTGAAGAAGCCTTCACCAAGGCTGGCGGCAAGATCGTCGCCAAAGAAGCCTACCAGCAGAAAGACACCGACTTCCGCGCCGCCCTCACAAAGATCAAGGCCGCCAACCCCGATGTAATCTTTAACCCCGGCTACTATCAGGAAGTCGGCATGTTTGTCAAGCAGGCCCGTGAGCTCGGCATTACCGTGCCGCTGCTCGGCGGCGACGGCTGGGATTCCCCCAAAGTCGTAGAGATTGCCGGCGCCCAGGCGCTTGAAAACACCTTCTTTGTAAACCACTACGCCGCTGACTCCAAAGATCCCGACACCATCAAATTCGTCGAAACCTACAAGAAAGAATACGGCCAAACCCCGGACGCGCTGGCCGCTCTTGCCTGGGACGCCGCGCTGATGGTCGTCGAAGCGATTAAAAAAGCCGGTCCCGATGACCCCGTCAAGATCAAGGACGCTATCGCCCAGACCAAGAACCTCAAGGGCGTAACCGGCGTTATCACTCTGAACGCCAACCACGACCCTGTTAAGAGCGCCGTCATCATCGCCATGAAGAACGGCAAAATGGTATTCCAAGAAACCGTCAATCCCTAATCAGTACATCGTCGTAGTGCGAGGGGATAAGGACTCGTCCTTATCCCCTTTCTCACGCTCAGGCCGTACAAGCGAAAACCCCAGTGCGCCGCCAGGAGACAGGGATTAAAAAGTCCGCCCCCGGAAGTATTGACAGGCCAGGTGCGTCTCCCTATAATATACACTGTGAGTAACACATTTCGGTTCTGAGGCGGACAAAAGTGCGCCGCTGGAGGACTGAAGAGGGTGTATATGGGGCGGATGCCGGCCTGCCGCGGGCTGGTGGCTGCCCCCGTCGCATCTAATAAGGATATGCGGACCGGCATTGCTGCCGCAGGGATCCGCAGACGGCGTAATGACCTGGAAATCAACGGTTAATCCCCTTGGCACAGGCGGGGGAAGCCTTTGATCATAAAAGTGTCCGTATCCGGACAGACAATACCGGCATTCGGGTGTCCTGCGCCTACAATAACCATGATAAGGAGGGAACGCATGGATTCATTCCTTCAGCAGTTCTACCAGCAGTTGGTGAACGGTATTTCCCTTGGCAGCATTTATGCGCTGATCGCTCTAGGTTACACCATGGTTTACGGCATCATACGCCTAATAAACTTCGCCCACGGCGATATCTACATGCTTGGTGCCTATGTGGCGTTTTTCGCCACAACCGTCTTCAAACTGCCGTTCTTCCCTGCCCTCATCGCCGCCATGGTGGTTTCCGCTCTTGTGGGTGTAACCATCGAACGTTTTGCTTATCGCCCGCTCAGGAATGCGCCCAAGATAGCAGTTCTTATCACCGCCATCGGCGTTTCCCTCTTCCTGGAGTACGGCGGCATGCTCGCCGTCTCGCCCCAGCCCCGCACATTCCCCGCCCTTCTTCCCACCGGGATTTTCCATATCGGCGGCGTGGTCATCAACAGCTACCAGATCATTATCCTCGCCGTTTCCCTGATCCTCATGGCCATCCTCACCTACATCGTCCACCGCACCAAGATCGGCAAAGCGATGCGGGCCGTTTCCTTCGACAACGATGCCGCCCGGCTCATGGGCATCGACGTCGACCGCGTCATCTCCTTCACCTTCGCCATCGGGTCCGCCCTCGCGGCCGCTGCCGGCGTGCTTGTCGGCATCTACTACAACTCCATCGACCCCCTCATGGGCATCATGCCGGGCCTCAAAGCCTTTGTCGCCGCGGTTCTCGGCGGTATCGGCATTCTACCGGGCGCCATGCTGGGCGGAGTCATCATGGGCGTCGTCGAAGCCATGGTCAGCGGGTTTATCTCCTCCACCTTCCGCGACGCTGCGGCTTTCGGCATCCTGATCCTCATCCTTCTCTTCAGACCCTCAGGCCTTCTCGGCAAGAACGTCCGGGAGAAAGTGTAGGTGACCGGCATGAGACAAAAAACGAAAAACGACCTCCTGATGCTGGCCGCCGGCATCGTCATATATGCAGTAGTTCAGACCCTCATATCGGTCGGCTTCATCCAGGACTACTGGGAACGCAACATCGTCTATGTTTGTATTAATATAATCCTGGCCACCAGCCTCAACCTCATCAACGGCATCACCGGCCAGTTCTCCATCGGCCATGCCGGTTTCATGGCTGTCGGTGCTTACGTCGGCGCCATCATGACCGTCAAATTCGGCCTCCCCCTGGCGGGCGGCATCGTGGCCGGCGCGCTCGGAGCCGCCGTCCTCGGCTTCATCATCGGCCTGCCCACCCTCCGGCTCACCGGCGACTATCTGGCCATAGCCACCCTCGGCCTCGGGGAAATCATCCGCATCACCATCCTTAACATCCCCTACGTCGGCGGTGCCTCTGGTTTCATGGGCATCCCCAAGCTGACCAACTTCACCTGGGCGTTCTTCATGATGCTTTTCGTTCTCTTCTTCATCAAGAACTTCGTCAACTCCACCCACGGCCGGGCCTGCGTCTCCATCCGCGAGAACGAGATTGCCGCCGAAGCCATGGGGATAGACACAACGAAATACAAAGTCATGGCGTTCACCCTCGGCGCGGCCTTCGCCGGCGTCGCCGGGGCCCTCTTCTCCCACTACACCTACATCGCCCACCCCGCCTCCTTCACCTTCATGCGCTCCTTCGACATCCTCACGATGGTCGTACTCGGCGGCCTCGGCAGCATGAGCGGCTCGATCGTCGGCGCCATATTCTTCACATGGGTGTCCGCCTTCTTCGCCGAATGGCCGGAATGGCGGATGGTCATCTACTCGCTCCTGCTCATCATCCTCATGCTGTTCAGGCCGCAGGGCCTGTTCGGCAACAAGGAACTGAGTCTGAAAATGTTCGGACGTTTAACGGGAGGTGAACGGCGTGGCACTGCTCAAGGTAACTAACCTGTCCAAATCCTTCGGCGGGCTGCGTGCCGTCTCGTCCTTCAACATTGACATCGACCAGGGTGAACTTGTCGGCCTCATCGGGCCCAACGGCGCCGGAAAGACCACCGCCTTCAACCTCCTCACCGGCGTCTACGACCCCACCGAGGGCGAGATCATGTTCGACGGCAAAAGCGTCGTCGGCCTTAAGCCTTACCAGATCACCCAGCGGGGCGTCGCCCGCACATTCCAGAACATCCGCCTGTTCAGCGAACTGTCCGTTCTCGACAACGTCAAGATAGCCTATCACTTCCACGTCAAATACGGCCTTCTCGAAACGGTTTTCCGTCTCGGCCGCTATTTCGGCGAGGAAGAAGACCTCGACAAAAAAGCCCTCCGCTTCCTGGAAATCTTCCAGCTTGCCCATCGCAAGGACGAGATCGCCAAGAACCTCCCCTACGGCGAACAGCGCAGGCTCGAAATCGCCCGCGCCCTCGCCGCCCAGCCCAAACTGCTCCTGCTCGACGAACCGGCTGCCGGGATGAATCCCCAGGAAACCCAGCAGCTCATGGACATGATCCGCTGGATCCGCAAAGAGTTCGGCCTCACCATCCTCCTCATCGAACATGACATGAGCCTGGTAATGGGTGTCTGCGAACGCATCTACGTTCTCGACTACGGCAGCATTATCGCTCAGGGCACGCCGACCGAAATCAAAAACAACCCGCGGGTTATCGAAGCCTACCTCGGCGAGGAGGTGCACTGATGCTAAAGATCGAAGACATCAATGTATACTACGGCGCCATCCACGCCCTCAAAGGCATCAGCCTGGAAGTGCCCGAAGGCGAGATCGTCACCCTCATCGGCGCCAACGGCGCGGGCAAAAGCACCACCCTCCGCACCATCTCGGGTCTCCTTAAGCCCAGGACCGGCACGATAACCTTCGAAGGCAAGAACATTGCCGGGTCGCCTGCCCAGGACATCGTCAAGCAGGGGGTCTCCCAGGTGCCGGAAGGGCGGCGCATTTTCGCCAACATGTCCGTTCTCGAGAACCTCGAGCTCGGCGCCTATATCCGTTCCGACTCCAAGGGCATCGCCCAAGACCTCGAAAACGTCTTTCAGCGCTTCCCGCGCCTCCGCGAGCGCAAAAGCCAGGTAGCCGGCACACTTTCCGGCGGCGAGCAGCAGATGCTGGCAATGGGCCGCGCCCTCATGAGCCGCCCCCGTCTCCTGCTGCTGGACGAACCCTCCATGGGTCTCGCCCCATTGCTGGTTAAAGAGATATTTGCTATCATTAAGGAAATAAACGCCAGCGGAACCACCATCCTCCTGGTCGAACAGAACGCCAACATGGCGCTGTCTATAGCCCAGAAGGCATATGTGCTTGAGACCGGGCGCATCACCCTCTCCGGCACAGCCAAGGAACTGTCCGAGAGCGAAGCGGTCCGCAAGGCGTACCTTGGCGGCTAACGCGACCCCAATAAAGAGCGAGGAGAGATGGCCATGTTCGTCTCCAAACGGATGACCCCCAATCCGGTGACTATTCCTCCGACCATGACGGTTTCCGAAGCCACCAACCTCATGAAAAGCAACAACTTCCGCCGCGTGCCGGTTGTCGAGGACGGCAAACTAGTCGGCATCGTAACCGACCGCGATCTGCGGGCAGTCGCGCCTTCGCCGGCCACTACCCTCTCCGTTTTCGAAATCAATCACCTGCTGGCAAAAATGCTTGTCAAGGAAATCATGAAATCGCCGGTCATCACCATAAGTTCCGGCGCCACCATCGAAGAAGCGGCGCTCATGATGTACACCCACAAGATCGGCGGCCTGGTGGTACTCAATTCCGTCGGCGCGGTCGTCGGCATCATCACCGAGACCGACATCTTCAAATGCCTCGTCGACGTCATGGGGCTCGCTGAAGGCCGTACGCGCCTGACGTTCGAATTCGACGACAAAGTCGGCGTGCTCGCCGACGTCGCCGCTGTCTTCAAAGAGCTGGGCATCAACATCCTCAGCATGGCGACCTACAACACCGAGGAAGGCCGGGCCGAGATGGTCGTCCGCGCCGACGTCAAGGACGTCAAGGATCTCGTCGACAGGCTGGCCGCCATCGGCTACCCTGCTACCCACGTTGTCCAGATCGGCAACGACTGACTTCGGCGATGATTTACAACATTTCTGCGGTATGCTAATATAATGAAATAGGATCAGGCGGCCGGGTGTAGCCGGTGCGGCCGGGCGATTAGCAGCAGGTAAAGCCTGTGGGACCAAACGGTTCTACAGGCTTTTTATTTTGGCTGCGTCTAAAAAGTCCATCTGCGGCGTTGCTCCTCGAACACTTCCTCGGCGTACGACCGAGTACGCCTGCGTCGTGTTCTCCGGTGCGCCTTGCATCTGGAGCTTTTTATACTGCAGCGCGCATAATAAACCTCGGGGGGTATCCTTTTTGGACGACAACAACACTCTAAAACAAAATACCGCCCGGTTGTCGATAATCTCGAATAGCGCGCTCGTCGTCTTCAAACTTGCCGTCGGCCTCGCCGGCGGCGCGGTCAGTATCGTATCCGAGGCTGCCCATTCTGCCGTCGACCTCATCGCCGCCCTCATCGCCTACTACGCCGTCCGCAAAGCGGCCCAGCCCCCCGACGAGCACCACGCTTACGGCCACGGCAAGGTGGAGAATCTGTCCGCCGCGGTCGAAGCGGCCCTCATAGTCATTGCCGCGCTCTGGATAATCTACGAAGCTGTTCAAAAACTCACTGCCGGGCACATCCCCGCCTACCTCGAATACGGCATCGCCGTCATGGCGGTGTCGATCGTGGTCAACTGGTATGTTTCCGACAAACTGATGAAGGTCGCCCGCAAAACATGCTCCCACGCTCTCGAAGCCGACGCCCTCCACCTCAGGGCCGACATCTGGACATCAGGCGGCGTGCTGGTCGGCCTGGTGGTAATAAAAGTCACCGGTCTTCCCTGGCTCGACCCGGTCATCGCCATCGTCGTCGCCGGCGTTGTTTTCAAAGCCGGCTACACCATGACCAAGAAAAGCCTCTACGAGCTCACCGACGTCAGCCTGCCGCCGGAAGAAGAGGAGATTATCGCCGGCATTTTCGCAGCCCACCCCGCCATCCTCGCCTATCACCAGCTGCGGACGCGGCGGTCGGGAAGTCTGCGCCTTATCGACGTCCATCTCATTCTTCGCCGCGACATGCACCTCGACGCGGCCCATGCCGTCTGCGACGAAGTCGAAGCCGCCCTGGAGGCGAGACTCGCGCCGTGCGAAGCGACGATACACCTTGAGCCCTGCACCTGCCCGGATAAATAATTCCGGTAGCCGATAAAGCCCCATCTGCGTTGTTACGACTGCGTTTGCATGCTCGCGTACGTTCCAGTACGCGTCGCGGCGCAAGCCTCGTCGTGCCTAGCATCTGGGGCTTTCTAGGCTGGCTCGGCCATTCTTAAAATAAAAATGCGCGCCTTCAGGCGCGCTTTATCTCTTCAGCCGGCGCGGCCGCATCGGGTTGCAGTCGCGGCGCGGCGCGTGGCCCCGCGTTTTTTTCTCGGCTCCCGCCAGCAGATCCTCTGCTTCGGCGACCGCCTCGGATACATCGGCCGCCTCGCCGACCCCGCCGGCGACCGGCACGAAGCAGGGCGGCGCGAACGGCGGATCGGGCGGGATAGGCGGCGGAGGCGGCGGAGGGGGAGTGAAGAACGAGGTCGCGAAATCGTATGGCGGCCCGCCCGGCGGCGTGCAGGACGGCACCGGCCCGACTCCCCGCAGGCGGTCCTGCGCCCGGCGCACCACCTCGAGCACGAGTATCTCCTCGGCGACCATGTGCGGCGCGTCCGCGGCATCGAACCTATTGGCCAGCAGCCGGAAAATATCCACAGGTGCGCAGGTCACAGCAAGAAACTCGCTGCTGAACGCAATCTTGCAGCACAGCAGATCGATGAGGATATCGATCAGCACCCCGCTGCGGTCGAATCTTTCGATCGACCTGGCGACCGCGTCGGGTGTGACCCCCCCGATGCGCTTGGTCTCCTCCGCCGACCCGACCAGCAGGCGGTGGGCATTGACCAGCGAAACGTATGTCGGCACGATGGCGTTCACATCGGCGAGAATAGTGTCGATGATCGTCTGGGAAACAACATCGGTCGAAGTAGTCGCCACACCGTCCGCCTCCTGCTAATCGACTACAACCATTGTATGCGCGGGACAGGAAAAAGGATTTTAATGCCCGCTAGTATAAATAACAGTGGGGAGAGGCAATAATTGCCTTAGCCGAAACCACCGGAAGGGGGGAAGAAAATGGTCAAACTTACCCAATACACAAAAAGCGGCGGCTGAGCGGCCAAGATCGGGCCTGGAGCCCTGGCGCACGTGCTGCGCCACCTACCGCAAAGCAATGACCCGCGTCTTTTGGTCGGCACCGCCACCGCCGACGACGCCGGCGTGTATCGGCTCGACGACCACACCGCCCTCATTCTGACGGTGGACTTCTTCACACCGATTGTCGACGATCCGTACACCTTCGGCCAAATCGCCGCCGCCAACGCCCTCAGCGACGTCTACGCCATGGGCGGGCGGCCGCTTACCGCGCTCAACATCGTCGCCTTCCCGGCCTGCGACCTTGAAGGTGACACGCTTCCCGCCATCCTGCGGGGCGGTTGGGACAAAGTCACCGAAGCCGGCGCCATCATCGCCGGCGGCCACACGATCGACGATCCTGAACCCAAATACGGCCTCAGCGTCACTGGCCTCGTCCACCCGGAAAAAATCTGGACGAACGCCGGCGCCCGCCCGGGAGACGCCCTAGTCCTCACAAAACCTCTCGGCACCGGCATCCTCGCCACCGCCGCCAAGGCCGACCTCTACCCCGCCGGCGTCGCCGCCTCCATCCAGACCATGACCACTCTCAACGCCAAAGCGGCTCAAGCCGCGACCGGCTTCACCATCCACGCCTGCACCGACATCACCGGCTTCGGTCTCCTCGGCCACATTTTCGAAATGACCTCAGCCAGCGGTACCAGAGCCGAGATCGCCAGCGCCGCCCTGCCGCTGCTGCCCGACGCCGCGGACGCGGCCGCCATGGGCCTCGTTCCGGCGGGCGCTTACACAAACCGCGGCTACCTGACCGCCGTCGATTTTGCCGCCGGCGTGTCCGAAAAACTCCGCGACCTGTGCTTCGACCCGCAGACCTCCGGCGGTCTGCTGTTCGCCCTGCCGGCGGCCGAGGCCGACGCGCTGCTGGCTGCCCTGAAAAGCGCGGGGGTCAGCCATGCCGCCCGCATCGGCCACATACTCGCCCAAGGAAGAGGGGAAATCCATGTCTACTGATATCGACGCCCGCGGTCTGGCCTGTCCGCAGCCGGTCATCGCCACCAAAAAAGCGCTCGACGCCATCGCCGACGGCGTTGTCACCACAATCGTCGACAATGCCGCCGCCAAGGAAAACGTCGTCAAATTCGCCGCCGCCAGCGGCTGTGGCGTCAGCGTCGAGGAACAGGGCGGCCACTACCGCATCCGCATAACAAAAGGAGCGCCCGTTGCCGCCGACAAAAGCGGCCCGGGCGACCGCCCCGACGGTCGCCCGACAGGCGACACCGTCTACCTGATCACCAAAGACACCCTCGGCCACGGCAGCGACGATCTTGGCGCCATCCTCACGAAATCATTCTTCTACACCGTCCGCGAAAGTCAGCCGCTGCCCAAAGCCATCCTCTTCATCAACGGCGGCGTGCGCCTGTCGGTCGCCGGCTCGCCCGTACTCGACCACCTCCGCGCCCTCGCCGCCGCCGGCGTCACCGTGCTGTCCTGCGGCACCTGTCTAGACTTCTTCGGACTCAAAGACGAACTCGCCGTCGGCGGCGTTACCAACATGTATACCATCCTCGACCATCTGACCGCCGGCAAAGCCATTACCCTGTGAGGTGACCGACACGGATAAACAGTACGACCTTCTGTTCTCGTTCATATCCATTCACGACGCCGTCCGGGCCGAGCACCTCTTCGCCGCGGCCGGGATCAAGGCGGTGTCCCGCCCCACCCCGCGGGAGATCGACCTAAGTTGCGGGAACAGCCTGCTGCTGGCGGCAGCCGACCGCGAAGCCGCCCTTGCTGTCCTGAGGGGCAACGCGGCCCGTTGGGGCAAGCTCTACCGCCACGTATCAGCCCGCGTCTGGGAAAAAATCAGCGAATACGAGGAGTAAGCATGGAGAGCATATTCGAAACCGACCTGCTGTACGTCTTCGGGTACAAAGGCGCGCGCATAATCGCAATAATAATCGTCGCCGCCGTCATCGGGCGCCTGAGCGGCCTGATCGTCGACCGCCTCTTCCACCCCCCCGACGGCGCGAAGAAGTTCCTAGAGGAAAAGCGAGCCCGCACCTTAAGCGCCCTGCTCAAAACCATTATCCGCTACACGCTCTACTTCCTGGCCGCCATCCTCATTATGCAGGAATTCAGCATCGACACCACCTCCATCATTGCCGGCGCGGGCGTCATCGGCCTCGCCCTGGGCGTCGGCGCCCAGAGTCTCGTCAAAGACTTCATAACCGGCTTTTTCATCATCTTCGAAGACCAGTTCGCCGTCGGCGACTACATCGTCAGCGATACAATGTCCGGCACCGTTGAAGAACTGACATTCCGGGTCACCAAACTGCGCGACGCCAGCGGCGTTCTCCACATCATCCCCAACAGCGCCATCTCCCGCGTCAGCAACTACACCCGCGGCCAGATGCAGGCGGTCATCAACATCCCCATATCATACGAGGCCGATATCGACAAGGTCATTGCCCTTCTCGGCGAGGCGGCGCGCGAAATCGCCCGCATGCCGGAAGTGCAGGACGGCCCGAAGGTCATCGGCGTCGTCGATCTCCGCCCTGGCGAAGTCATCGTGCGGGTTGTGGCCAAAACCGTACCCCTTGAACAGGTCAAGGTCGAAGCAGCCTTCCGTCACAAGGCCAAAGTGCTGCTCGATCAGGCCAAGATACCGGCACCGGCGCTGTCGCTGACGCCTGTGAGGCAGGAGGGAAAAGCATGATCGTCCGCTACGAAGTCGGCGACATCGTCAAAATGAAAAAAGCCCACCCCTGTGGCTCCGACCAGTGGGAGATAACCCGCACAGGCATCGACTTCGGCCTCAAATGCCTCGGCTGCGGCCGCCGGGTCATGGTCGCCCGCCCCAAATTCGAGAAAGCGGTAAAAAACATCGTACCCCGCCAGGACGGGCAGCCGAAGTGAACCGCCGGCCGAGCCTATTGACGGCCCTGGTCAGCGCCGGGTATAATATTTTCATAATCTCATACCCCAATACGGAACTGGCGGATTAGTGGAATCAACCACGGGGAACCGTATTGCAGACAGCCGACCGCCTGGGCAGGATACCTTCGGCCCAGGCGTTTTCATTTGTCATTTTCCGTCGCCGGGTCGCACGAGGTATCTTTCTTGCATCATAAATCAGAGGAGGATGCCACATGCTCACAACCTGCCCGGAATGCGGAAAGTACACCCTCGAAACTCCCTGCTACCAGTGCCTCGCCGCCGAACGAGACCGTTACCGCCGCCTGGCCGGCGCCAGCGTCGCCACCCTTACCGGAGAACGCGACAAGTACAAGCGTCTTTACGAAATGGCGATGGATGCCTGCCCGCGCTGTCGGGAAAACTGCGCCATCCGTCGCCTCAGCGCCCCCCAAGCCGTCGGCGAATGACTATTGCATTCTTGATGGGGATATTCTACAATTAACTGAGAAAAAAACGCAGAGGCTGTCTTTTATGACAGCCTCCAAAGTTAAGGTGGAATATACATGAGCACCAATCTTGAAGTAGGCATCCTCGGCCTCCCCAACGTCGGCAAAACCACCCTTTTCAACGCCCTCACCAAGGCCGGGGTCGCCGTATCCAGTTTCGTCTCCGGGGCCATCGAGCCCAACGTCGGCGTCGTCGATGTGCCCGACTCGCGCCTGGCTGCCCTCGCCGCCATGTACAAACCCAAAAAGATCACCCCCACGAAAATGCAGTTCGTCGACATTGCCGGCCTCGGCCAGGGTGCGTCGAAAGGCGCCGGCCTCGGCAACAAATTCCTCTCCCACATCCGGCAGGTCGACGCCGTCATCGAAGTCGTCCGCTGCTTCTCCGACCCCGGCGTCATGAACGCCGACAGTGAGCCCGACCCGCTCGCCGACATCGAAATACTCAACACCGAGCTCTGCCTCGCCGACATCGAGACCCTCGAAAAACGCGCCGAACGGCTGCAGAAAATGGCCAAAAGCGGCGACAAGCGGGCTCAGGACGAACTCGAACTCGCCGCGCGCCTCAAGGCCTCCCTCGAGGAAATCATCCCCGCCCGCCAGGTTATCGCCAGCGAGGACGAAATCGCCCTTGTGCGCGAGCTCAACCTTCTCACCCTCAAACCCATCCTTTTTGTCGCCAACATCAACGAAGCCGACGCCGCCGACCCGGATGCCAGCCCACACGTCAAGGCTGTCAAGGAATACGCCGCCAAGGCGGGGGCGGAGGCCATCGCCGTCTGCGCCAAACTCGAAGCCGAGATTGCCGAACTGTCGGACGAGGAAGCGGCCACCTTCCTGGGCGAAATGGGCCTCAGCGAAGCCAGCCTCGACAAAGTAATCCGCGCCAGCTACAAACTCCTTGGCCTCATCACCTTCCTCACCGCCGGCGAGCCCGAGGTGCGCGCCTGGACCATCAGCCGCGGCACAAAGGCCCAGAAGGCGGCCGGCAAAATCCACAGCGACATCGAGCGCGGCTTCATCCGCGCCGAGCTCGTCGCCTACACCGACCTCATGGCCGCCGGCAGTTTCAACGCCGCCAAAGACAAGGGCCTCGTCCGTCTGGAGGGGAAAGAGTATATTATGCAGGACGGCGACGTGGTCCACTTCCGCTTCAACGTATAAGCTGCGGCCGTTGATAAGGCCCCGTCTGCGTTGTTAGCCCTGCGGGCGCTCCCTGCGACGTACGCCCCCAAGTACGCCTCCGGTCGCGCCCTTGGTCTGCCTAGCATCCGGGACCTTCTGAACAGCCTCGCGTCTGCTTTTAGTGCGCCAAGCGCTCTTCTCTCTCTCTCACAAAACGGGGCCACACGGCCTCGTTTTTACATTTCCTTCTCTCCTGCGCCTGCATAGTAACAAAGAATTTTTTGTTTATACCAAGTCGTTGCGACAAAACATTGTTCCAACCGACACATAGTAACAAGTAAATTTGTGCTTACACCATGAAAGTGACCGAAAATAGTTGAGCGTGCTTTCTTGCATTACCGACGAATTAGGTGCTATAATATACTGGTCTAATGAGACAGGTTTCAAATTCTATATTTGAACCTTCCCTGCTCCCTTACGGGGGCCGAAAGTCCAAAGGAGGAGGTGGTTTCATGAAGAAGTATGAAGTCATGTACATCGTGAAGCCGGCGGAAGAAGAGGCTGTCGAGGCGGTTGTCGCCAAATTCGAGAACCTCATCAAAAACAACGGCGGCACGATCGACAAGGTCGACCGCTGGGGCAAACGTCGCCTGGCGTTCGAACTCAAAGACTTCAACGAAGGGATTTACTTCGTAGTCTACTTCACCGCCCCGGCCGGCGTTGTCGCCGAGCTTGAGCGCGTGATGAAGATTACCGACGAAATCCTGCGCCACATGGTGGTCAAACAAGAAGATTAGGCCAGGAGGATAGCTATGAACAAGGTCATTCTGGTCGGACGTCTCGCCCAGGACCCGGAAGTGCGCTACACCCAAAGCGGCAAAGCGGTCGCGTCGTTCACCATCGCCGTCAACCGGTTCGCCGGCGGCGGACAGAAGGAAGCCGACTTCATCCCGATCGTCGCCTGGGAAAAGCTCGCCGAGACCTGCGGCAACAACCTCACCAAGGGTCAGCGCGTTCTCGTCGAAGGCCGCCTGCAGATCCGCTCCTACGAAACGAATGACGGGCAGAAGCGCCGCGTAGCGGAAGTCATCGCCCAGAACATCGAGTTTCTTGAGCGCAAGCAGCAGACCGAAGACAAGGAAGCCACCCCGTTTGGCGGTCAGGTATTTCCGGAAGAAGAAATTCCTTTCTGAGTGTTTCGTAAAGCTGCAGTCGGTCTAGCAGGTGAAAGTCCTGCCCTGGCAATTAACCAGTTCGGCCAGGTAGCTATGGTGCACGTATGCGGAGCAATCCAAATGCGGAAACGGCACCGACTAACGTGTCTTCAGTTGGCTGGGCCTAGACAAAAGTCTAGGTCCGGTCATACTCCAGCCAGTAGGAGCGAGCAAACATACAGCCCGTAACGTAAGTGAACCTCTGTGCAGTGTCGTTAATTTCACCCTGGCGGTTATAGCTGGAAGAGCCAGGCATGGAGTTGTCGAGCCTTTAGAACGGGGGCGAAGACTGGAATCCTTGTTGGATAAACTGGTTAAGTGAAGACAAGGAGACTCCCGGCATATAGAGGATGGGATGTAAGCAAAGACGATTGCGGAACGAAAGAGACCCTGCCCTGTTTTGGCACCCACCAAATAACCGAGGATATAAGGGAAAACACCGAAATTCCGAGGGATGCAGGACCAGGGAGTCGGAGGGGCCCATAGTACCAGTGAAGTGCAAGACAACAAAACTTGTATGAGGGAAGGAGCCCTGCCTCTGCCACGCTGATCGAAGGAGGATGCACTGGGTGATTGCTCAAAAGGCTATAAACACCCTAGAAAAGGTGCGAGTATTCCAACGAAAGCTTTATCTATCAGCCAAGGCAGATCCGAAGCGAAAATACGGAGTATTGTACGACAAGCTGTACCGAAAAGACGTACTCGAACTGGCGTGGCACAACGTGAAGTCCAATCGCGGCGCGGCAGGAATCGATGACCAAACCATACGGGACGTGGAAGAGTATGGCGCCCCCAAGCTCCTGGAGGAGCTTGGCGATACACTTCGCAAGAAGAAGTATCGTCCCCTCCCGGTTCGCAGGGTGTATATACCAAAGCCTGACGGAAGGCAACGACCGCTGGGGATTCCCGCAGTCAAAGACCGTATCGTTCAGGCAGCCACGAAGATAGTAATCGAACCGATATTTGAGGCGGGGTTCGCCCCCTTCTCTTACGGTTTCCGACCTAAGAAAAGTGCGGAAGACGCACTCAAGGACATCTACAAGTACATTAACTTTGGATGTCAGTGGGTTGTTGACGCAGACCTCAAAGCGTACTTCGATACTATCCCGCATGATAAACTCATTAAGCTGGTGATGCTCAGAGTAACAGACAAATCTGTAATAAAGCTGTTGAAGCTGTGGTTGAAAGCTGGCGTGATGGAAGATGATACCTTGAAGCAATCGCTTCTGGGCACGCCGCAAGGGGGAGTTATCTCCCCGTTGCTGGCGAACATCTACCTTAATGCTCTCGATCAGCTATGGGTCAAGCAGAACTATGGCGGAAAAGCGCACGATGCGCACCTCGTCCGCTATGCAGACGACTTTGTTATTCTTTGCGCAAAGAACCCTCAAAGGTACTTTGAAATCGCCAAGCAGAGACTTGCCAGACTTGATCTTGTCATCAACGAAGACAAGACCAAGATTAAACACGCTAAAGAGGGATTTAGATTCCTAGGCCACACGTTTATACTGGCTCCTTCGCGGAAAACAGGAAAACTGCGGTGCTACTACTATCCTTCGGAAAAGGCGATGGGATCGATCAAGAGCAAGGTCAAGGCGATAGTGACAAGTAGTCAACACAAGGCACTGCCTGAAGTGGTTAGCTTGTTAAACCCTGTTCTTCGTGGATGGGGAAACTATTACCGGACCGGAAACGCCAAAGAACGATTTGCAGATATTGACACATACGTTATGAACACACTCACGATAATGCTTCGGAAGAAACATCAGAGCCGAGCGAAAGGATGGAGGGACCATCCTCCGAGTTGGTACTATGACTATCACAAGCTGTATTGCTTAAAGAAGTCGGTATCAACGATAACGGATACCAATATCCGCTACGGTAGGTCGCCCTGATGGTTCACCGTAAAGCTGAAGAAGAAGGTAGTTGGAAAGCCGTGTGAGGGAAAACCTCACGCACGGTTTGACGAGGGGTTTCTGAGGAGATAGCCTCAAATCAGCGACCTACTCTACAAAGGAGGTTTAGTATGAAACGCGATGGAAAAGGCCGCAAACCGAAGAAAAAAGTTTGCAGTTTCTGCGTGGACAAAGTCGAGTCCATTGATTATAAAGAGGTACCCAAGCTGCGCCGCTACACCACCGAACGCGGCAAGATCCTGCCCCGCCGCATCTCGGGCAACTGCGCCAAGCACCAGCGCCAGCTCACCGTCTCTATCAAGCGGGCCCGCAACATGGCCCTGCTGCCCTTCACCGCAGAGTAACGAATTACGGAAAGCACCCCTTTGAGGGTGCTTTCTATTTCTATATGGGAATGTCGCCGATTGTTGTGCGAAAAAGCCCGAAAACGGCGCGCTCCGCTATCGCTGCCTCGTGATATAATAAATAACAGGCAAGCATAAACGGCGTTTTTTCAGGAGGTTCCCGATGGCCGACGAACATAGTCGCATAGCAGAGATTATGCAAGCATTGCCGGAAAATGAACGACAGATGGTAAATGTAATCAACCAGATACAGGAACAAAAGGGATTTATCTCGCGGGACGATCTGCGGGACCTCGCGGCACAGACAGGGCAGCCGGAATCTTCGCTCGAGGGGCTGGTAAGCTTCTTCAGTTCTTTTCGCACCCGGCCGGTGGGAAGAAACCGTGTATCGGTGTGCTACGGAACGGCCTGCTACACCCGGGGGGCCGACCGGTTACACGACCGCCTGACCGGCGAACTCGAACTTGATGCCGACGGCACGTCCGCCGACGGGTTCATCACGATCGACAAAGTCCAGTGCGTCGGCGCATGCAGCCTGGCGCCCGTGCTTGTCTGCAACGGCACGCTCGAGGGCAAGGTCAAATCGCACCAAATGCCGGCGAAACTGAGGGAACTAAGGGAAGACGATGCAAAGCGCGGCTGAGAAGCTGTTTTCCACCGTCAGAGCAAAACTGCAAATCGCCCCCCTAAAATATACTCCCCCTCCTCCCGCGGCGCAGCAGCAGCCTCGGGCCGAGCGAGAAATAGCCCTCCAGCTGGCCGACCGCTGCGGGCTGAGGAAAATCCCGCAGCACCTCCGGGAAATAGCCGAGCAGGGGCATGCCCTCCTGTGTCCGGCCAACATGTCGCGTATCAACGTGGGCATGGCTTCCTGCGGACAGGCGGCCGGAGCCGGTCCTTGGGCCGCGCGTCTGGCTGCCCGGCCGGACTTCGCCGACAGAGTGCTCGTCCGCAACGTCGGCTGTCTCGGCGCCTGCTTCGGCGAGCCGCTGGTGGACGTCCGCACCCCCGATGGCCTGCATTACTTATTCGGGCAGGTCTCCAGCGAAACACACTGGCCGATCATCCGCACCGCCCAGCAGCGGTCCTTGCAGCGCGGCGCGTGGCTCGTGCTGCGCGAACGCCGCCCCGGGGTTTTCACCGGCTTTGAGGATTTGGCAATAGAAAAGTCGTACAGAGACTCCTTTGCCGCTTTTTTTGAGCATCAAAAACGGCGCATCACCGGCAACTGCGGACTGATCGATCCCCTCAGCCTGCCGGAATATGTTGCCACAGGCGGCTATTTTGCTTTTGCCAAGGCACTTTTGGAGCGCCGCCCGGAAGACATCGTCGCCGAAATTTCCGCCTCGGGCCTAAGAGGGCGGGGCGGCGGCGGCTACCGGACAGGCTGGAAATGGGAAGCAGCGGCCGCCAGCAGCGACCGTCGGCGGTTTGTCATCGCCAATGCCGATGAAGGCGACCCCGGCGCTTACATGGACCGAACGCTGATGGAAAGCGACCCGCACCGGGTACTGGAAGGAATCATGCTCGCCGCCTATGCCTGCGGCGCCGGCGAAGCTTACATCTTTGTGCGGCACGAGTACCCACTGGCAGTGGCGAGGCTGCGGCGGGCCATCGGTGATGCCCGCGGCGCCGGCCTGCTGGGGGAAAGCATACTGGGAACCGCTTTTGCCCTCGAGGTCGGTATTATTCAAAGCGGCGGCGCGTTCGTCTGCGGCGAGGAATCTTCCCTGCTCCAGGTCATGCAGGGGCGGCGAGGCGAACCGTGGCCGCGCCCGCCTTATCCGGCGCAGCGGGGCCTCCATGGCCACCCGACTGTCATCAACAACGTGGAAACCCTGGCCAATGTCCCGTGGATTATCGCCCGCGGCGCCGAAGCCTTTCGCGAGGCAGGCAACGACGACAGCCCGGGGACAAAAATATTCTGCCTTACCGGCGACATCCCAAACACCGGCTTCATCGAAGTACCCTTAGGCGCCGGCGCCCGGACGGTTGTGGAAAAAATCGGCGGCGCCGCGCACCGTGATGTCAAAGCACTGCAAATCGGCGGACCTTCAGGCGGCATCGTCCCTTACACAGATTTCGCCATGGACTTTACGTCGCTCAATACGGCGGGGGCCATGATCGGTTCCGGGGGGCTCGTCGTTCTCGATAAATCGCGGTGCCTGGTAGACCTGGCCCGGCACCTGACCAGCTTTATGACTGAGGAATCCTGCGGACAGTGCCTGTTTTGCCGGGATGGTTTGGCGCGCCTCGCTAACCTGCTTGAAAACCTGACGAACGGCACAGGAGATCCCGGTCAGCTCGAAGAACTTGCCGAGCTGAGCCGGGCCGTAGCCAGTCTGTCGCTGTGCTCTCTGGGAAGAACGGCCGTAAACCCGCTGTTGACCACCCTCCGGCATTTCCGCGGCGAATACGACGCCCACATCGCCGGAACCTGTCCGGCCGTTTATTGCAAACCCCTGATCCGCTTCGAGATTATCCCTTTCCGCTGCACCGACTGCCAGGGCTGCCTCGACTGCCCCGTACAGGCGATCAGCTACCAGGCCGGCAAAGGGGCGCTGGGATACACCTTCGATCACGGCAAGTGTACCCGCTGCCGGGCCTGCGCCGAGATCTGCCCCCACAATGCCATCCGGGCGGTTACCGGAGGTGTGGCGCCATGAAAAAGACCGTCAACCTCACCGTGGACGGGCGGCCGTTCGCGGCCCAAGCCGGCGAACCGCTGCTGCCGGCCCTGAACGCAGCGGGATTTGCCATCCCGGCTCTGTGTTATCATCCCCGCCTGGCACCTCAGCGCCGGTGCAGCCTCTGTATCGTCGAAGTGCGCAGCCAGGGACGGTGGGAAGCAAGCCACGCATGCACTCTTCTCGCCGAAACCGGGCTTGAGATCCGCACCGTCTCCCTCGGCATCCACCGCTTCAGGGCCCTCGCGGCCCAAATGCTGCTGCTGCGCGGACCGTTTAATGCTCCGGCGGTTGCCGCCATGCTTGAGGAAGTGCTGTCAGCGGCCGGAGCGAGCGGTTACGCCGCCCCATCGCCGCAGCCACCCGGCGGCGACGACCAGTCAGGCATGGCCAGGGGGTGTATCCTCTGCGGCCGCTGTATCGCCATCTGCCGGAAAATCGGCAGAAACTACCTGACCTTTCTCGACAAAGGACAAAAACTCCGGATAAGCTGTGTGCCGGGCGGAGCGAATGGCTGCGGTACCTGTCAGGCCTGCGTAAGCGTTTGCCCGACCGCCTACATCAGGACCAACGGCCAAACAACTTTTTCGGACGGCCTTTACAGGCCGTAGCGGCGACAATGCGCCCTGGAATCCGCCGTCAATTATGCTCTCAGGGAGGGGTGCCTGCGTGATCACCATCGGTATAATCATCTTCCCCCAGGTCGAAGAGATCGATTTCGTCGGACCTTACGAAGTGCTGAGCTATATCAACAAAGTACGGCCCGGCAGCACCACCGTCATACTCGTGGCCGAGAACCCCGAGCCGGTAACCGCCTTCAACGGCTTGCGCGTCCTCCCCGATGCCACCCTGAAAGACTGCCCGCCGCTCGACATCATCGTCGTCCCCGGGGGCAAGGGACGCCTTGCCGCGATGAAGAACCCCGCCATCCTCGAATTCCTCCGCAGCCGCCGGCCACACGCCAAATATACCGCCTCCGTCTGCACCGGCGCTTTCCTGTTGGCCGAGGCAGGCCTGCTCGCCGGCAGGAATGCCACCACCTACCACGCCGCCTTCGATGAACTGGCTTCGCACGGCGTGCGCGTCGTACCGTCCAAGGTGGTCCGTGACGGCGACATCGTCACAGCCGCAGGCGTCACCTCCGGGCTCGAACTGGGCTTCTGCCTGCTCCGGGAGCTGTTCGGCGCCGACCTCGCCCGGGAAGTGGCCCGGCGGATCGAGTACGATACCGACGTCGGCGCCCTGTGAATAAATGACGGTTAAATAGAAACGGAGACAACCATCAGGCTGTCTCCGTTCTTGCCGCACGGGCTACTTGATCTCGTCCAGCAGCATATCGTACACCGAGTGGGGCGTCACCGCCTGCCAGCCGGGATCGGCGGGCGCGGGGCGCATCTTTCCGGTCTCGTCGTATAGCATCCGGGCAGCCGTGCGGTACTTTTTCGCCGCCGGCTGGAAATCCACCGTCGAGATAGCGTGCTTCGTGCCGTCCTTAGCCTTCTCGTAAATCATCAGCACCTCGACGCTCGTCTGCCCGCCACCGGCGCGCACCGAAGCAGGCTTATACAGATAATACGCGTTGTTGGCGGTCGATTTCACCAGATACTTGAAGCCAGGCAGCGCGTACGGCGGCGGCGTCGCGTTCACCGCCAGCCCGTGGCCCTTGCAGTACTCCACCACCGCCGCCATGATCCGTTCTGTATCCGAACCGGGGATCACATATTCCCAGCTCCCCCCGGCAGTATCGGCCGAAATCACCTGGCCGGCCTCGCCGTACAGCAGCTTCGCCTTCACGGCGACCAACTGCTCGGAAGGCCTGAACACGGCATCCCAGCTCTCGGTCTTGACGCCGTTCTTGATCTCGCGCTTCGTAAACCGGAGCATGAGCGACACATCATTACCGCTTACCCTTACGGTGGCGGGATCGAGTGAGACACTGTCGCCGCCGGCGACGGTCAGCAGCGTGGCGAACTGCGGCGCCTGTTTGGCAGGCGGCGCGGCCTGCTTAGTACCGCCGCAGCCGGCCAGGGCGGCGGAAAGCAGCGCAATCAGGACGATCGAAGTCAGACGCATGAGAACTCCCCTTTCGAAAATCACACCGCTACAATTCGCCCCCGGGCAGGGAGTTACCTCCCCGCTATTCCTGATAAATAAGTCCGGTGTGAAAGCGGCAAGGCTTTCTGTCAGTCTCTTTTGCGCGTTTTGCGGCGCGGGGAAGACGGTTCTTGTAAAACCTGCCCGTCGCGGGCATGAAAACGCCGCCGGCGTGCCGGCGGCGTTTGTCTACCTTATATACTGGCGGGGCGTCACCCCGAATTTCTTCTTGAAAGCCTTGTGGAAGTGGCTTTGGTCGCAGAATCCCGTCTCCATCGCCACGGTGACGATTTTTCCGCCGTGGGCCAAAAGGTCGGCCGCCTTAGCCAGACGGATGTCGAGCTGATACACATGCGGTGGAACGCCGACCGTCCGCTCGAACACCCGGCAGAGATGAAAAGGGCTGAAGCCGGCGATTGCCGCCAGCGTCGCGATCGGCACATTCTCGTGGCAGCAGTCGCCGAGGTACTCGCACACCCGCCGCACCGCCCCCGTCTCGTCGCCGGTCGGCGGCCAGGCGTCCCGTCGGCGGGAGTGGCGGTTGACCAGCAGGGAAAAAACCTCCCGCAGCAAACATTCCTTCGCCAGCTGCGACTCCGGCGAGGCTGCCAGCCCATGCAGGCGGAGAATCTTCCCGTACAGTTCGTCGTCCTGTAAGAGCGGCACGGAGAAATGGGCCTCCGAACCCTCCCGTCCCGGCAGTTCCGCCAGCAAGGCGGAAAAAAGCTCGCGGCTTATCCGCAGCGACCGGCTCGAGTAGCTGGTGCCGAAAGGGATTTCGCCGGCGTGGGCCTCGCCCCACTCGCTGACGAAGATCGACCCCGGAGTGATGCAGTATTTCTGGCGGCGGCTCTCGCTGATCCGTACGCCCGCCTCGGCGACGCTCAGGCTGAATACCCCGTGCACATGCCGTGGCACATGGCGGGTAACACCGACGCCGCGGTAAAGTTCCAGCCCCGGGATTTCCCCCACGCGGCAATAGCTGATCGCGTCCGCCGGGGGGCCGAGACGCCCGATCATAGACGTCATCTCCCAACAGCGCAAAATAATACAATAAATCGACGGCCAAAGCGGCGAAAATGGCAGTAAAGCAATAAAGGGCCGCCCGCTGTTCCCATTATATACCATGGCGGATGCGGCGGGAAGAGCTTTTCGGCTAACGAAAAAGGGGGAATATCCGGTGCAGACCGGCGGAAAAACCATCGCAACCTTTCTGACCGCCTACATCCTGTCGGCTTTCGGCTTCGAGTTCGTCTTCTTCCTCATGACCATCTACGTTTACGAACTCACCCACAGCGCCCTCAACGTGGGTGTATTCGCCGCCCTCACTTTTGTCCCGCGGTTGTTCGCCCCCCTCTACGGGGTTATCATCGACCGCCACAGCCGGACGAAAGTGTTTACTTTCACCGCCGCCGCTGCGGCGGTCTGTGTATCGATGATGAGCTTCAACCCCGGGCTTGCGGGCATATACGCCCTGTGGCTGCTCATCTCGGTGCTGCTCACCGTCATCACCACCGTCCGTACGGCCCTCATGACCGAGACTATAGCTAAAGACGGTTTCCTGCTCGGTAATTCGGCGGTGCTGACCAGCCTCAACTGCGCCAAGATGCTCGCCCCGTTCCTCGCCGGGATCGCCGCGGCAGCCTTCAGCACCTCCGCCCTCTTCCTCGCCACCGGCCTCGTCTACCTAGCCGTGGCCGCGCTCAGCCGTCTCATCCGTCTCCCCCGCCCCGCCGCCTCCGCCGGGACACGGAAGCTGCTACCAGATGTTGCCGCCGGCCTCCGCTACATCCTCGCCAGTTCGCAACTGCGATTTCTCATCGCCGTCGCATTTCTTTGGGCGCTGTCCCTCCGCCTCCAGGTGCCCCTGTTCGTTGTCTACGTCAAAACCTCCCTCGGCGGCGGCGATCCGGAATACGGCCTCTTCATGACCGTGGCCGGCCTGGGCAGCATCCTCGGGAGTCTTGCCGGTCCTTGGCTGATGAAGCGGGGCAAGCCTCGTTCCCTCGCTTTCGCCGGCCTAACCGTCCACTATGCCAGCTTCGCCCTCCTCGGTTATATCGACAGCTTTCCCCTCGCTGCGGCGACAGTCTTCTGCAGCTACGTCTTCTTCTATGCCGCCCTCGTCGGCATCCACTCCCTGCGCGACCTGGCCACCGCCGCCGACCTCCGCGGCCGCGTATACGGCTCAGTAACCGCTGTCCTCACGCCGGCCGCCATCGTCTCCATGCTGGTCGGCGGCTACCTCGCCGGCAACATCGGGGTAGACAAAGTCCTGGCCGGCGCCGGCCTCATCGCCCTTGGCACCCTCTACCTCCTCTATTATTTTGCCAGCCGGCGCTGGGCCGGCGAGGCGGAAGGCCTTCTCACGCCGGCGGGAAAATAGGCTGAGCAAAATACCTGTAAAAAAAGCGTCGGATTTTCCGGCGCTTTTATCACTTCTACTGTTTCAGCACATTAACGAACTTGTCCACGAGCATAGGGTCGAATTGCCGTCCCTTGAAGCGCTCCAGTTCTTTCAGCGCCTCTTCGGGCGCCATCGCTTTGCGGTAAGGCCGGTCGCTCGTCATAGCGTCATACGCGTCGGCGATCGACAGTATGCGGCACTCCAGGGGGATATCTTCGCCGACGAGACCCAGCGGGTACCCCTGCCCGTTCCACCATTCGTGATGCTTCAGGATGCGGTCGGCAATCGGGCACAGATCGGGGACCGACTGGGCGATGCGGTGGCCGATCTCCGAATGGCGCTGCATCTCCGCATACTCCTCTTCGGTCAGGCGACCGGGTTTGAAAAGAATGCGGTCCGGGACGCCGACCTTGCCGAAATCATGGAACTGCGCCAACAGGCGAAGCTCGGCCATATCGCGTTCCTCCAGACCGAGGGCCAGGCCGAGCCTGTCGATCAGCTCGATCAGGCGCTCGCCGTGGCCGTCGGTGATGAAATCGCGGGCCTCCAGCGCCTTCTTCAGGCCGTGGACCAGCATACTGCGGGCGCTCTTGCTATGATGGAGCTTCTCGCGGTACATATGGTCGTCCGCCTCTTTGAGCAGCTGATGGATATCCTTCGTCTCCTCGGTCGCCACCGCGCAGCCGAGGGAAATACTCAGCGGCAGACCGGGCGCCTGCTTGTTCTGCTTCGCAATGGCGGTACGGATGCGGTCCATAACCTTCTTGACGCCCGGGGAATCGATATTATACAGCAAGACGACGAACTCGTCCCCGCCCACGCGGGCCACGAAATCACCCTCGCGGACCGCGCTGGCGATTGCCGTGCCGGCCGCGCGCAGCAGCTCGTCCCCGGCCTGATGGCCCATCGAATCGTTTATCAGCTTGAGGCCGTCCACATCGCAGCCGACGATCCCGACCCTAAGTTCGCGGGCCGCCTCCAGGCGGCGGACCTCCTCGTCGAAATAAGCCCGGTTGTAAAGCCCGGTCAGCGAATCGTGCATCGTGATAAACCGCAGCTTCTCCTCCAGCACCTTGCGCTCCGTTATATCACGCGCCACCGACAAAACGGTCGCCTGCCCGTACAGCGAAAACAGATGGGCGTTTACCTCCACCGGTATCTCGGCACCCGTCCTCGTCCGGTGCACCGCCTCGAACAAAGCATGCTTCTGCTGGCGGAGCTTATGATCGATAAGCGGCACCTGAGCTGCGATGACCGGCTGTTCTATATCGGCCGGCGAAAGCCTGAGCAGCTCCTCGCGGCTATACCCCAGCCGCTGGCAAGCCACCTCGTTGACCTCGATCAGCCGGCTCGGCTCATCGCCCTTTGCCAGGCTGTAGACAAAAACGGCGTCGTTGACACTGTTGAACAGCACCTGATACCGTTCCTTGCTTATCCGCAGATTCTCCTCGGCTTGCTCCCTTTCCGTAACATCGAGCCCCACGCCGACGATGTAATCGCCCTCCTCGCCCGCCCCGCGCAGGGCGGTGAACGACCAGGAAACAAGGCGGAGATGGCCGCTCTTGGTCAGCCAGAAACTCGCCGACGCTGTGCGGCATTGCCGGGCCTGCAGCTTGCCCATGATCGTCTGCACCGTCAAAACATCGTCCGGCAGCAGCAGCATATCCCAAAGATACCGACCGTCCAGCTGCTGTCCCGGCGCGGACAGCGCCTGGCGGAAAGCCTGGTTCAGGCGGACGATACGGCCGGTGGAATCCACCACTACCACCAGTGCGTCGACGGTATCGAGCACCGAACTTAAAAACTTATTGGCCGTTCTCGACAACTCCAGCTCCTTACTGAGGCCGGCTTTTGCCGACGCCATATCGGCCAGCTGCCGGTGCAGCGGGGCATCCTCGTCAGGGCGGCGTTTCGCGTGGTCATGGCTTGACATCAGCAATCACCCTATTTCCATTAATGGCGGATTTTCCATCACACACCATTATTATCGTAATATTTCCGCCGGAAATTAAGGAGCTATCCGCGCGAGCTACTGCCGGCGGATGAAGGAAACGGCACATAGAAGTGCGAATAAATACAGTCCAGGCTTTTTCAGCCATCGATAAACCCCCATCTGCCGCGTATAAGACCCAGGCCCTTCCCCGGCGGCGATAAGCCCGCAGCCGGAATCGAAAGCCGTCGTTTAGCCGATGCTAATCCTGTGAGCGATAACGCTAATCTATACCCGAGGTGAACCATGCGACAGACCAACACGCGCCCCACCGTCGAAGCGGGCATCATGGCCGCCATCGCCGTCGTCTTTGCCCTTATCAGTGTTTACGTCCCCGTTGTCGGCGCCTTCGTCACCTTCCTGTGGCCGGTCCCCATAATCCTCCTCGGCGTCCGCCACGGCTTCCGGTGGAGCGTCATGGCCACCGTCGTCGCCGGCGTCCTCAGCGCCATCCTCATCTCGCCCCTCAAGGCGATCCACATCGTCATAGGCTTCGGCCTCATCGGCCTCATATTCGGCCATGCCTTCCGGGCCGGGTTCGGACCCTTCAAGACCATCCTCTGGGGCTCGCTCGTATGCCTGATATCCAACCTCGCCCTCATGGGGCTTTCCTTTGTCGTGATGGGCATCAATCCCTTCAGCTTCCAGATCGAATCGATGCAGAAGTCGATGGTCGAAGCCATCGAGATGTACCGTGGCATTGGCATGTCGGAGGCGATGATCGCCCAAATGCAGGAACAGTTCAAGATAATGATGACGATCTTTCAGGTTCTCCTGCCAGCCCTGCTCGTCCTGTCCGCCGTCTTCCAGACATGGCTCAATTACCTTCTCGCCCGGGCCGTACTGCGCAAGCTCGGCCATCCCACCCCCGTATTTCCGCCGTTCCGCGAATGGTCGCTGCCCAGAGCGATGCTCTATATTGCCGCCGCCGCCGCTGCCATGCTCTTTCTCAGCAACAACATAAACAACGAGCTGCTCGCCAAAATCGCGCTCAATGTGCTTGGGGGATCGGCCATACTCCTCTTCGGACAAGGCTTGGCGCTATTTTACTACCTTGCCGACAAATACAATTTGTCAAGGCTTATGCGCACCATTATACTGATTATTATATTGACGAATTCCCTGCTGCAAACAGCAGCCGTATTCGCCGGCATTTTCGACCTTGCCGTCAATTTCCGCCAGCTCAATACACCCCGGTCGTCCTGACAGGAGGGTAAATCATGTCCCGCGGTCCTTCCTTCTGGTTCGATACCCGCGTCTATCTCGCCGTATCGGCCGCGCTTCTCCTCATCATCCTCTTCTACAATAAATACGTAGCCGTCATCGGCGCCATCCTCCTTTACATCCTCTACCTTTACGGGCGGGAGCGGCACCTCGAACGGCAGAAAGAGCTGTCCGCCTACCTCGATCTAATGAGCGAAAGCGTCGGCCAGGCTGCACGCTACGCCCTCCAGAACCTGCCGCTCGCCATCGCCATTGTCGATGCGGCCGGCAAAATCCATTGGCGCAACAGCCTCCTCGCCGACTGGGCGGAAACCGAGCTCGGGCCCGGCGACCGTATCGACCGCTTCTGGCCGGGCATCGACCTTGCCCGCCTCTGGGGCAAGGCCGGTTTCGAAGCCTTCCACGCCCGTGGGCGGCACTACCAGGCGGTCTACAAGCCCCTGGAAGGCCCCAGCCAGGACGCCCCGCCGCTGATGATCTTCTCCTTCACCGACATAACCGCCAGCGAAACCGTCAAACTCAGCTGCGAAGGCGCCATGCCGGTGCTCGCATACATCCAGATCGACAACTACAGCGACGTTCTCAAAGGCCTCAGCGAAAGCCAGCGCTCCGCCATCCTCGCCGAAGTCAACCGCCGCCTCAGCGAGTGGGCCGGCCTCCTCGAAGGCTTCCTAAAAAAATACAGCGAAGACAACTACATCGCCGTCTTCGACCGCCGGGCCCTCGACGTCGCCCTCGCCGACAAATTCGACATCCTCGACACCATCCGCACCATCCACGGCGGCAACCGCATCCCCGTCACCATCAGCCTCGGCGTCGCCGCCGCCGAACCCACCGTCGCCGCCCTCGGCCAGCGGGCCCAGGCGGGGCTCGACCTCGCCCTCGGACGGGGCGGCGACCAGGCCGCCGTCCACATCGCCGGCAAAGTCCAGTTTTACGGCGGCAAGGCTAAAACCGTCGAAAAGAGCACCCGCGTCAAAGCCCGTATCGTCGCCCAGGCCCTGCGCGACATCATTGCCGGCGCGTCGACCGTGGTCGTCATGGGCCACGCCAACGAAGACTACGACAGTCTCGGCGCCTCCCTCGGCGTCGCCAGAATGGCCCGGTTCCTAGGTAAACCGGTGAAAATCGTCGCCAGCCGTCCGGGCGCGGCGGTCGAAAAACTCGCCGAATGCCTCGACGAATACGAAGAACACGGCGACCTTTTCATCGAGCCGGCCCAGGCGGAAGCAGCCGTCGGCCCCGGAACCGTCCTGTTCGTCGTCGACACCCACCGGCCGGCGCTCGTCGCCGCCCCGCCCTCCTCGGCAAGGCTGAGAAAACCATCGTCATCGACCACCACCGGCGGGCCGAGGACTTCATCGCCAACCCGCTGCTCGTCTATCTCGAACCTTCGGCCTCCTCCACAAGCGAACTTGTCACCGAACTCCTCACCTACTTCGATGAAAAAATCGACCTTACCCGGACCGAGGCCTCCGCCCTCTACGCCGGCATCGTCGTCGACACAAAAAGCTTCACCGTCCAGACCGGCGTACGCACCTTCGATGCCGCCGCCCACCTCCGTCGGGCCGGTGCCGACCCCAAGCTCGTCCGCCGCCTCTTCCGCGTCGATCTCGACACCCTCAAACACCGGGCCGAAATCATCAACAACACCGAAACGCTGCCCGGCGGCGTCGTAATCGCCACCTACACCCAGAAAATCAGCGACCCGCAGATCGCCGCCGCCCAGGCGGCCGACATGCTGCTCAACATCGAGGGCGTCAGGGTAAGCTTCGTCCTCTTCCCCATCGAAGGCGGCGTTGCCGTCAGCGCCCGCTCCCAGGGCGACATCAACGTCCAGGTCATATTGGAAGAACTAGGCGGCGGCGGTCACCAGACCGTGGCCGGGGCCCAGCTCAAAGGCGCAGCTATCGAAGACGCCAAGAGCCGCGTCACCGAGCTCGTCGCCAAGTACATCAAGGAGAGTGACAGCCGTGAAACTAATCCTCCAGCAAGAAGTTAAGAACCTCGGCAAAAAAGGCGATGTCATAGAGGCATCCGAAGGCTACGCCCGCAACTTCCTTCTGCCCAAAAAACTCGCCATCCCAGCCACCGCCGGCAACGTCAACGCCGCCCAGCAGCAAAAGGAGAACGAAGCCCGCAAAGCCAAGCGCCTCCTCGACGAAGCCCGGCTGCACGCCGCCCAGTTCGCCAAGCTCAAAGTAACCGTCGCCGTCAAGACCGGCGAAGGCGGCCGCCTCTTCGGCTCGGTAACCAGCAAAGACATCGCCGACGCCCTCAAAGACCAGCACGGCGTCGACATCGACAAACGCAAAATCGAGCTGAAAGATGCCATCAAAGCCCTCGGCGCCTACCCGGTAACCGTCAAGCTGCACCCGGAAGTTTACACCCAGATAGAGGTTCAGGTCACCGCCCAATAATTTCCCAGACCGTTCAGCAACCCCCATCTGCGCACTTGCTCCTCGGCTGTCATCCTCAGCGTACGTTCGTGTACGCTTCCGGTGTCAGCCTCCGGTGCGCCTTGCATCTGGGGCTTTCTGAACGGCCTGGAATCTCAGGCCTCCGGAACCGGGTTTCTTATCACGAACCCGAAAGGACTAAGCAATGAAGAACTTTTTTAACAAATTCATCCCCCACCGGCCGGCCGACGCCCGCGACACCGCGGTCGAGCAGCTCAAGCGGCAGGTTGCCTCCCTCTACGGCCTTTACTCCGGGCTCATCGGCTCCGAGAAAGTTGTCCTCAAAGCAGGCAAACTCGACGCTCTCGACCTGCTGCGCTCCGACAGCCTCCCCGAACGCGTGCTGGCCCTCCAGAAACTCGTCTTCGAAGACCCCACCGTCAGCAAGCTCCCCACCATCGACGAAATCCCCGCCATCCTCGAGGAAATCGAAGACGAGCTTGCCGACTTCATGGCCCGCCGGGCGGTGGAAGACAAGCTCGAAAAGAAGATCGCCGAACGGATGGAAGAGCGCCACCGCGAATACGTCCAGGAAATCAAGATGCAAGTCCTCAAAGAGGAAGAAGACAACGTCGAGACCCCTCAGACGCTGAAAAAATACGCCCTCCTCGAAAAACTCGAACAGAAGAAACTTACCAGATCGGCCATGGAGCAGCTCCGCCCCGGCGCCTTAAGCGAAATCGTCGGCCAGGAGCGGGCCATCGAAGCCCTCCGTGCCAAACTCGCCTCTCCCTACCCCCAGCATCTCATCCTTTACGGACCGCCCGGCGTGGGCAAAACCACCGCCGCCCGCCTCGTCCTTGAGGAAGCCAAAAAACTCAAATTCACCCCCTTCGCCAAAGACGCGCCCTTTGTCGAAGTCGACGGCACCACCCTCAGATGGGACCCGCGCGACATGACAAACCCGCTCCTCGGGTCAGTCCACGACCCCATCTACCAGGGAGCCCGCCGCGACCTCGCCGACACAGGCGTCCCCGAGCCCAAGCCCGGTCTCGCCACCGACGCCCACGGCGGCATCCTCTTCATCGACGAAATCGGCGAAATGGACCCCATGCTCCAGAACAAACTTCTCAAAGTCCTCGAAGACAAGCGTGTCTTCTTTGGCTCCGCCTACTACGACCCCAGCGACCCCAACGTACCCAAATACATCAAGAAACTGTTCGAAGACGGCGCCCCCGCCGACTTCATCCTCATCGGCGCCACCACCCGCGACGCAAAAGAAATCACCCCCGCCATCCGGTCGCGCTGCGCCGAGATATACTTCGAGCCCCTCACCCCCAAACACATCGAAGAAATCGTCTTCAACGCCGCCCAGAAACTCGGCGTCGCCATCCACCCCGACATCCCGCGCCTCATCGGCGAATACACCATCGAAGGCCGCAAAGCCATCAACATCCTCGCCGACGCCTACGGTCTCGCCCTCTACCGCGGCGAAACAGACCAGCTAACCATCGGCGTCGAAGATATCTACAAAGTCGTCCAGGTCAGCCGGCTTTCGCCCTTCGTCAACCTCAAAGCCGCCGCCACCGGCGAAATCGGCAAAATCTTCGGCCTCGGCGTCGCCGGCTACCTCGGCTCGGTTCTCGAAATCGAAGCCGTCGCCTTCCCGGCCGCCGTCAAAGGCAAAGGCTCGATCCGCTTCAACGACACCGCCGGCAGCATGGCCAAAGACTCTGTCTTCAACGCCGCGGCCGTCGTGCGCAAAGTCACCGGCCAGGACCCCGCCGACTACGACATCCACGTCAACATCATCGGCGGCGGCCGCATCGACGGCCCTTCGGCCGGCACGGCCATCGTCGCCGCCCTCATATCGGCAATAACCGGCCAGGGCATCCGCCAGGACTGCGCCATCACCGGCGAAGTCTCCATCCAGGGCAGGGTCAAGGGAGTCGGCGGCGTGTTCGAAAAAGCCTTCGGCGCCAAACAGGCCGGCATAACCACCATCATCATCCCCAAGGAAAACGAAAAAGACATCCCCACCGGGCACCTCGGCCTCGACATCCGCCCGGTCGAAACGGTGGACGAAGCGCTGGCCGTCCTGTTCGCCGCCCCGGAGAGCGCCAGCGCATAAGGGAGAGGATACCGTGCTAGACAGAATGCCGCCCCAGAACCTCGAAGCCGAACAATCGGTAATCGGCGCCATGCTCATCGAGCGGGAGGCCATATCCCGCGTAGCAGAATTTCTGCGCCCGGAAGACTTCTACCGCGAATCCCACCGCCTCGTCTACGCCGCCACCATGGCCCTCTACAACCGCGGCGAGGCCGTCGACCTCATCACCCTCACCGAGCAGCTGCGCCGCGAGGACAAGCTTGAAGCCGCCGGCGGCATCTCCTATATAACCTCGCTCGCCAACAGCGTGCCCACCGCCGCCAACGTGATCTACCACGCCAAAATCGTCGAAGAAAAAGCCCTCCTGCGCGGGCTCATCAACACCGCCACCCACATCGCGGGGCTTGGCTACGAAGCCAACGAAGAAGTAATCAATATCCTCGACCAGGCGGAGCGGATGATCCTCGAAGTCGCCAACCGCAAAGTCACCGGCGCCTTCGTCCCCATCAAAGACATCCTCATGGCCGCCCTCGACAGAGTCGAGCAGCTATACCACACCAAAGGCGGCATCACCGGCCTGCCCACCGGCTTCAAAGACCTCGACCGCCTCACCGCAGGCCTGCAGCCTTCCGACCTCATCCTCATAGCCGCCCGGCCGAGTATGGGCAAGACCGCCTTTGTTCTCAACATCGCCCAGCACGTCGCCGTCAAAGAGAAAAAACCCGTGGCCTTCTTCAGCCTCGAAATGTCCAAAGAGCAGCTCGTCCAGCGCATGCTCTGCACCGAAGCCACCATCGACGCCCAGCGTCTCAAGATCGGCGACCTCAAAGACAACGACTGGTCCAACCTCGTCAAGGCCGCCGACCGGCTCTCCTCCGCCCCCATCTTCATCGACGACACTCCCGGGGCTACCGTCACCGAAATCCGCTCCAAAGCCCGCCGTCTCAAGGTAGAGCACGACCTGTCCCTCGTCGTCATCGACTACCTGCAGCTCATGCAGGGCAGCTCCGGCGGCAAAAGCGACAGCCGCCAGCAGGAGATATCGGAAATCTCCCGCTCCCTAAAATCCCTCGCCCGCGAACTCAACGTCCCCGTCCTCGCCCTCTCCCAGCTCAGCCGCGGCGTCGAGGCCAGGCAGAACAAGCGCCCCATGCTCAGCGACCTGCGCGAATCCGGCTCACTGGAGCAGGATGCCGACATCGTCACCTTCCTCTACCGCGAAGACTATTACAACCACGAGACCGAAAACAAGAACATCACCGAAGTCATCGTAGCCAAACACCGCAACGGACCCGTCGACACTGTCGAACTATTCTTCCAGAAAGAATTCACCCGCTTCCGCAACCATTCCAAAATGGGCGAGCCGGCATAAGCGCAGGCCTGCGGGCTTGCCTTCCATAAAGCATATTTTCACGCCGGCGATGCCGGCGTTTTTTCCTGTGACCGCCAACAATTTTCCCGAACGATTTTAGCCCAAGCTCAAAAATCATTCGAAAATTCTTGTTGACACCCCCCTGGTGAAATGCTATTATATTCAAGGGAAAATACGTATATTTCCTCGCGATCACTCAAATAGCAGCGTCGCTCGCGCCTATTTGAGTTATTTTTCTGACCAAGGGAAGACTAAACAAGAGGTGAATGTACGTGACCAAACGCTACGATGTTGTCGTAATCGGTGCCGGACCGGCCGGCATCTTTACCGGTCTCGAACTTGCCAGGGCCGGCCTCAGCACCCTGATAATCGAAAAGGGCCGCGATATTACCTCCCGCCGCTGCCCGATCAACCAACACGGCAGCAAGTGCCTGCGCTGCAAGCCGTGCGACATCCTGTGCGGCTGGGGAGGCGCCGGCGCATTCAGCGACGGCAAACTTACGCTCACAACCGAATTCGGCGGCGTACTCGACGAATACATGGAAAAAGACCGCGTCGCCGAACTCATCGACTATATCGACAAGATCTACCTCGACTTCGGCGCGACAACCACCGTCTACGGCGACGACAAAAAAGAGGAAATCCGCCGCATCCAGCGGGTGGCAGCCTCCGCCGACCTCAACCTCATCCCCGCCCGCATCCGCCATCTCGGCACCGAGAAATGCACTGAAATCCTCACCCGCATGCGCGAATACCTCGACGACAAATGCGAAATCCGCACCAACACCGCCGTCGAAGCCATCATCGTCCAAAACGGCGAGTACGCCGGCCTGGAACTGGTCGGCGGCGAAAAGATCGAAAGCAAATACCTTGTCGCCGCCCCCGGCCGCGAAGGCGCCGAATGGTTCTCCAGCCAGGCCGCCAAGCTTGGTCTGTCGATGATGACCAACCCTGTCGACATCGGCGTGCGCGTCGAACTGCCAGCCGTCGTCATGGAGCATATCACCGAAATCGTCTACGAGTCCAAACTCGTCTATTACACAAAATCCTTCGACGACCGGGTACGCACCTTCTGCATGAACCCCTACGGCGAAGTCGTCAACGAGAACAACGCCGGCCTCATCACCGTCAACGGCCACAGCTACGCCGAAAAGAAGACCAAAAACACCAACTTCGCTCTGCTTGTCTCCAAAAGCTTCACCGAACCCTTCAAAGAACCCATCACCTACGGCAAATCGATCGCCAAGCTCGCCAACCTGTTAGGCGGCGGCGTCATCGTCCAGCGTCTCGGCGACCTCCTCGACGGCCGGCGGTCCACCCCGGAACGCATCAGCCGCGGCCTGGTCGAGCCGACCCTCAAGGATGCCACCCCCGGCGACCTCAGCCTCGTCCTCCCCTACCGCCACATGGTCGCCATAATCGAAATGCTCGAAGCCCTCGACAAAGTCGCCCCGGGCGTCAACTCCCGCCACACCCTGCTATACGGCGTCGAAGTCAAATTCTACTCCTCCCGCCCCCGCCTCAGCCCGGTGCTGGAGAGCGAAATCGCCAACATCTTCGCCGCCGGCGATGGCGCGGGCGTCACCCGCGGCCTCGCCCAGGCTTCGGCCGCCGGCGTCGTCGTGGCCAAAGAAATCATCGCCCGCGAAGGCAAATCATCGTAAGAGATGGACTTGCGCCAGGCCGTTGAGAAAACCGGCCTGGGGAGAAGGAGAGAACCGCTGTGATCAAGCGCTACACAAATCCCGCCATGGCCAAGATCTGGACCGACGAAAACGAATTCCAGACCATGCTCGACATCGAAATATACGCCTGCGAAGCCATGGCCGAGCTGGGTCAGATCCCTGCCGACGCCGTGCCGGTCATCAAAGAGAAAGCCAAATTCTCCGTTGATCGCATCCGCGAAATCGAACGGGAAATCCGCCACGACATCATCGCCTTCCTCACCGCCGTTGCCGAAAACGTCGGCGACGAAGCCAAATACATCCACATGGGTCTCACCTCCAGCGACGTCAAGGACACCGCCCTCGGCTCCATGATGGCCCAGGCCGCGGACATCATCTTGGACGACCTCGCCAAACTTCGCGCCGTCCTCTTCCGGCGGGCCGGCGAACACAAACACACCGTCATGATCGGCCGTACCCACGGCATCCACGCCGAACCCATCACCCTCGGCATGAAATTCGCCCTGTGGCTCGACGAGACCGAACGCAATATTGAGCGCATGAAACGGGCCCGCGAAACCGTCGCCGTCGGCAAACTGTCCGGCGCTGTCGGCACCTACGCCACCATCGACCCGCGCGTCGAAGCCCACGTATGCGCCAAAATGGGCCTCAAAGCCGCCCGGCTCGCCACCCAGGTCATCCAGCGCGACCGCCACGCCGAATTCCTCACCACCCTCGCCGTCGTCGCCTCCTCGCTCGACAAATTCGCCACCGAAATCCGCAACCTTCAGCGCACCGACATCCGCGAAGCGGAAGAATACTTCCACCCCGGCCAGAAAGGCTCTTCGGCCATGCCCCACAAGCGCAACCCCATAACCTGCGAGCGCATCTCCGGGCTGGCCCGCGTCGTCCGCGGCAACGCCCAGGCGGCCTTGGAAAATGTAGCCCTCTGGCACGAGCGCGACATCTCCCACTCCTCGGTCGAGCGCGTCATCCTGCCCGACAGCACCAGCCTTGTCGACTACATGCTCCGTCTCATGACCGACATCATCGACAAACTGCTCGTCTACCCCGACGCCATGCAGGCCAACATGAACAAGACCGGCGGCCTCATCTTCAGCCAGCGTCTCCTTCTCGCCCTTGTCGACAAGGGCGTCAGCCGCGAGGACGCCTACCGCTGGGTTCAGCGCAACGCCATGGCCCGCTGGCTCGAAGGCGCCGACTTCAAGACCAACGTCACCCACGACCCCGACATCGCCAAATTCCTGTCGCCGGAGGAAATCACCGCCTGCTTCGACCCCACCCACCACCTGCGGCACGTCGATACCATCATGGCCCGTTTCGGCCTATAAACAAGAGGTGATAACATGTCAGCAGTAATCGTCATAGGCACCCAGTGGGGCGATGAAGGCAAAGGCAAAATCGTCGACAACCTGGCCGAAAAAGCCGACGTCGTCGTCCGTTACCAGGGCGGCAACAACGCCGGCCATACCGTAGTAGTGGACGGCAAGGAATTCAAGCTCCAGCTTCTGCCCTCAGGCATCCTCTACAAAGACAAGACCTGCGTCGTCGGTAACGGCGTCGTTGTCGACCCGGCCGTCATGATCAAGGAACTGCGCACCATGCAGGCGCAAGGCGTCGAAACCTCCGACCTCAAAGTATCCAACCGGGCCCACCTCATTATGCCCTACCACCGCCTTCTCGACGAAGTTGAAGAAGACTACCGCGGCGAACACAAAATCGGCACAACCAAACGCGGCATCGGACCCTGCTACATGGACAAAAACGCCCGCAGCGGCATCCGCATGGTCGACCTCATGGACGCAGACGAGTTTTCCGCCAAACTCGAGCGCAATCTCGAGGCAAAGAACCATCTTCTCCAGGCCGTTTACGGCGTCGAAGGCTTCGACTTCGAAAAAGTCCGCGACGAATACCTCGGCTATGCGCAAGTGCTCAGGCCTTTCGTCGCCGATACCTCGGTCTACATCAACGAGGCGCTGCAATCCGGCAAAAAGGTGCTCTTCGAAGGCGCCCAGGCCACCCTCCTCGACCTCGACCACGGCACATATCCGTACGTCACCTCCTCCCACCCCATCGCCGGCGGCGCCTGCATCGGCGCCGGCATCGGCCCGACAAAGATCAGCAAAGTCATCGGCGTTGTAAAGGCTTACACCACCAGGGTCGGCGAAGGCCCCTTCCCCACCGAGCTCAACGATGCCACCGGCGACTATATCCGCGACCGCGGCCGCGAATTCGGCACCGTCACCGGGAGGCCCCGCCGCTGCGGCTGGCTCGATGCCGCCATCGTCCGTTACGCCGGACAGGTCAGCGGCCTCGACTACCTCGCCGTCACCCGCCTCGACATCCTCGACGGCCTTAAAACCATCAAAGTCTGCTCCGGCTACAAATACAAAGGCCAGCCCCTCGGGGAATTCCCCGCCAGCCTCAAAGTGCTGAGCGAAGTCGAACCTGTTTACGAGGAACTGCCCGGCTGGACCGAAAACATCAGCGGCGTCCGCTCTTACGACGATCTGCCCGCCAACGCCCGCCGCTATGTCGAGCGTCTCAGCGAAATCGTCGGCGTGCCGCTGGGGATAGTCTCCGTCGGCCCGGCGAGGGACCAGACCATTATTCTTCACGAGGTATTCTAGGCCCGTCCCCAAAGCCTGCTGCGGCGCACCTTCGGGTGCGCCGCTCAACTTCCAGAAACTGACCATTGACAGCCTGCCAGGCTTACGGTATAATCTGTTATTGTCAGACGTGACCCACTAGCTCAGTCGGTAGAGCACCTGACTTTTAATCAGGGTGTCGATGGTTCGAGTCCATCGTGGGTCACCATTTTGGCCCGTTGGTCAAGCGGTTAAGACACCGCCCTTTCACGGCGGGAACAGGGGTTCGAGTCCCCTACGGGTCACCATAAGGGCGATTAGCTCAGCCGGGAGAGCGCCTGCCTTACAAGCAGGATGTCGGCAGTTCGATCCTGTCATCGCCCACCACCAAAAAACCGGTTCATCCTGGAAGGATGAACCGGTTTTTCGTCTGCCACAAGTGTACTAAACCACAGCGTTTTCCAGTCCCGAATCGGCTACAAACAGCACCGTTCCCGGCATCCCGTCCGCCAGCGCCAGCATCTTGTCAAAATCGTCGGGCATTCCGATGATCGTGATATCCCCCGATTCCTGCTCCACCGCGCTGCGGAAATCGCCCACGAGCACCTTCGCCTGCGTCTGCACCGGCAGGCGGGCATGCTCCGCGAACGCCTTCAGTTCGCCCGTCACCGCTTCACGCTCGGTCGGGTCGTTGATCGTCCTAAGCAGCAACAGCTTCGCATCCCAATTGCGGGTCAACTGCATAGCGATCAATACCGCCAGATTAGTGTTCGGACTTTTGTCGCGCAGCCATAGATTTACGGTCTTCTCCTGGCCGTAACCGATCTTCGGGTGAATATTGAGGAACATGAACCCAGTATTATACTGCCTCATCCGGGAATAAACCTCTTTTAGCCGGGCGCGTTTGTCCTTATCATTGCTGACCGTCAGAAGAACCGCGTTCGGCGGCAGGAACGAATTCAGCAAAGTCTGGGTTACAACATACAACGACGACAAAAAATCGGTGCTGGTATTGTTTATTATCGTTTTGCGTATAAACAGATTCCTATCACGAAGTGGCTCCAGAACTGTTTCATAGCCTTGGGAGGCATCGCCGCTGTCCTCGCCGCTCGTAATCGACAGGAGATACAGGCGGCCTGACGGGTAAAGGATATTACTGACGAACCGCACCGTCTTCCGCAGATCGTCGGGATTCTCAGCAGGCACCAGTACGGCCGGCTTCCACAGCCTGGGGTGATAAGTCGTGGCCAGCGCCTTCTGGGCCGCCCACTCTGTCAGGGCGGTAAAAATCCCTCCCCGCACATCCCCCCAGGGGGAAATCAACTCCCTCCTGGCGAGGATAATATAAAGAGAACTGATCACCACCATCGTGACGATTGTAAACCACATATTGATAAGCAGCATAGTGAGGATGCTGCCGACAAAACCGATGAACGGCACTGCCAGAGACACTCTGAGCCGTGGGCGGAAGCTGGCGATGCCGGTGGCCTGTTCAACGAGAACGACCAGATTGATCGTCCCGTAAGTCGTCAGGAAGAACATCGTCAGCAACTGGGCCAGTTGGTCAAGACTGCCTGCCACGATTATCGCCAGCGAAAACAGCGACGAGACAAGGATGGCGTTGCGCGGCTCGTTATCGGCGGCCTTCTTGCCAAAAAAATGCGAAAAAGGCACAAGCCGGTTATCAGCGAGGGCCGCCAGCGTGCGGGGCGCACCCACCAGCGTCGAAAGAGCGGAAGACAGCGTTGCGCCCATTATGCCGGCGACAATAAGCGGCTTGAACAGTGCCAGATCGAGGATTATCGAGGTATTTGCCAGCAGCGCCTCGCTGGTGGCTTGGTGGGCGAACCAGTACGCCAGAGCGACATACGTGACCAAGCCGATGGCGATTGCGGCGAGCGTGCCGACAATTATGCTTCTTCGCGGCGTCCTCAGCTCTCCCGACATGCTCACCCCGGCGAGAATGCCCGTTACCGCCGGGAAAAAAATGGCGAAAGTCTCCCAGAAGTTGGCCTGCGGAAAATTGCTCCACCATAAAGTGCCGGTGGTGTTGAGTGACGGCCCGGCCAAAAAGGAAGCGATCGATAGGATAATCACCCCCAGGACGGCATACTGCACCCTGAAGGCCGTCCGGGCGCTCGCCAGGGATAAGGCGGTCAGGGCGACCCAGGTCGCGGCCCCCACGAGCACGGTGGAATGTCCGGGGAAAAAACTGTACCACAACTCCGTAAAGCCGATAATGTAAAAGGCGACGGAGAAAGCCTGCGACAGGTACAAAGGAATGCCGACCGCCCCTCCCACCTCAAGTCCCAGCGAACGCGACACGATGGCATACGCTCCGCCGGCGCCTATCTCGATATTCGACACGACCGAAGCCATGGATAAAGCTGTACATACCGTAATGGTGTGAGCCAGGATAATAATTATCAGCGTGCCGACAAAACCGGCGTTTCCGACCACCCAGCCGAGCCGCAGATACATGATGACGCCCAGTATGGTAAGAATTGTCGGCGTAAATACCCCGTCGAAAGTTCCTAGCCCTTTTCTGGCGTTCATCCCAAGACCTCCTACGTTAACTGCGCCTGCCGGGCGTTTGGTAATTATTTTACTATATTCCCAGATTGATAGAAAGTAATATAATATTAATATATGGACTAACCCCGCAATACCTGCGGTACGTTAGCGAAGTCAGACCATCTGCCGGTGCTTCGGGGGGCCAATTTTTTTCCGGAGCGGGCGCCTGCCGCCCGGGCGGGTGGCCGACCACTGGAGGTGAGGAAACAATGGCATACCTGACATTGCTGGCAGCCGCCATCCTATCGTTTGCGACGGCGTTCTTCGCCGTTCAAAACAGCAGCCTGGTAACGGTGAACCTGTTTACCCGGACCTTTGAGGCGTCGCTCGTAATAGTCATTCTTGGAGCCGCCACGCTCGGCTTCGTCACCGCGCTTCTTCTCGGCATGTTCGTCCAGATTAAGACGCGGTACCGCCTTTTCAAAGCCGAAAGGCGTATTGGCCAGCTTGAGGCCGAACTGCAGGACAAGCAGTCGGTTAAGCCGCCAGAGCGGGAAGAACCGCTGCAGGAACCGCCTGCCGGTTCCCCCGGGGCACCGCCGTAATCCATAAAATACCGCTTGCCAAAGCAGTCGGGATGCGGTATTATAATACATGTCCCTGTTAATAGGGGCGCATTTGTCGCCATATTCGGCCCCGTGGTGTAGTGGTCTAACATGCCGCCCTGTCACGGCGGAGATCGACGGTTCAAATCCGTTCGGGGTCGCCATATCATGCCGCGGTAGCTCAGTTGGTAGAGCAGAGGACTGAAAATCCTCGTGTCGACGGTTCGATTCCGCCCTGCGGCACCATCGAAAAACAGCTTGCTTATTGCAAGCTGTTTTTCAATTTTCCGTGGTTTACCATGCATTACCCGGAGCCTGACGTCAAAAAATAATCGATATGAGAACGACGATCATCGGCTGGCTGCTGCTCATCCTCCTGCTGACGGCGGCGAGCTATATCACCCGCCCCTACGTAGGCGTCCTGGGTGACGACGATGTCGCCTTCGCCCACGAATACGCAGGAGAAATGCTCGGCCTTCTCGAACAACTGACGGTAGAAGCCGATAAGCTTACCGGCTCACCGGCGGCAGGCGACTACTACCTCGACGCCGCCGACGAGCTGGACCGCCGCAAGCAGGCCGCCGTCCACCTGAAAGGCGACTTGGCCTACGACTTCGTCTACGCTTTCGCCTGCGCCGAAGAATGGTGCCGCGCCTCGGCCGACGCCCTGCACCGGCCGCACGACGCCGCCGCGCCCCGCCGCGCCCGCGAAGCCCTCGCCAGGGCACGGGCCGAATTCGCCGCCATCGGCAGCAGAGACTATAACAGAAGGTGAGGAAATGTATCAAGACCGCCGCCACGCCGGCGAGACCCTCGCCGACGAACTGGCCGCCCGCAGGTACGAAGATATCCGCCTCTTTGCCGTGCCCCGGGGCGGCGTCATTGTCGCCGCTCCGGTCGCCGATCGTCTTGGCGTGGGCATCGACATCCTCGTCACCCGCAAGATCGGCCACCCCGCCAACCCCGAAGTAGCCATCGGCGCCGTAATGGCAGACGGCACCGCCGTCCTCGACGAAGAACTCATCCGCGCCTACGCCGTTCCCCAGGAATACCTCGACCGGGCCATCACCCGCGAATTCGCGGAAATCGAGCGCCGCATGATCGCCTACACCGGCAGCGCCGCCACCCCCGACATCGCCGGGCGGGCCGCCGTCATCGTCGACGACGGCATCGCCACCGGCTACACCATCCGCGCCGCCATCGCCTGGCTCAAAACCCTGGGGCCGGCGAAGATTGTCGTCGCCGTCCCCGTGGCCCCGCCGGAAACCGTCGCCGAAATCGCCGGCGACATCGACGAGATCGTCTGTCCCCTCCAGCCGGCCGCCTTCATGGCTGTCGGCCAGTACTACCGCGACTTCCCCCAGACCAGCGACGAAGAAGTGCTCGCCGTATTGCGATCAACAAATAAGTTAAGCCGTCCGTAGTCTGTAAAAGCCCGGTCATACGACCGGGTTTTATCCTTTCAACTTGTCCTAACCGGCCCCATGCAGTATAATAATGCCCAAACGACACCCGGAGGTAGCCATGTCCCTGCTCTACCACAGCAACATCTTCACAACCGTCACCAGGAGCTGCCCCGGTGAACTCCTTGCCCGCAGCACACTGCTGTCCACCGGCTGGGAAGCCACCGCCTCGATCAACGCCTTATCCGCCACCTTCGTCATCACCGACGCCTGCTGGGATATCTGCCGCTCGCCGGGCGGCGCCCATAACGGCGGCCGTGTCGTCCCGGCGCTCGCCGGCGTCGCCGCCGGCCTCGGCTCCGGCCCCGCTCTCCGCGCCGCCGCCAGGGACGAAGGCGACCTTCCCTACCGGCTGCTGGCGGAATGCGTAAAGGGCATCGTCCAGTCTGAAACCTACCTTTTCCGCGAACGGGGCTACCCCGACGCCGCAACATACGAAAAAAGCTGGAAAGAAAACTACACCGGCTCCTGCCGGCGCTACAGTGACAGCACCCACCAAGGCCGCAGCTGGTACGAGCACGTCGCCGACCGCGCGTGGAGCGACTTCCTCTTCTCACGCGTAAAGACAGCCACCGTCACCGCCGGCGCCGACGGCGCCCTCCACATCGACGGCAGCTTCACCGACTCCTTCCACGGACTCGGCGCCCGCTTATCCGTCCTGGGCGGGGTTGTCACCGCCGCCCAAGGCGGATTCCTGCGAGCCCCTGACGATATCTGCACCGAATCGGCCGCCGCGCTCGCCGCGCTGGCCGGCGTGCCGCTAACCTCCCTCGGCCGCGAACAGATCTTCCGCACGATCGGCGGGGAGCAGGGGTGTGTGCATATGGCGGACCTCATCACCCACATGCTCCAAACCTTTGCGGAAACCGGCCGCGGATAAACGCCCATCTGCGGCGTTGCTCCTCAGAGCGCTTGCTTGCGTACGCAACCAAGTACGCGGCGCGGCGCGCTCTTCCGGTGCGCCTTGCATCTGGGCATTTCTGCGCGGCCTTAGCCGATGCGCGAAAAGACCGTTACCCAGCCTGCCTCCCGGCAGGCTTTTTTCATTTCACAGTAAAAACACTTGCAAAAACTACTAATGCAAAATATAATACAAATAAAACTTATGAAAAGAGTGAAAACTGTGCTAGATACCAACGATTCCAAAATAATCGCCGCCCTGATGGCCAACGCCCGCGCCACCTGGGCTGAGCTCGGCGCCCTGCTCGGCCTGTCCGCCCCCGCCGCCGCCGACCGCGTCCGCAAACTCGAAGAACGCCGCGTCATCAAAGGCTACGCCGCCCTCGTCGATCCCGAAGCAATCGGCTGCGGCTTCGCCGCCTTCGTCGCCGTAACCCTGGAAAGGCCCGAGCACCGCGCCGCTTTCCTCGCGAAAGTCGCCGCCCTGCCGGAGATCCTCGAATGCCACCACGCCGCCGGCGACGACGACTACATCCTCAAAGCGCGCTGCGCCGGACCCCGCCACCTCGAGCGCCTCGTCAGCGACGAGTTAAAAGCCCTGCCCGGCCTCGTCCGGACCCGTACCACCGTCATCCTGTCCACCGTCAAAGAAACTCCCGTCCTGCCCCTGGGGCGCGGCTAGGCGGGCGCCATGACCACCGACCTCTTCCTCAAAGGCCTCGTGCTCGGCTTCTCCATAGCTGCTCCTGTCGGGCCCATCGGCGTGCTCTGCATCCGCCGCACCATCGCCGGCGGGCCTCTCCGCGGCATCGCCACCGGGCTCGGTACCGCCACCGCCGACGCCCTTTACGGGCTTGTCGCCGCCCTCGGCTTCACCGCCGCCGCCGCCCTCCTCGTAGACAATCAGACCCCCCTTCGCCTCGCCGGCGGCCTTTTCCTCTGCTACCTCGGCTGGGTAGCCTTCCGGACCCCGCCCGCTCTTCACGCGCCTGTCCGTCAGAGCGGCAGTCTCCCGGGCGACTACATAACCGCCTTTTTCCTGACCATCACCAACCCCCTCACCATCCTATCCTTCGCCGCCATATTAGCCGGCGCCGGCGTCGGCGGCGGGCAGGACAGCCGCGGCGCCGCCCTCGTCGTCCTCGGCGTCTTTGCCGGGTCGCTGCTGTGGTGGCTCCTCCTCAGCGGCGCCGCCGGCCTCCTCCGCGCCGGGCTGAGCCCCTCCCGGCTGGCGTGGATAAACAGGTTATCCGGTATCGTCATCGCCGCCTTCGGGCTTGCTTGCCTGATCAGCCTCCTTTAGGCATCACCCTCCGGTCTTCCGGGCATACTAACCCATCAGCCGAACAAGGGAGGCCGCAAACATGCCCGAACTCGAACAAATCCGCACCCGCATCGATGAACTTGCCAGGACGCTCAAACACCTGGCCGGGGAGAATAACGAAATCTGCGATGAACTCGTCGCAGGCGTCGCCGTCGGCGCCCGCCCCACAATCGCCGAGCTCGAGGAAGTGCGCGCCAAAGCCGAAGACATCAGGCGCGACCTTGCCGTAATAAAAAACAGAGGCCGGCTGGACCCCGAGGTCCGCGACCTCGAAAACAAGCTTGAACAGGTACTCAACCGCTATTACTGGCTCTGGCAAAAATGTAAGGAAAACATGGCATGACCATAGCTCCCCCCGCCGGGGGGCTTTTTTATCGGCGGCCAGTTGGCTGATCAGCGAAAATACCGGTCACAAGAAGGTAATTGCCGTAATTTGTAGAAAAAAATAATGAGATATAATTGCTGCTAGCCGGCTCGTCGCCCAGCGCCGTTCCGGCATACTTGGAGGGGACCTGCTTGAGTACAATTCAGCGGGTAAGGCAGTTGGCTCTGCGTCTGTACGGATGGCTTCGGCCCGATTTGGCCGTTTTGCTGTTCGGCTTTTTTGTCTTGTGCGCCATCTGGGGCGGCACCTACTGGCAGATCGAGAAAGACCGCCAGGTCACCTATGCCGCCATCCGGCACGACGGCGACATTCTCAGCCGGACCTTCGAGGAACACGTCGTGAGAATACTGAAAACCTTTGACCAATACCTCATGACTATGAAGGCCGATTACGAAGAGAATCAAACCGTCACCCCATACATACAAAAAGTCCTGCAATACTACTCCCGCGACCCGGCCATCAACCAAGCCTCGATCATCGACTCGCGCGGCGAAGCGATTGCCTATATTATCCGCGGCGCTCCCGACCTGTTCTTCAACACGACGCCCTACTTCCTCGCCCAGCAGGACTCCGTCAAAGACGAACTTTACATCGGCGAGCCCTTTATCGGGAGGGTCTCCGGAAAACCGACAATCGCTCTGACCCGCCGCATCGACAGGCCTGACGGGTCTTTCGGCGGCATCGCCTACCTCGCCATGAACGCCGACTACCTGTCCAGCTTCTATCAAAAGATGGGCCTGGGAGAGCAGTACGTCGTCAGGATCGTCGGCACCGACCGGACGGTGCGCGCCAGCAGCACCGCCGGCGAAGTCGGCGTACGTATCGCGGGAAACACACTGTTCGACGAACTTGCCAAAAGTCCGGCCGGTTACATCGAAACCAGCGGCAGCACATTCGGGCGGCCGGCGCTGATAAGCTACCGCCAGCTGCCCGATTACCCGCTCGTCGTCCTGGTGGGCGTATCCCAGGATGTCCTTGCCCCCCTATATCAGCGGCGCAGCCTTTACCTCGGCGTCGCCTGGGCCGGGACCCTTTTTGTCATCTCTTACACCGCCGGGCTTGTCGCCCGCTCCCGCCGGCACCGCCTGAGCGAGGAGCGGTTCAGGAAGGTCGTCACCAACACGCCGGTCATCATCTACGCTCTCGACGGCCGGGGCCGTTTTACCCTCTCCGAAGGGCGCGGCCTCGGCAGGCTGGGTTTGCGTCCCGGTGAGGTGGTCGGCCAGTCGGCGTTCGAAATATACAAAGAACATCCGGACATCCTCGACGGCGTCCAGCGATCACTCGGCGGCGAGCGGGTCTTCTTCGACCATGTCGTCGACGGGGTCCACCTCGACAACCGCATGGTGCCCATTCTCGACGGCGCCGGGCGGGTTACGGGCGTTATCGGCGCCGCCATCGACATCACCGAGCAAAAGCAAGCCGAGGAGCGGCTCAGGGAAAACGAAGAGCGTTTGCAGGAAAGCTTCGACGAACTGTTCGCGGCCCACGGGCAGCTTGTCGCCACCGAAGAAGAGCTGCGGCGGCAATATACCCTCGCCACCGAGCGGGAAGAAGCCATCGCCCGCCGCAACGCCGTCCTCGCCTCGCTCCACGAAGTCGCCGTCGGCCTCGTAAACCGGCTCGACCTCGACGAAGTGCTCAATACCATCGTGACGCAAGCCGCCGACCTTGTCGGCACGCCCCACGCCTTCCTCTGCCTTGTCGACGAAGAAGAGGGCGTATTCGAAACGAGAGTCGGCCGCGGCCTCTACGAAGGGCGCGTCGGCAACAGAATCGCCCTTGCCGACGGGCTGGTGGGCAAAATCTACCGCAGCGGCGAAGTCTACCTTGTCGAAGACTACGCGAACTGGCCGGAAAGGCTGCCAGGGGTCTTTTTCGATCAATTCCAGAGTGTTGTGGACGTCCCGCTCAAAGAAGGCGGGCGGGTCATCGGCGTTGTCGGCCTCAGCCTTCTGGCCGGCGAACGGAAATTCACCGCCGACGATCTCGTCCTCCTCGGCCAGTTCGGCGAAGTGGCCGCCATCGCCCTCGTCAACGCCCGGCTGTACACCACCCTGTCGGCCGCCGAGCGCAAACTGCGGGACAGCCATGAAGACCTGACCTCCGCCCATGAAGAACTGCTTGCCACCGAGGAGGAACTCCGCCTGCGCTACGACGAAGTGCTGCGGGCCAACGAACAGATCTCGCGCCAGAACGTCCTCCTGTCCGTCGGGCAGCAGACAGTGCTGAGCGTTATCAACAAGCTCGACATGGATGAACTGCTGGTCGCCATCCTCACGCGGGTCGCCGCCATCACCGGTGTCGCCGACGCCTTCGTATCACTGCCGTCCGCCGACGGCGCAGGCCTGAACATAAAAGCCGGTCTTGGCCTATACGGCGGCGAATTCCCCACCATCGCTGTCGGCAAGGGCCTCATGGGCAAAGTATTCGTCACCGGCAAAACGGAAGTCGTCAACGACTACCAAACCTGGCCGGACAGGTTCACCAGCCCCATCGGCAGCAAAATCCACGCCCTCGTCGCCGCCCCTCTGCGCGACGGTCAAAAGATCGCCGGCGTTATAGGCCTGGCTCACTGCGCGCCCGGGAAGAAGTTCGACGCCGACCAGGTCAGCCTGCTCGAATACTTCTGCGAACTTGTCTCACTCGCCCTCGCCAACGCCGCCCTCCATTCCTCCCTGCAGAGCGAGCTCGACGAGCGGCGGCAAAGCGAAACCACCCTCGGCGAAATCCTCGACAGCACCAACGACGCCATCCTCGTCAACGACCAGCAAGGCGGCATCGTCTGGGTTAACCGCCGCACCGTCGAAATGTTCGGCTACTCCGAAGACGAGCTTAAACAGCACGGCGCCGTTCTCATATCCACCCCCCGAAACTTCCCCGCCGCCGTCGACGCCATGCGCAGAGCGGTCAACGAAGGGCCGCAGCTCTATATACGCAACACCGTCACCAAGGGCGGGCAGAGGATCGCCGTGGAAGTTAGCGCCCGCCGGGCCACCATCGACGGCCAGGTGCGCTGCCTCACGGTAATGCGCGACATCACCGCCCGGCTGCAGGCCGAAACTGACCTTGCCAAATCCCAAGCCGAAAAACAGGCTGTCCTTGACGCCATCCCCGACCTCATGCTCATCTTCGACCGGGACGGCAACCTCCTCGACTACCGTAAGCCGGAAGGCGTCGAAACAAACATCGAAATCGGGCCGGAGATCATCGGCCGCAGCGTCGACAACCTGGTACCCGCCGAAGTCGCCGGCCAATACCGCCGCTGCATCGCCCAGGCCATCGCCACCGGCAAGACCCAGTTCTACGAATACAATATCAATATCCGCGGCGCGCTCTGTTATCGCGACATGCGCTTCTCCAAAGTAAGCGATACGGTCGTCCTCGCCATGATGCGGGATATGACGGCCATCAAACACTCCGAAGCCCAGCTCGAATTCCTCAGCATGCACGACTCCCTCACCGGCGTCTACAATCGTACATTCTTCGAAGACGCCATGCGCAAAGTCGCCTGGCAATATAAACGCGGCGTCGCCATCCTCGTCTGCGATGTCGACGGCCTCAAACTCATCAACGACACCCTCGGCCACCGCGCCGGCGACGACCTCCTCCGCGTCGTCGCCTCCGGCCTCAGATCCATCGTCGCCGGCGACGACATCGTCGCTAGGATAGGCGGCGACGAATTCGCCGTCATCATCTACGCCCCCGACAAAGACAGGATCGAACACGCCCTCGCGGCGCTGGACCGATTCGTCCTCGACTACAACGACGAAAATCCCCAGCTGCCCCTCAGCCTCTCCATCGGCTGGGCGGCCGACTACGCGAGCGGCAAGCAAGCCGAGGAACTCTTCAAACTCGCCGACAACGACATGTACCGCCAGAAGCTTCATCAGAGCCAAAGCATGCGCAGCTCCATCGTCCAGACCATGATGAGAGCCCTCGAAGAGCGCGACCATATTACCGAAGGCCACGCCGACCGTATCCAGCACCTCGCCGAAAAACTCGGCCAACAGCTGGGCCTGCCGGGCGGCCGGCTCGCCGATATCCGTCTGCTGGCCAAATTCCACGACATCGGCAAAGTAGGGATACCGGACAGCATCCTTAACAAGCCTGGCCGCCTCACCGACGAGGAGATGGCGATCATGCGGCGGCACTGCGAGATCGGCTACCGTATCGCCCGCGCCTCCTCCGAACTCGCCCCCATCGCCGAATGGATCCTAAAACACCAGGAATGGTGGAACGGTAAAGGCTACCCTCTCGGCATAACCGGCGAGGACATCCCGCTCGAATGCCGCATCCTCGCAATTGCCGACGCCTATGACGCCATGACCAGCAACCGCCCTTACCGCAACGCCCTCTCCCATGCCGACGCCATCGGCGAAATCGCCCGCTGCGCCGGCAGCCAATTCGACCCCCGCCTCGCCGAGTTGTTCATAAAAACATTTGACCCAAACGGTTGACCGCCCCGGCGCCGCCAACCCGGATAAAAAGACTGCCGCAGGCCATCGGGCCGCGGCAGTTCTTTGTTATTGCCGGATAAAATCACAGCTCGTTTTCCGTCAGAGTGACAAAAAGGTCGACAAGCAGCGGGTCGAACTGCGTTCCCGCGCACCGGCGGAGCTCGGCCAGCGCCTCCCCGGGCGGCATCGCCTTGCGATACGGCCGGTCGTTGGTCATCGCGTCATAAGCATCCACGATACCCAGAATGCGGCACTCCAGCGGGATGCTTTCCCCGGCTATACCCAGCGGGTACCCCCCGCCGTCCCAGTGTTCCTGGTGCTTCAAAACCCAGTCCGCGATCGGCTCGAGATCGGGGGAGGCCTTCGCTATCCTGTAGCCGATCTCGCAATGTCTGCGCATGATCGCCATCTCCTCGTCGGTGAGGCGGCCGGGCTTGTTGAGGATGCTGTCCGGTATCCCTACTTTGCCGATGTCATGGAACTTGGCCAGCAGACGGATGTCGGCGAGCGTCCCTTGCGGCAGCTGCAGCCGGCGGCCCATCTTCTCCATCAGATCGCCGAGTCGGTCGGCATGCCCCTCAGTTATATGATCGCGCTCCTCCATCGCCTTCATCATCGTCTGGACGATCGAGCCGCGAACGCTCTGGCTCTGGTGCAGCTTCTGGCGGTACATATTATTGTCCGCTTCCTTGAAAACGCTTTCCGGCCCGGCGCTGTCGGCGCCTATAGCCCAGCCGAGGGAGAGGCTGAGCGGCAGGTGACGGTTATCCCTGTTATAAGCCTCCACCAATCCGCGGTAATACTCGTTGAGGTCCTCCATCCGCTGCTTGGCCGGCGAATACAGGATCACCGCGAACTCATCGCCGCCGATCCTGGCGACATAGTCTGGCCGCTGCACACCTGCCTCGAGAATGGCGGCCACCCTCTTAAGCAGCTCGTCCCCCTGGAGATGCCCCAAAGTATCGTTGATAAGTTTCAGGCCGTCGACATCGCACACGAATATCCCCATCGGACCATTTTCGCCGGCCTGGGCCCGCAACATTTCAGTCTCGAAATAAGCGCGGTTAAAGACCCCTGTCAGCGGATCCCTCATCCGCAGGAATTCCAGGCCCTCTTCCAGCTGCTTGCGGTCCGTCACATCCCTCATCAGCGCCAGGCAGCGGGTCTTGCCGTCGATAGCCACCTGCCCGGTGCTGACCTCGACAACCAGGCGGTTGCCGTACCGGTCGAGGGTCTCCATCTCGATGAGCGGTTGAGTTCCTTCCTTGCTCGCCCGGCGGAGAGTAGCCAGGGCTATCTCGAGATGGGCCGGCGTCGAGAGAAGGACAATCCCCTGGTGCTTGAATTCCTCCTCCGTATAGCCGAACATCTCCGTCAGCCGGCGATTGACGGACAATATCTCCCCGCTGTCCCCGTCGCAGACCACAAAACCGTCGCCGGCGGCCTGAAATATTTCCTCAGCCGTCCGTCGGCTGTGCTCGAGCTTCTCGTTGGCGATAACCATACCCTCATACAGGGTGCTCAGCTCCTCGTGAGAAGCGGAAAGCTCCGTCAGGCTGCGCTTTAGCTCCTGCTCTTTCTCCAGCAGGGCGGATTCCATCTTGATCCGCTCCGAAATATCGATGCCGATACCGGCGATATACGGCTTGCCGTCGATAATCGTCCTGACGGCGGTGAAATAATACGGCGTTTTGCTGCCGTCCTTGTTCTGCAGGTACGACTCCGCGTTCGCCGCTCCTTGTTCGAAGGCTTTACCGGCAGCCTCGTACACGCGCTCGACAGTCTTCTCGTCGTAACGGTACCAATCCGCCAGCGTCATAGTAGCCATTTCCTGGGCCGAATAACCGGTCGCCGTCTCATGGTTCTTGTTCCAGCGGACAATGCGGCCGTTATCATCGTAAAGATACAGGAGCCCCGGCACACTCTCCAGGACAGCGCTCGAAAACGCCCGCTCGTCAGCCAGAGCGGCATAATTCGACCGCAACTCCTCCTCCGTGGACGTCAGCTCCTCATGGGTCGCCGTCAGCTCCTCGTGAGCCGCCGTCAGTTCCTCGTGAGCCGCGGTCAACTGCTCATAGCTGCCCTGCAGCTCCAGATCGGCCAGTCTTTGCCTGCGGGACCGGATCAGCAGCTTGCCGGTAAAAAGAATGATAAACAAACTCGCGCCGCCGGCTGCCGCCATATAGATGTCGCGGCGCTGGGCGAGCGGCAGCAGCGCTTCTGGGGAAAGCCCCACCTGCACCACGAGCGGATAGTCGGGCATCATCCGGTAGCTCATATAGCCGCTTTTGCCGAACTGGGTGCCTGGAGCATAATAAAACCCCGCCGATTGCCTGGCAATCTCCCTAAAAAGAACCGCCCGTGAAAAATCGTAGCCTACCTCCGGCGGGCTGTTGCTGGCGCGGATTATTCCGTCGAGGCCGAGCAGGCGCGCGGTGTAATTATCGTTTAAATCCAGCTGACGGTAAAAATTCGAAAAATAGTGGGGATCGATCGCCACGACGGCCACGCCGGCAAAACCGCCGTCGGGCCTATTGATGCGGCGGCTGAGGTGGACAGCCAGCGCTTTTGACAGCCGCCCGTCGAAAGGGCGCCCGATATAGGTCTGTTTGCTGTCCGTCTCCTTATGGACCGCATAATGGGGCGTATCCGCGATACTGGCGTCAGGCGCGGCCTGCAGGGTGCTGATCACCTTATACCCGGCGGCATCAAAAATAGTGGCGTGGATGAGCAGGGCATCCGGCCTCAGCTGGACCATAAGCTTTTCGATAGCCGGCGTCACCGTCTGCGCCCGTTCGTACTCGCTCTTCATAAAAAGCAAGTACTGATCGTGATTCTTGATCACCATCCGCACATGCTCTTCGAAAGCACGGGAAAACTTGTCGCCATCGTTCCTGATCGCCTCGAGGGTTGTCCGCCGGTCCAGCCCTATCTGCCACCATGAAGCCGTCCAAACCAATACCAGCAGCATAGCGCAGAAAACCACCACGGTCTTGTCAGGCAGCAACCATTCGCGAAAAAAGCGGCCGGCCTTGTCCATCGCGCCTCCGAAACAATTGACATAATTTATTAATAAACAATTTTCTATACAGCGACAACTTACTCCTTTATTTTCGCAAACACAACCACACAGCTCATAATCGGGTTATAATTACGGAAATGATTCGACAAAAAAGCTTCTCATTGACGCGATTGTTGACATAATGCCAGCAGCGCCCCCGCCGTAAAAAAAACTGCCTCCCGGAAATCCGGAAGGCTAGATAACGCGGAAAATTGTGGCCGGCGGCCGCTGGCGCGTCCGGCGAAGTCGCTAATCCACCTGATTGCGGTAAAAACCCCAGCCGTTGCGGCCCCGCCGTTTGACCCCATACATAGCGGCGTCGGCATTTTTCAGCAGCGTGTCGATATTCTCGCCATGGAAAGGATAAATACTGATACCGATACTCGCGCCGACAACCTGTGACTCGCCCTTGACCCTGAAAGGCTCGCCCAACACCGCCAGCATTTTCTCGGCAAGCCGCACAGCAGCGGTTCTCTCAACCACATTCTCCAGCAAGACGACAAACTCGTCGCCGCCGATGCGGGCCACCATCCCATCGGACTTAATGCAGGACAAAAGGCGCTGGCCGGTCTCCACCAGCACCGCGTCGCCGGCATCGTGGCCTCCGCGATCGTTCACCGCCTTAAACCAGTCCAGATCGACGAAAAGCAGCGCAACCAGCTGATGCGCCTTTTCGGCCCGGGCAATCGCCCGTGTCAGGTGCTCCTGGAACAAAATACGGCTAGGCAGCCCTGTAAGCGAATCGTAAAGAGCGAGATTCTTATAGCGGACCTCCGACTGTTTTATCAGCTCCCGCGACTCCTCTATCTCCGCATTGCGGACCTTAAGCACGGCCACATGGCTCGCATTCGCCTCTTCGAGCAAAATGCGGTTAGCCTCGCTACGCTCCAGCTTCCTCTTTAAAATGCGGTTCTCTCGTTCCAATGCCGCTATCTGCTTCTCCAACGCCGACTTTTCCACGCGGATACCTCCAGACTAGCATTCCTCGGCCGCCCCCAGCAGCAAAGTTACAAAAGTAGTACCGTGGAATAAATACGGGTGGCCCTTTTCCAGCGGGCCGAACTCGCCGTAGCAGTAAAACCCCGCGAAAGGAATACCAGGCAAGCGCTGGGCAACTGTTTGCAGTTCCTTGACCGCCTGGGTGCCCATTATCATCTTGCGGCCGGCACAAGAAAAAAGCAGCGCGGCCGCCGGGCGCCCGGCGGGATACGCCTCCAGCGCCAGGCTGAGCGACTCGTCGCACGACGCGACCAGAGTATCCTTGTCGGCGGCCCCGATCTGCACCAGGGAGCCCTCCGGCACCCGGCCGTTAAGAGTCACCGTACCCCTCTCCGCGTCGGAAAACGGGGCCGTCCGCACGTAGAAACTGTCGCGGTCCTTCTCGTACACCGCCAGGCAGTAATTCATAAACAAATCGTAGTTGCCCGTATACTTGCGGAAATACTCCACAGCCGGCTTATCGGCGATGGTGTGGAGCACATTTTTCTCAGCGAGCGTAACCAGCTCCTTCGGCCCCATCGGCGAATGGCCGCCCTTGATTCCGCAGGAAAAAACCAGCGGTCCGGCAAACACCAGCAAAACCACGCTGTCGGTCAGCACCTCGCCGTTACAAAACTGGAAAGTTTTCCGCTGCTTGGAATGCGCCGCCGAAGCTCCGCCGATTACCGGGAATGTGCTCCCCAATACGCCCTGGATGCCCCTGTCCACGGTAGAAACGCCGGCGTTCAGCGGGTCGGCCAGAATAACGGCCAGCTTCTCCTCCCCCGCGTGGCGCTTTAGGCCCGCCCGGGCCGCCTCAGCCGCCTCCCGGCCTGCCTCCTCGCCGCGGCGGCCCGCCTCGTGTCCGGCCCCCGCGCAGATTTCCACCGTATCGGACGCAAATGCGATCAAAATCAGCGAATCCTCCGTAAAACCCAGCGCCGAAGAAAGCTCGCCATCGGTCGTGCAGCCCACAAGCTGCATCGCCGGGAATGCCTCCCTGATGGTAGACAGAAGCACCGCGTGATCATAATCTATAGAACAGAAAACAATCCCGGCCTGCGGCTCAGCGCCGTCCAGAGAAGACCTGACATGGTCGATAACCTCGCAGGCTGCTTCACGGGACAGCACGTCCTCGCTGTGACCAACAACGACTCTAAACATAGCAGACTCTCCTCTTCTCCGAATACCAAAACCGCGAAAACACGCGATCAAAGCAACCCTCTGAGCCGAAGAAATATAAAATGCACACCCGGCAGACGTTAATAATATATATTAAACCAAATAACGACAAATACCTCCTGATAAAACGGTGCCGCTGCCGAATCCTTCCGCTTGAACTTGGCCGGCAAATATGGTATAGTAAATACCGCAGTCAACTGCACATGCGGGCGTAGCTCAGTGGTAGAGTACCGGCTTCCCAAGCCGTGGGTCGCGAGTTCGAATCTCGTTGCCCGCTCCAGTAAACATGCGGCCTCCAGGCATCAGCCTGGGGGCCATTTTCTTTAGGAAGGCAGTAAAGGAAGGCAATAGCATATTGCATTGGGTAGACGAGATAGAATAATAGCTGAAGGGTCCCGCCATTGTTCGTGGCAAGCTGTTACATAATTTACCTATTAGGCGCTCATAAAAAATGATTGACGCAGTAGAGGCGCTATCATATAATTTAAACAGAAACAACGTTTCCGTTTCCGGAGGTTGGGATGACTCCTAAAGAGATAATAGACCTATTAGCTTTATTAAGGGTCAGGATAACCGATCGGACTCTCTACAACTACTCCGAGTGGAAGCTAGTCCCTGAACCCCAACGGGGGTCAGGCCGTTCTGGCAAATGGGTGGACTACCCGTCAGAGACAATGTCAGAGGCTTACGCTGCATGGCGATTGCTGCATGGCGATTACTGGCAGGACCACCATTACACTAAGCTCGGGTTCAAGCCGCCTAAGTTAGCACCTGAAACAGTGGCGGCAATACGTAGATTGAAGTCCGAAATAGATGCGCAGGATTGGACTCGTTTTAAACGAGAGCCTGCTGATTTTGAGGAAAGCGTCAAGTTCGTTTTGGCCGCAAACGGTGCCTTCGACGAGGCTGCCACAATTCTTTTGATTGGCTACATCAAATTATGGGAGCTTTTCAAGCATGAGGCACAGTGGCGAACCAGAGAAATACTGGATGACCCAGAGTATTAAATAAAATAACCGGTTCGATACCGGTTTTTTTACGGACTTAAACGGAAACGACGTTTCCGATTAAAAGGGGGTGACGATTTGCAAAGTAAGCATGTCGTGATAATCACAGAGAAGCTGGGGAAGAAGACTAGGAAGCGAACCAGGATTAGGGATCGCCCCCAAAACAAAACATCTAAGCCGGATGTGTGTGAACAACCTGCCGGATCAATTGCAGCGTGCTAGATGGCTGTGCTGGTCCTGCGGGTTTTTTATTTACAGATTACTTAAGGAGAAGTGAAATGGCAGACAAGAAACTCTACACGATTGAGGAAGCACTGGGCATCATTCCGCTAAGTAAAGCCGGTATTTACAAGGCTTGCTCGGATGGGAAAATCCCTAGCATCAAAGTTGGCAAGCGGGTATTTATTGCATCCTGGTTCATAGACAAGCTCTTAAATGAACCGACCGCCTAGTTCCGCTGTTTCACTGCTGCCCTGACTAAGTGGATTACCAAAAGGCTGCTCCTTGATAACTCCATATCGATCAAAGTGCTGCAAGGATTTTCGGAATCTGCCGTTTACACGGTCGACCCGCCAAGGCAGCACAAGGTAAAAAAAATACGCCATCACGGCGTTAGATAGTGCTCTCTATATCTATTGTAATTGCCGCGACTGACGTTGTCAAAGCCCGTCCGGCACGCCGCAGAAGGCCGTAGCTGGATAACAACAAAGGTGCAAGGAATGATTAATATAGCCGATACTCCAACCCCAGTACTTAAGGCTGCCCTTGATTATGCCAATCGAGGATGGCCGATCTTCCCCCTTCACGCGCCCAGCCTCCAAGGAAATGCGCCTTGTACGTGCGGCAACCCCCGCTGTGATAGCATCGGCAAACACCCGAGAATACCAAACGGACTTAAGGGCGCCACCATCGATTCCAGGAAGATAAAGAAATGGTGGGAGAAATGGCCGACGTCCAACGTCGCGATAGCAACCGGAAAGCCTTCGGGTTTTTGGGTGGTTGACGAGGACGGCGAGGAAGGCCGCCAGACGATGGCGGACCTAGAACGGGATTATGGGCCGCTGCCAAAAACAGTTGAAGCAGTAACCGGCGGTGGAGGACGTCACCGCCTATTTAAATGGGATGGCACCCATATTTCTAATTCCCAGAGCAAACTTGGACCCGGGGTAGATATCCGCGGCGACGGTGGCTACATCGCCGCCGCCCCTAGTTGGCACCGATCAGGACGGTACTACAAGTGGGTCGAGGGCTTTAGTCCCGATGAGCTACCAATCGCCGACGCTCCGGCCTGGCTGGTGGCGTTCGTGACAAAAACCAGGATGTCCAAGAAACAGGTGGTCCCGGAGGAAATCCTGGACGGTGGCCGGAACGACACGCTATTTAGGATGGGCTGCGCGCTTCGTGACAAGGGGTTTTCGTTTCAGGAGATTCTTGCCACGCTAACGACCGCGAACGAAGATCGATGTATCCCTCCCATGGAAGATACAGAGGTCGAAACTATTGCCAGCTCAGCGGCACGCTACGAGCCCAAGCGGGCCATTACGTCTTCCGGCGGAGTGCCTGACCTTAGAACCTTCCGGCAAACAGATGTCGGCAACAGCGAACGCCTTATTGCCGTTTATGGCGGCCACCTTCGATATTGTTTTGCCATGCGGGCATGGCTTATCTGGGACGGAAAACGCTGGGCGATGGACAGCACGGGCCGGATCGTAGAGATGGCTAAGGAAGTCCTTGTCCAGACCCGCAAGGCAGCAACAGCAGCCGGAGATGATACGCTGGAGAAATGGGCAAAGTCATCGGAAACAAGGTCCCGTATAACGGCCATGATCGAGCTAGCCCAGAGCCTGGTACCGGTTACCCCGGATGAGCTCGATACCGACCTTTGGCTGCTCAACTGCCAGAACGGGATCGTAGACCTGCGCACTGGCCGCCTGCTTCCACACGCTCCCCAGTACCTTATGACCCGCATCTGTGCGGCCGAGTATCGGCCGGATTCTCCACGCGGGCTATGGGAGCAAACGGTGACGGCAATATTACCTGATCCCGACGTACGGGCCTTCGTTCAGCGCTTTGCCGGATACTCTCTGTCGGGGAGTGTTCGAGAGGAGAAGTTCCTGGTTCTCCACGGAGACGGCGGAGCGGGCAAAGGTACCCTTACGGAGACGCTAGGAGTCGCGCTCGGAGATTATTCAGATACTCTGGCTGTCGAGGTCTTGCTCCAAAACAAGACGACTAGTACAGGCAGCGAGCCGACCCCTGAGATCGCGAAATTACCGGGTGTGAGGCTCCTGTTGGCCTCTGAAACGGGGCAGGGGCGGATATTGGACGAAGCCAAGGTAAAGGCTCTGACAGGCGGTGATCGCCTCACAGCCCGGCGCCTGCGCTGCGATCCCTTTAACTTCATGCCGGCGTTCAAGCTCTGGCTATCAACGAACCACGTTCCTAGGATTAGAGGTACTGACGAGGGCATCTGGCGCCGGTTCCTGATCGTGCCCTTTACCCAGCAGTTTCGCGATGGCGGGAGCCGTGACAGTACGCTCAAGGAGCGGTTGCGTGACCCGGCCGTGTTATCGGAAGTCTTGTCATGGGCCGTCGCCGGCTGCATGGAGTGGCAAAAGAAAGGGCTCTGCGAGCCGGAGGCTGTAATTGCGGGAACTGAGCAGTATCGGCAGGAGTGCGATACCTTGGAGCAATTCTTCGAAGATGAGTGCGAGAAAGGGCCGAGGTGTGAGGCACCTGTCCGGTCATTCTACCAAGCGTACAAGACCTGGTGCTACAGCAACGGCCACATGCCGGGCAGTGCGGCCACGTTTGCCCGCATGATGGAAGCGAAGCAATACATCAAGAATAAGAAGAACTACGGATGGGTTTGGGCTGGAATTAAAGAGGCGGTTATTTAGAAAAGTGACAAAGTGACAAGAATGACAAAAATCTCTACCTTCCCCCTATGGAGATATTTATACAGATAACTGGGTGAAATCGTGGAACTTTTGTCATTTTGTCACTATTTCAAAAACTGGAGGTATTATTATGGCCATCAGTAGGCGGCTAATCGCTGCCCTGGACTTTCTCGGTACCGACTATTGCATGAGGGTGATCGACGGGTGCGAATGCGTTTACCGTGACCTTGGCAACGGCTACGACATCGAAGTCTGCGGGTTCTACTGCCGCCGGCGAAACAACATCGACATCCATGTCTGGCAAACAGAAGGGGCCATACGTATTGTTGAGTCCGTATTTGGTATAGCTTCGTTGCCTGAACTAAAGTTAAAACTCGATTGCCTGGTCGCCATTTATGGGGAGAAGCAAGATGGGCCTATACACCAGGTATAACGAATACATGCTACGCAATCAGGCAAATAAGAAACGAAGAAGGGATCACAAGGTGAGGCCGTGGCTATAAAAAGCTGCGGCCTCTCTACGTGAATACCTTGAAGCTAAATGTAAGCGGTAGGCACGAAAGGAGCAGCTCATGGCATTTCAATTTCTCAAGAACCTGTTCACCAGGCCAACCCTGACGCAGCAAACGTCGATAGTGACACTGCCCTCAGGGCTTGCCTTCAAGAGCTACGGTGGTCTTTGCAATTCCGACATCTTTCTGGCCGCTACAAACGCCGTCGCCAAGGCCGCTTCCAAGCTTACCGTCCAGGCCGTAGTTGGTGTCGAAGGGAACCGATCTCCCGGCGACGCTCAGATAAATAGAGTGCTCGGCTTGCGGCCGACGCCGTTCTGTAATACCCAGGAATGGCTTTACCGGATAACCGCTCTGTATTTTTCCAAGAACGACCTGTGGCTATGGCCGCAATTCGATGAAGGGGTTTTGCAGGCCGTGTGGCCAGTGGCGCCTTCCTCAGTCGAGTTCGTGAGCGATAAGGCCGACCTATACGTGAGGTTCATCTTTCAAAATAGCAACAGTAGTTTGCTGCCCTACCGTGAGTTAATTCACCTAAAACGGGTGCCGATCCAGAACGACCTGCTGAGCGAGACCAACCAGTCCATCACGCCGGCGATTCAGCTGGCTAGTGATCAGACAGCGGGACTTATCTGCGGAATCCAGCAGGTGCAAAGTCCGAGGGGGCTATTATCTTTCGTACAAACGCTACGGCCGGAAGACATGGAGGCTCATCGAAAAAAGTTCACCGAATCGCTACGTGCCAACAACGGTATAGCCAGTATCGATGCCAAAGCATCCTTCCAAAAGTTGGACATACCGCCATATTCGATCAATGCTGCCGAGCAGCAGGCTGTCGCGGCCAAGATTTTTAGTTACTTAGGGGTGAACGCCAAAATAGTGGACGGGAGCTATACGGCCGAGGAGTACAGTAACTTCGTTGAATCGACCATATTGCCCTTCGCGCGCTCTTTGGGAATCAGCCTTTCCGTGGCGCTGCTTACCGAAAGGGAACTAGCAAATGACAACAGGATTACGGTGGAGACAGCCGGCCGTATGGCCTTCGCCAGTATGGCGGACAAAATCAACGCCATCAAGGAGGTTATGCCGCTCGGCGTCTTGACCAAAAATCAGGCCTTACAAATCCTCGGCCTGCCTCAAATCGAAGGCCCTGAAGGAAATAAATGCCTGCAAAGTTTAAATTACGTGGACCAAACCCTCATTAATGCTTATCAGCTCTCCTATAAGTTCAAACAACCTGCTGGCGGCCCTGGAGAGGAAAGCGAGCAGTAAAAGCCTTTACGCGGCGGCTGGATAGCCAATGCGACGGACCGGATGGACGGTGGCGCATAGATCGTGCGAAAGACCGAGCGCCGGGGATGGCACGTCCCACAAACACGGCGTATCACTCAAAAACGGAGCGTGTAACAATGACTGTAGCCGAATACTTCAACAAGCACAAGAACCTGACCGGCTCCCAAATCGAGGCCCGCAAACTTGCCATCCGGAATGAACTGCGGACGAACAACGACGCCAACCTGGAGGAGATCGAGAGGGAACTTGCCGCCCTAGACGAAGTCATCGCCCACCAGGCGGAGAAACGGGGCACCAGCAAGGCATTCAACCCTCTACAGAACATTGGCGCCGAGAACCGGGACGACAGCGTGTACTCTACCCAGGAGTATCGCCGGGCGTTCTTCAAGAACCTGAAAGGCTTGGACCTGACCGACGAGGAGCGCAGCGTGTTTAATCGGGGCAAAGCCGAGCTTCGTGAAGCCACTTTTGGCTCTGCCAGCAGCATGGCCGCAGTCATTCCTACCACGACCCACAATCAAATCCTCGTCAAAGCACGGGCGCAACTGGGCGCCATAGGAATCTCCCGGTCGTTTGGTATCCCGTCCAACCTTTCGGTGCCTGTGGCGACTCCTAGCGGCCTGACGCAGTTTGGCGGCCACTCCGAGGGTACCGCCGTCGATACCGACACGCCGAGCATCGCCAACGTTCTGTTCAAGGCCAACGAAACGATCAAGATTTTCTCTCTGTCCCGCACTGCCGAGGCCACCAGCATCGACGCGCTGGAAAGCTACCTGACCGACGAACTGACCGCCGTGATGATGAACAGCCTGGACAACGCGCTGATAAACGGCGCCGGCGGCACGGCCGGCACGGGCCTGGCCAGTATCGCCTGGACGGCGGCGAACTCCGCTACCTACGCCAAAGGCGGGGTACCGAAGTTCACCGACCTGACGGGGATTGCGGCCCTCCTGAAAGCCGGGTATGGCGCCAACGCCAAGTGGGTCATGAGCAACCAGACGCTGTTCTCCATGGTCTGGGGCATGACGAATGCGGTTAGTGGGCAGCCGATCTTCGTGAACAATCCGCAGACGGAAGGCATCGGCTACCTGCTTGGCCGGCCGGTTATCCTAGACGACTATGCGGGTTTTGGGAACTTCTTCTTTGGAAACTTCGACTTCCTGGCCTATAACTTGCCGCTGTCGATCACGCTTGAAAAGAGCCTCGAGTCAAGCTTCAAACAGAATTTGATCGACTACAAGGCCGTCATGATCGGTGACGTGCAGGTCATCATAGCCGACGCCTTCGTTAAGCTCAGCCAGGGCGCGGCTTAACCAAACAAAACAGCGGGGCCATCGTGGTCGGTGGTCCCGCCTTCTTTTTGAGGTGACAGTATGAAAGTAACCAAGGCAACGTTTAGGCATTACAGAACGTGGCGGGACGAGGGGCTGCGGGGATTCTGCTCGGTCGTGCTGGATGGCGTTCTGGTGATCGACCAGATCAGGATTCGCAATAACAAGGACGGGGTGATGGATATTGAGCTACCGTCTTGTTTGAACAAGGGTCGTTACTATGGTGTCGTTTCCGTTTTAATGGAGCCGCTGCTGGAGGAGATTCGGGCGGAGTGCATCGAGCAGTACGAGCTATATCATATCAAGCGGACGACAGCGATAAACCATCCACCTGTGAAGCCAGCCGGAGCAAACAGGCGGCTGATGTTCGGATAAACAATGCGGGAGGCCCCCAGGGTCGTTGGCCGAAATTGCCAAAATCAGGACCGGAGGTGGGCCTCAATTTTTGCGCGTGTAATTGCTCACGGGTTTTTTGGAAAGGACTTTGTGTATTAGCAGATAATCATTCTTAATTAAGTTGATTAGTCGCCGGATGAATTGTAACATTGACACACTACTTGAACCAGTAAGGGAGATAGGAGAATTGGCCAATCGAACAAGGGTCCGAGCAGCCGGCGAAGGGACGATTTACGAGAACGTAAAACGCAATCGGTGGGAGGGGCAATTCCCTTACACAGACCCGGCTACGGGGAAGACTAAACGTAAGCTTATTATAGGGAAAAGCCAGACCGAGGTATCCAAAAAAGGGAAAGAGTTTCAAGATAATATAAAAAGCGGCTTGGTACTAGGCGCAGACAAAAAGACGCTTTGGGAGTGGCTAGACCATTGGCTCAATGAGTGCATCAAACCGAATGTCCGGATAAAGAGCTTTGAAAAATATGAATCGTGCCTGAAAAGTTATATTAAGCCCAAGCTTGGGGATAAGCCCATAAAAAAATTAGCGCCGGAGGACTTTCGAAAAGTATTTAACGAAATGCTTTCGCGAGGGGGCCGGGCTGGTACCGGGGTATCGACCTCAACCGTGCGGGCAACCAGGCGATACTTAGCGATGGCCTTCAAACAGGCAATTGAAGACGGGATAGTAGCACGAAACATTATTCATGCTACGAAGCCGCCCCAGTTGGTCAAAGAGGAAATCCGGCCGCTAACCGAAAGCCAGGCGGGTCTATTACTCCAGACAGCTAAAGAAGGGGAATATTTTTATTTAGGGGCAAAACAGCGGCGAAAGCCCTCGCCGGAAAGCGAATATCATAAAGCTATGGCGTATACTGCCGTAATGTTGGCACTTAACACAGGTATGCGGTTAGGAGAAGTTTTTGGGTTGAAGTGGACTGATATAGACCTGCTTCAGAAAGTGGTCAATGTCCGACGAGCCCTAGTATCCTCGGCCACTAGGGGTATGATATTTGAGGAACCTAAAACCAGAGGTTCAAAGCGCCGAATCTCCGTTACCGATGGCGTCAAGAAAGCTCTTGAACGGTACCAGAAGGAACAGCAATGGTATATTAACCTCTTGGGGGACAAGTACTACTTAAAAGAAAATCTCGTATTCGCAAATTTATTCGGAAAGCCTTTTGATACTTCCAACTTTACAACGCGGTACTTTAAGAAAATGCTTGTTCAGGCTGGGCTGGATCGGGAATTTTGTTTTCATGATTTGCGGCATACTCACGCCACCTTGCTATTAAAGCAGGGGGTAAATATAAAGGTTATAAGTGAAAGGCTGGGCCATAGTACAATCCAAATGACGCTAGACACTTATTCTCACTTGATGCCGGACATGCAGCAAACAGCCGTCAATGCACTTGAGATATTAAATATGAACTAATTAAAAAACCAACTTCATTGAAGAAACACCAAGCTTTGGCTTGGTGTTTCTTGCTGTCTATCAGCACGATGTCAAAGTACAAACTCTGTCTATATTGTATTTTTTTACATATTTAACATGGGAGGATATGTCACTCTGTATAAAGAAAATAAGTTTTGAATTGACTTGTAGAGTTCTAGGGGGATTAGCGTGAGTAAAGTTTTGGAATTATGGGCTGATAGCTTCCATGAAGGAGATTGGTGTTGCTCGAATTTGGGAGCGACGATCAGTGAACTTGGGGGTACTGTTAGTAAGTCGATTGAAAAGGGGTTTCAACCTCGATATACCTATACTTTCGAGGGCCACACTATCGATCTTGTGGTTTACGGATCATACAGATTGTCAATTTGCACAATAAAACCACCATTGTTTTGCACGATAAATTAGTGGCAAATGCGTCGTAATTTGCAATTGGAACAGGGTGAAGAATCTGGGTGGCCTACCATATTTGCACGCAGAAGCGGCATTGTGCAAAGCACA
>JAHDOI010000061.1 GCA_018434945.1 Selenomonadales bacterium
CGTCGGGGGAAACATATACAATTCTATCCAAATGCCCACAAACCTAAAACACACCTGACCTCGTCAGGTGTGTTTTCTTTGCAGCCAAACTACCGACTCGACGTGAAATGTCTGCGGGAACATATCGACAGGCTGAATCTCTTGCACCCTGTACCCGCCGCCCGCCAAGATAGCCAGGTCGCGGGCCAGCGACGCGGGATTGCAGGAAACATACACGATCCGCTGCGGCCTCATGCCGACGAAGGTGTCAAGTACAGCCGGAGCGCAGCCGGCACGCGGCGGATCGACGACAATGGCGTGAGGCTGCACGCCGCGCGCCCGCAGCCTGGGCATAACCTCAACCGCGTCGCCGACGATGTATTCCGTATTGCCGACGCCATTGGCGGCGGCGTTGGCGCGGGCGTCTTCGACGGCATCGGCCACCACCTCGATCCCATAGACCTTGGCGGCTCGGCGGGCAAGAAAAAGCGTGATCGTGCCGGTACCGCAGTAGGCGTCGATAACAGTCTCCACGCCCGTAAGGCCGGCGTATTCCTCCGCCTTTCTGTACAGCACCGCCGCCTGCGCGGTGTTCACCTGAAAAAAGGACCTGGCCGAGACCCGGAACAGGAACTCGCCGATTCGGTCGACGATTGTATCCTCACCCCAGATCGTCGCCGTCTGCCGGCCGAGGATTACGTTGGTCCGCGCCGGGTTGACGTTGTGAACTACGCTGACCAGTCCCGGTATATCGCGCCTCAGGCTGGCGACGATACTTTCCTTTTTGGGCAGGTCGGCAGTGGCGGTGACGATCACCGTCATCACCTCGCCGCTGGCTGTGCCCACTCGTCCGAGGACATGGCGGACGACACCGCGGCCGCTCTTCTCGTCGTACGGCGGAACACCGAGCCCGGCCAGCGTGGCGCGGACGGTGCGGGCGATGGCATTGTTGGCGGCGTGCTGTATACAACAGTCGTCCACATCGACGATGTCGTGGCTGCCGGACGAGAAGCAGCCCACCGCCAGCCGGCCGCCCGCAAACCCCACCGGAAACTGCATCTTGTTGCGGTAGTACCAGGGCTCGACTGCGCCGATGGTTGGGTGGACGGTTACGTCGCGCAGTTTACCGATACGGGAAACGGCGTCAATCACCGTCTGGCGTTTCGCGGCCAACTGCGCCGGATACGACAAATGCTGTAGCTGACAGCCGCCGCAGCGCTGGTAAACGGCGCAGCGCGGCGCCACGCGGTCGGGCGAAGGCACCAGCACCTCGTCGAGGCGGGCCTTGGCGTAATTCTGCTTCACGACCTCGGCGGTGGCCGCCACCCTTTCGCCCGGTAACGCTCCGGGCACGAAGACGGTGAAGCCGTGGTACCGGCCCACGCCTTCACCGCTATGCCCCAGGCTGGTTATTTCGAGCTCGTATTCCCCGCCGCGCTCGACAGGCTGCATGCTCATGTGCCGCCATCCTTCGGGCCGGGCTCCTCAGCCGATTTACCCATCTTGATCAGCGTTTCGGTGTAGGCGGCCAGCTGCTTGCCGACAAGGTGGTGAATCGTGCCGGGCGGAAAAACCCCATCGGCACCCTTCTCCCCTGCCGGCACGCCGGTGAGAATTTCAATCCCCTCGTCGATCGTCGCCACCGGCCAGATATGGAACTTCCCGTCTCTGACCGCTGCGATCACCTCGTCGTCGAGAGTGAGGTTGGAAATGTTCTGGTGAGGAATCATAACGCCCTGGCGGCCTGTCAGCCCCTTGATTTTGCACACCGCGAAGAAGCCCTCGATCTTTTCCGTAGCCCCGCCGATGGGCTGGATCTCGCCTTTTTGATTTACCGACCCGGTCACGGCGATATACTGACGGATAGGTACGCCCGCCAGACTGGACAGGATGGCGTACAACTCGGTGCTCGAAGCGCTGTCGCCGTCCACCCCGTCATAAAGCTGCTCGAAAGTCAGGCTGGCGGTGAGGGTGAGCGGCCGCTCCTGGGCGTACTGCTGCCCCAGGTACCCGCCGAGGATCATTACCCCCTTGCTGTGGCTGGTACCGCTCATTTTGGTTTCCCGTTCGATGTTCACGACCCCGCTCTTGCCGAGAAACGTGTTGGCCGTTATCCGCGACGGCTTGCCGAACATATACTCGCCGACCGACAGCACCGCCAGGCCGTTTACCTGGCCGACCTTCTCGCCGTCGGTGTCGATCAGCAGCTTGCCGTCGGCGAACATCTCCTGCAGCTTTTCCTCGTACTTGTTGTAGCGGAAGCGTTTCTCCTCAATCGCCCGGGCCACGTGTCCCGCCCCCACCAACTCGGCGCCGTCGACGCTCGCCCAGGCATCCGCTTCGCACAAAAGCTCGACGACCTCGCTGAAGCGAGTGGTGAACTTCTGCTGGCTGCCTGACAGACGGGTGGCGTACTCTACCACCCTGGCCACCGCCGCCCGCTCGAAGTGCTTCAGTTTTTCCCTCTGAACGGTGGAGGCGACGAACCCGGCCAACTTGCCGATGTTGGCCTCATTGTTGGGCATCTCGGTGTCGAAATCGGCGTAGACCTTGAACAGCTTGCGGAAATCCTCGTCGTAATTGAAGATCATGTGGTACAGATATGGATTGCCGATGAGGATGACTTTAACGTTAACCGGGATCGGCTCCGGCTTTACCGACGCCATCGCCAACATTCCGTACTGTTCGCCGAGGTTTTCGATATGGAGCTTCCTCGTCTTGAGGACGCGCTTCAGCCCCTCCTAGGCGCCCATATTGGCGAGGATATCCTTGACGTTGATGATGAGGTAGCCGCCGTTGGCCCTGTGCAGGGCTCCCGGCTTGACCATCGAAAAATCGGTGTTGACGACACCCATCCGGGCCTCGTACTCCACCCGGCCGATCAGATTGTAGTAAGTCGGGTTGACCTCTACCACCACGGGGGCGCCCGCCAGCTCCCGGTTGTCGACAAGCAGATTGACCTGGTATTTGTCCTTCACAGCCTCCTGCATACTCTTGCGGAACATCAGCAGCGGATTGCTTTCGTCCTCCGCTGACGGCTTGAAATCGTTGATGTTCTTGACAACGTCGTTCTTCACGGCTTCAAGGTAGTCCACGACCGCCTCGAAGGCAGCGTACTTGGCCTTTAGTTCGTCGATGAAGTGGCCGACGGCAAACAGCCCGACCTTGGAATCGAGGCCCTTCAGTTCCTCACGCGCCTCCCGCTCCAGGTGCTGCACCTGGCGGATGGCCTCCATGGCCTTCTCGTGAACAGCCAGCATCCGTTTCTCGATCATTTCCTTCTTATCGCGGTCAAGCTGCTGAAACTCCTCAGGAGTCAGCGGCTTGCCGCCCTCGACCGGCAGCCCCACGAATCCGGTTGTCGTCCACTGTGGCATAATGCCGTGCTGGTCGGCCTGTTGGCCGAACACGTCCATCACCTGGCCGCGGCTGTCCTGAAATTTTTTCATGATCGCCGCCTTGGCCTGCTCGTATTCTTCACCGCTGAAGACTTTGGGAATATCGTTCTTGAGATCGTCGACCAGTTCCCGCATATCCTGCCGGAAAACGCTGCCCATACCGGCCGGCAGGCTGAGTGCGACCGGCTGGCCGGCATTCTCGAAATTATTCACATAACACCAATCTGGCGGCACCGGTTCGCCGCAGGCGACCTTGGTCACCGCCGCCTTGGCGTAAGTGATCTTGCCGGTCCCAACCAGACCTGACACATAAATGTTATACCCGAAGTTTTTGGCGTACAGACCGAATTCGATAGCCTTCACGGCCCGTTCCTGGCCGATCATGACATCCAGCGGCGGCACCGAGGCTGTCGATTCGAACGGGAGACTAGTCTCGGCACAGAAATAACGGAGTTTCTCTGGCGGCAGTTCCAGCCGTTTGGTCATTCCTTCAAACCTCCTCGCCAAAACTCGCCTCCAGGGCGGACAACATGTCGGCATACGGTGCGGATTCTTTCCTTATCCGCCTTATGCAGGCTTGAGAAGTCATTTACTTTCCTCCCTTTGGCGTTTGTGGATAAATATTCTTTTTCTCAAGCCTGTATTCCTTTTTCGCTTCTCAGCCCGCCCATTCCACATCCTGGCTGCCGCAGACGAGGCAGGTGTCGAAATAATCCGCCGGCTGGCCACCGGCGGCTCTGGCGGTTGCCTTGTCGGCCCCGAGACGGGTAAGGGTGATAAGCTCGCCGCCGGTGTCGAAATCGCCGAGGAGACCGGAAGCGAACCCGTTGGCGGTCGGGGCGGCAGGCGGAACGCTGCTGGCGGCAAACAGGCGGCGGTTTCCACAGGAACGGCAGTAAGGCATGGCGACACCCCCTTCATTTAGATAAGCGGCACATTGTAAAACAGCATTGCGATCTTGGTTGTGTTGATGAAAGAATGCGCGGCGATCGAGGCCAGCAGCGATCCTGTCCAGTGGTAGAGAACGGCTAGGCCGACGCCTACGACCACCATCTCGGCCAACCAATAGGGATTAAAGTGAAAAAGGGCGAAGATGGCGGCGCTCATCACCGCCCCGCCCCACAGCCCGAAACGATCCCGGAGGGCCGTGAATGTGAACAGACGGTAAAGCACCTCCTCGGCGACCGGCGCCGCCAAACCGGCCAAAAACAGCGGCAGCAGCAGATCGCGCCACGAAAAAGCCTGCTCGACCATCGCCAGTAGCGGATGCTGGGTCGGGGACAGGAAAAGCACCGTGGTATAGATGCGCTCGGTGAACAGGCTGACGGCAAGAAGAACGACGCCGCCCCCCAGTCCGGCGGCGAGGTTGCGCATCGGCCTGGCGAAAGCCAGACCCCAGGCGGTTAGGGTGCCCCCGTGGCGGTGGACGGCAAACCAAACGAGACCGACGACCACCAGGCGGTCGGTCACTTCCGCCACCGGCGGCGGCGCGGCGAAGAACAGCGGATACACGAACCTCACGACGATAAAACCCACCGCCAGGCGCAGAAAATGGACAAGAGCCACATCCCTGATGTTCCACGGCGCTTTGCCTCGCAGCATTATTTCGCCTCCTTGTCGGCAGGGTCACAGTACCATTATGCGCGGGCCATTTTCGTTTCATGCATTAGAAAACTTTGCTTCGCCAAGCCTCTTGAGGCGCTGGCGAAGCAACAGTGCACTTGTATATGTCGGAAATGTTGTCTTTCTGTCAACCGAAGCGGGGCTGCCTAAAAAGCCCATCAGGAGGTTTTCAGGCAGCCCCGCTATTTATGAGTCGCAGGCAATCGTTAAAAAAACTTCGTCAAATCGCCGACCGCGTTTGCCGTCAGCCGGCGCAAATAGGCATCAAGCAGGGCGGCGGTGTTGGCGATGTCGCCGATGTCCGCTACCTCCACCGGAGCGTGGCTGCAGCGCCGTGGCATGAAGATCCCGCCGCTGGGCACGCCCTCGCCCGAGTATGCGACCGTGGCCGCGTCCGTCCAGGTGCGGAAGACATCCTCCTGGTAGGGGATGCCGGCTTCTTCGGCGGCGCCTCGCAGCCCGCGCACGATCTTCGCGCTGTATACGGCGCCGAGCATGGCATGGCTCAGGAAATCGGCCGAGCGGATTACAGGCCCGCCGCCCAGCCTCGCTGCCGACTGCTGGGGCGGGGTGTAAGGATCGGCCGCCGGCACGGTGTCCAGGCAGAGCGCGATATCGGGTTTCAGCCGCTGGGCAGCCACCTTAGCGCCGCGGGAGCCGATTTCCTCCTGCGCGGTGGCTACGAGACAAAGGGTATATGGCAGCGGCTCGGCAGCCATAGCCTCGGCCACCGCGAGCAGCACGGCGCAGCCGGCCCGGTCGTCGATAGCCTTGCACGTGAAACGGCCGCCTGCGAGGAGATCGAAGTGGCGGCGATAGACGATCGAGTCCCCGACCCTTATGCCCATCGCTGCAACGTCGGCGGCCGAATCGGCGCCGACATCCAGCCACAGGTCGCCGATGTTCACCGGCCGGGCCAGTTCCTCCGGCGTCATCAGGTGACGGCTTTTGATGCCGATGACGCCAACATGTACGGTGCCGTCGCCGGTAATCACCTCGACTTTTGTATCAAGCAGCACCCGTTCGTCGAGGATGCCGTTGGCCTCGAAATAGATATAGCCCTGGTCGTTTATGTACTTGACGAACATTCCCACCTCATCGGTATGGGCCGACACCATCACCTTGCGCTCACCCTGACCGAAAAAGGCGTACACGTTGCCGACGGCGTCCGCCTCCACCCGCGAAGCGTAGCGGCGGAATGCTTCGGCCATGTAGGCCGCCACCGCCTGCTCGCGCCCTGCTCCGCCCGGCAGCGCGGTTAGCTCGCGAATAAGGGTCAGGAGTTTTTCCTTATCCATCATTTTCCCTCCTGCGGTTTATCATTTTCCTGGTCAGCTTCCGTTACAACACGGTTGCGGCCCAGCTGCTTGGCTTTGTATAGGGCCTGGTCGGCCCGCGCGATGACCGCCAGCGGCTGGCCGTCAGCTTCCGGCAGGACGCTGGCCGCACCGAGGCTGACGGTAACCACAGGCCTGACCTTTGAGGCGGCGTGGGGTATACCCAGTCCCTCGACCGCCGCCCGCAGACGTTCCGCCACCGCCACCGCGCCGCCGGCGTCAGTGTCGGGGAGAACGACGGCGAACTCCTCGCCGCCGTAACGGGCGACAAGATCGGTTGCCCGCTGGATACCGCCGCTGAGCGCAGACGCCACTTGGCGGAGACACTCGTCACCCGCCTGATGGCCGTAAGTATCGTTATAGAGTTTAAAATGATCTACGTCGGCCATTATGACGGTGAGCGGCTGTTTGGACCTTACCGCCCGCTGCCACTCGGCGACGAAAAAGTCGTCGAACAGCCGGCGATTGGCGACCCCGGTCAGCCCGTCGACATTCGACAGCCGCGTAAGTTCCGCGTTGGCGGCCGCGAGTTGTTCGGCCTCCAGGCTGATGGCGCGGGCCGCCGGCTGAAATATGAAAAGGAACTCGAAAATTAGCACCAGCAGCATCACGGATAGACCGGCCGCCCCCACGCCGTTGATCTCTCTCTGCTTTGCCTCGCTTTCGCCCTGGAGCCTGTCGACCACCTGATTCATATAGTCGACAAGTTCGGCGGCGGCGGCGACGATTCTTGCCTGGCGATAATACTGCGTCTCAAGCTCACTGTCAGGCACGGTTGCCAGCATCGTTACTTCCCGCAGAAAAGCCGTCAACTTATCCTCGATGCTGTAAGGCGGATCGAAGAACATTGCCCGTACCCCTGGCGGCAGATTGCCGGGCAAGCCGAGCGCGGGGTCGCCGTACAACAGCCCGCGATGGGCTGCCTCCATCTGGGAAACGGTGTGGTGCGTCTCCATCCTTATCAAGTTCCGCAACTCGCCGCTGTCCGTATCCGTAAGGCGCAGGCTGAGGAGGGCCGCCTTCTGGGTCAGCATCCGCTGCCGGCCGCTGACGTTGATGATCGCCGCCGTAGCGTTTTCGGACTCAATAAGACTGTTTAAAGCAAAAAAGTTGACTAACGCCAGGACGGCGATGATCGTCAGGCCTGCGATGTATCTTATCCTCAACGACCGGACATCCACGCTTTTCGCTACCGCCTGCATGCCGCTATATCCGTTCGCGCAGCAGCTTGTTGACAAGCTCGGGGTTGGCGCGGCCCTTCGTCTCCTTCATGATCTGACCGACGAGAAAGCCCAGCGCCCTTTCCTTGCCAGCCTTGAAATCGGCCACCGACTGCGGATTGGCGGCGATAACCTTCTCCACTATCGCGACAACCTCCCCCTCGTCGGAAATCTGCACAAGGCCCTGCTCCTTCACGATGACGGCGGCGTCCTTGCCGCTGGCCCACATCTCCTCGAACACCGTCTTGGCAATCTTGCCCGAGACGGTGCCCTTGGCCTGGAGGTCGATAAGCGCCGCCAGCTGGCCCGGGGCCACAGGGCATTCTTCGATCTCCCGGCCCGCGGCGTTGAGGTGCCTCGAAAGCTCGCCCATGATCCAATTGGCCGCCGCCTTGGCGTCCGCGCCGGCAGCCACGGTGGCGTCGAAAAAGTCAGCCATCGCCCGGCTCGCCGTGATGACACCGGCATCGTAGCCCGACAGGCCGTATTCCTTCATGAGGCGGGCCTGTCGGGCGTCAGGCAACTCGGGGAGGCTGCGCCTAATGTCCTCGACCCAGGTCGAATCGACTACCATCGGCACGAGGTCGGGCTCGGGGAAATAACGGTAATCGTGGGCCTGTTCCTTGCTCCTCAGCGACACCGTCTGGCCGCGGGCATCGTCCCACGAACGCGTCTCCTGCACGATGCGGCCGCCTTCGTCAAGCACCTCCGCCTGGCGGAGCGCTTCGTATTCGAGGCCCTTCTGCACAGCCTTGAAAGAGTTCAGGTTTTTGATCTCTGCCTTGGTACCAAGCTTGGTTTCCCCCTTCGGCCGGAGCGAGATGTTGGCGTCGCAGCGCAGGCTGCCCTCCTCCATCTTGCAGTCCGAGACGTCGATATACTGCAGAATGGCCTTGAGTTTTTCGAGGTAGGCCTTGGCCTCCTCCGCCGAGCGGATATCCGGCTCGGAAACGATCTCCAGCAGCGGCACCCCGGTGCGGTTATAATCGACGAGGGTATAGTCGGCCTTGGCGATCGTACCGGCGTGAACAAGTTTGCCGGCGTCTTCCTCCATGTGGACGCGGGTGATGCCGATGCGTTTGGTTTCGCCGGCCACCTCGACATCGAGGTGCCCGTCCACGGCGATCGGCAGATCGTATTGAGAGGTCTGGAAGTTCTTCGGCAGGTCGGGATAGTAGTAATTTTTACGGTCGAACTTGCTGAACGGCAGTATTCGGCAATTAAGGGCCAGGCCGGTGCGGACGGCGAACTCCAGCACCTTGGCGTTCAAGACCGGCAGGACGCCGGGCAGGCCGAGGCAGACCGGACATACGTTGGTATTCTGTTCAGCGCCGAACGAGGTGCTGCAGCCGCAGAAAATCTTCGAAGCGGTTTTCAGTTCGGTATGAACTTCGAGGCCGATGACGACTTCGTATTCCATCTTCTACACCTCCCCCAGCGGCGCCTGGCGCCGGTGGTAGTCGTTGGCCTGCTCGAAGGCATAGGCCGCCCGCAGGATGGTCTCTTCGCCGAGCGGCCGGCCGATGATCTGCAGCCCGATGGGCAGGCCGCCGGCGAAGCCGCATGGCAGCGAAATGGCCGGCAGACCGGCGAGGTTGATCGGCACCGTGCATACGTCCTGCAGGTACATGGCCAACGGGTCGTCCACCTTCTCGCCCACCTTGAAAGCCGTAGTCGGCGCTATCGGGGCGACGAGCACGTCCACTTCGCCGAAAGCCCGGTCGAAGTCCTGCTTGATGAGGGTGCGGACTTTCAGCGCCTTGAGATAGTAAGCGTCGTAATACCCGGAGCTGAGGGCGTAGGTGCCAAGCATTATGCGCCGGCGCACCTCCTCGCCGAACCCCTCGGTGCGCGAGCGCTTGTACATGGCGACGATATCGTTGCCCTCGCCGCGGTGGCCGAAGCCGACCCCGTCGAAGCGGGCCAGGTTCGAGCTGGCTTCGGCGGTTGCGATGAGGTAGTAGGTAGCGAGCGCGTATTCGGTGTGGGGCATGGAAACTTCCTTGTACTCCGCCCCCATCGCCTTGAGCTGGTCGATGGCGGCGTAGACCGCCTTCTCCACCGCCGGGTCCATGCCGGCGACGAAATATTCTTTGGGAAGGCCGATCTTAAGCCCCCTGGCATCGGGGACGAGCGCTTTGGAATAGTCGGGCACGGGCGCGTCTATCGAGGTAGAGTCGCGGCCGTCGTGGCCGGCGATGGCGGCGAGAACGAGGGCGCAGTCGGTGACGTCGCGAGTGATCGGCCCGATCTGGTCGAGCGACGAAGCATAGGCCACCAGTCCGTAGCGGGACACGCGGCCGTAGGTTGGCTTCAGGCCGACAACGCCGCAGTAGGCGGCCGGCTGACGGATCGAGCCGCCGGTGTCCGAGCCGAGAGCCCACACCGCCTCCGCCGCCGCCACCGCCGCCGCCGAGCCGCCGCTCGAACCGCCGGGTACGGCTGCAGTGTCCCACGGGTTGCGGGTGGGAAAGAACGAAGAATTCTCACACGAGGAGCCCATGGCGAATTCGTCGAGGTTGGCCTTGCCGACCACAACGGCGTCAGCGGCCGCCAGCTTCTCGGCCACGGTCGAGTCGTAGGGCGGAACGAAATTGGCCAGTATCTGCGAAGCGCAGGTCGTCTTGACCCCTTTGACGCACATATTGTCTTTGAGGGCGCCGGGTATACCGGCCAGCGGCGCGATAGCCTCGCCCCGCGCGATCTTTTCGTCCGCCGCTTTGGCCTGAGCCATCGCCAGGTCGCGGGTCTGGGTTATATAAGCGCGCACCTTGCCTTCCACCGTGTCGATGCGGTCAAACACCGCGGCGGTTATTTCCGCCGCCGACACTTCCTTGGCGGCCAGCTTCGCATGCAGTTCGTGGGCTGTCTGTTTATAAAGCTCCAAGCGTCTCCCCCCTAACCTTCCAGAATCTTCGGCACCTTGAAGTAGCCGTCTTCCTGCTCCGGAGCGTTGGCGAGCGCCAGCTCCCGCGGCAGCGAAGGCCTGGCTTCGTCGGCGCGCATGACGTTCTTGACAGGCAGCACGTGGGCGGTGGGCTCGACGCCGGAGGTATCGACCTTGTTCAAGACATCGATGTAATCGAGGATGGCGTTAAGCTGGCCGGTGAACTTCTCCACGTCGTTCTCGCCCAATTCCAGCCGCGAGAGAAGGGCCACTTGTTCAACGTCCTTACGGGTAATTTTCATCGTCTGTCACCACCAAATCATTATATGTAGAAAAATCCATATCCCCAGTATTATACCACGTCAGGGGCACCCGCCAGCAAGGCTTTGAAACTTGCCTCGTCCAGCACCGCAACGCCCAGCTCCCTGGCCTTATCCAGCTTGCTGCCGGCCTCCTCGCCGGCCACGACGTAGTCGGTCTTCTTGCTCACAGATCCTGCCACCTTGCCGCCCAGCTTTTCGATGGCGGCGGTCGCCTCCCCCCTGGTCAGGGCAGCAAGTGTGCCGGTCAGGACGAATGTCTTGCCGGCGAAAGGCTGCGGTCCTGCGTCCGCCGGCCGCTCCTCGGTCAGCTTGACCCCGGCGCGGCGGAACTTCTCGATAAGGGCGAGGTTGGCCGGGTCGGCGAACCAGTTTACGATACTGCCGGCAATCTTGGGGCCGATCTCCTCCACTCCGGTTAGCTCCTCGACTGTCGCCAAAGCGATGCGGTCGATATCGCCGAACCTGCGGGCGATGGTTCCGGCGGCTTTCACGCCCACAAAACGGATGCCGAGCGCGAACAGCAGCCTGGCCAGCCCTGCCTGGCGGCTTTTTTCGATGGCGTCCAGCAAATTCTGGGCCGATTTCTCGCCCATCCGCTCAAGATTTAGAAGTTCTTCCTTCGTCAAGCCGTACAGGTCGGCGGCGTCTTTCACCACGCCGGCGGCCAGCAGGGAAGTGACGACCGCCGGGCCCAGTCCCTCGATATCCATGGCGTCGCGGGAAACGAAGTGGAACAACCCCTCGCGGAGGATGGCCGGACAATACGGATTCGTGCACTTGTGGGCCGATTCGCCCGCCTGGCGGACAACCTCGCTGCCGCATTCCGGGCAGCTGCCGGGGATGGAAAAATCGCGCTCCGCGCCCGTCCGCCGCTCGCTCAGGACGGAGACCACCTCAGGGATGATCTCGCCTGCCTTGTGGACGAGGACAGTGTCGCCGATGCGGACATCCTTGTCGCGGATATAATCCTCATTGTGGAGGGTGGCCCGGCTGACCGTCGAGCCGGCGAGTCGCACAGGACGGAGAACGGCCGTCGGCGTCAGCACGCCGGTGCGGCCGACGCTGACGATGATATCCTCCACCACCGTCACCGCCTGCTCGGCGGGGAACTTGAACGCTATCGCCCAGCGGGGATCCTTGGCGGTGAAGCCGAGAGTCGCCTGGTCGGCGAGGCTGTTGACCTTGATAACCAGGCCGTCGATATCGTACGGGAGGTCGGCCCGTCTGTCCGCCCAGCTCTCGCAGTAAGCGGCCACCTCCTCGATGGTCGCAAACACCCGGTAGTGGGGATTGGTCTTGAAACCCAGGCCGGCCAAATAAGCAAGTGTGCCGGCGTGAGTGGCAAGCTCCGCTCCTTCGCGTACCCCGACGCCGTAGACGAATATGTCCAGGGCTCGCTCTGCGGTTATGCGGGGGTCGAGCTGGCGGAGCGAGCCGGCGGCGGCGTTGCGCGGGTTGGCGAACAGCGGCTCGGCGGCGGCCTCGCGACCCTTGTTGATGCGCTCGAACTCGCGGCGGGGCAGGTAGATCTCGCCCCGCACCTCGATGCGGCGCGGATAGTCGCCGTGCAGAGCCAGCGGTACGGCCCTGATGGTGCGGACATTGGCGGTCACATCCTCGCCATACTGCCCGTCGCCGCGGGTGGCGGCCCGCAGCAGAATCCCGTCCTCGTATATCAGATTGACCGCCAGGCCATCGATTTTCAGCTCCACCACGTACTCGACCCCGCTGCCGTCCAGGCCGCTCCTCACCCTGGCGTCGAAAGCCCTGAGCTCATCGAGCGACAGGGCGTTGCCGAGGCTGAGCATCGGCGTGGGGTGGGCCACCCGGCCGAAGCCCTCGCCCGGCGCCCCGCCGACCCGCTGGGTAGGCGAGTCGGGGCTGACCAGCTCCGGGTACGCGGCCTCGATGGCCTGCAGCCGGTGCATCAGTCCGTCGAACTCGGCGTCGGTAATTTCGGGGGCGTCGAGAACGTAGTAACGGTGGCTGTGGTGGTTGAGCTCCTTCCGGAGCCCGGCCGCCAGACGGGCGGCCTCTTCCTTGCTGGCGGGAACATTGCCGGTCATATTGTTCACCCCTGCAATTTTTTCAACGGCGCAAATTTCGCCATCAACTGGCGGATACCCATCCCCGGGAAGGCCACCTTGACCTCCTGGCCGTCGCCTTCGCCGCGCACCTCGACGATCGTGCCCACGCCCCATTTGGCGTGTTCCACCTTATCGCCCGCCCGCCAGTCGCCGGCGGGCTTGTCACCCTTGAGCGTCGGCGCGACCGGCGTGCGGAGCGGCGTCGGCGCCGGGCTGAGCGCTGGACTGTAACGGTCGCGTACGACATTGTGCTTCTCCACCAGCGCCTCCGGGATCTCCTGCAGGAACCGCGACGGCGGATACATGACCGTGTTGCCGTAAATCGTCCGCAGTTTGGCGTTAGTCAGGAACAGCCGCCGCTGGGCGCGGGTGATGCCGACATAGCACAGCCGGCGCTCTTCCTCCACCTCGGTGTCGTTCATCAGTGTGCGGGCGTGGGGGAATATGCCCTCCTCCAGCCCGGACAAGAACACCACCGGGAACTCCAGCCCCTTGGCCGAGTGGAGCGTCATCAGCGTTACCTTGTCGCCGTCAGAGTCGACGGCGTCGATATCCGACACCAGCGCCACATGGCTGAGAAAATTCTCCAGCGTGTCCTCGATTTCGCCGGCGGCGAACTCCTTGGCCACGCTCAGCAGCTCGCGCAGATTCTCGATCCGCGCCTCCGCCTGGGGCGTCTGCTCGTTCTCCAGTTCGGCCATGTAGCCGGAATCGTTCATCACCTTCTCGATCAGCTTGGCCACCGGCAGAGATTGCGCCTGGGCGGTGAGATTGAAAATCAGCGCCGCCAGCCCGTCCAACTGGTGCCGGGCTCTTGCCGTAAGGCCGGGAACGGCGTCGGCGCCCGATACGGCGTCGAAAAGGGTTACACCTTTTTCGGCCGCGTAATCGCTGAGGCGGCCGAGAGTGGTGTCGCCGATGCCGCGCCGCGGCACATTAATGATGCGTTGCAGGCCGACGGCGTCGGCAGGATTGAAGATCACCCGCAGGTAGGCGAGGATGTCCTTGATCTCCTTGCGGTCGTAAAACTTGAGCCCCCCGACGATGGTGTACGGCACGCCGGCCCGCATGAACGCCTCCTCGATGACGCGGGACTGGGCGTTCGTGCGGTACAGCACCGCCATGTCTCGGTACGGAACGCGGAAGATGGTGTTCTGCTTGATGATGTTGTCGCACACGAACCGCGCTTCGTCGCGTTCGTCCAGCGCCAGATAGTGGGTCAGCCGCTCGCCGGCCGGATTGTCCGTCCACAGCGACTTCGGCTTGCGGTCGCGATTGTTCTCGATGACCGTGTTGGCGGCGTCGAGGATGGTCTGGGTCGAGCGGTAGTTCTGCTCCAGCTTGATGACGCGCGCCTCGGGGTAATCGGCCTCGAAGTCGAGAATATTGCGGATATCGGCGCCCCGCCATGCGTAGATGCTCTGGTCGACATCGCCGACGACGAAAATGTTGCGGTGCCTGGCGGCCAGGTGGCGGGCCAGCATATACTGCGCCCGGTTTGTGTCCTGGTACTCGTCGATGAGGATATAGCGGAACTTGTCCTGGTACTTCGCCAGCACCGCCTGGTCGCTCTCCAGCAGGCGGGCGGAGAGGAACAGCAGGTCGTCGAAATCGACAGCGTTGTGGTGGCGCAGCTTACGCTGGTAGAGGTCGTACAGCTCCGCCACCTTGTGCTGGTGGAAATTGTCGGCCTGCCGGGCGAACGCCGCCGGATCGAGCAGCGAGTTCTTGGCGTTCGAAATGGCTGCCTGCACCCCTGCCGGCGGAAAATGCTTGTCGTCAAGATTGAGTTCCTTCAGGCAGGACTTTATGAGCGCCAGGCTGTCGCCGGCGTCGTAAATGACGAAGCTCTTGTTCAGGCCGGGCAGGCTGTCGGCCTCGATGCGGAGGAACTTGGCGCAAAAGGCGTGGAAGGTGCTCAGCCATATATCCTTGGCCCGCGGCCCCACCATCCGGTACACCCGCTCCTTCATCTCGGCGGCGGCCTTGTTGGTGAAGGTGATGGCGAGGATGGCGTATGGCGGCACCCCCTGCTCCAGCAGGTGGGCGATACGGGCGGTAAGCACGCGGGTCTTGCCGGAACCGGCCCCGGCGATGACGAGCAGCGGGCCGTTAAGGTGGGTTACGGCTTCAAGTTGGGCAGGGTTGAGTTGGTCGAATATCTTCGGCATCTTGTCCTCCGGATATATGCTTTAAAAATAAGTAATTTCGCCCACCAGGATAGTATTTCCTGTCATGCGAGGTAAAATAATAGGGCCCGAAAAACGGGCCCGTCCGTCACCATATACTCTTGCCGTCGATCCTTATACCCTCCCTCACCATCGGCACCCCTGCCGCCGTCAGCACAGCCGCCGCCCGCGGGACATCCTCGCCCGCCAGCTTCGCGGCCAGCCCCTCGCACGCCCCTGTAAGCTGGCGTGGCACGGGAATGAGGTCGGCGGCGATCCCGGCCGCTTTCAAAACCTTCTCGGCCCGGAGGGAGGAGAAAACCGACGGAAAGGTTATTACCCAGAAGTCTTCCGGCATATCCTCACTTCCGGATGACGATGGTGTACTCGCCACCTGACGCCGTACAGTCCACCCGGTAATTCTGCGACTTGGCGAACTTGATGATGTTCTCCCGCGGCGTCGGCTCGTCGACGACGACGGTGACGACAGCAGCCTCCGTCAGGGCATCCCGCGCCTTTATCAACGGTATCGGGCAACTCAGCCCCCTGAGATCAAGCTTCTTTTCCATTCTGATCACGCCTCCGCTTGAGCAATGATTGTTTCCCGAAATGCGAGGCCTATCATGGTGGCCATGACGATGCCGGCGACGACGGCTATCTGGCCGGCTGCCGTCACCCCGGCGGCGCTGGCGGCGGCGTTCAGGCCGTGGGATATGCCCGCCCCAGCCAGCATGCCCAGCACGGTGAACATGGCATCGGTATTGCCCTCGCCGGACTGGATGAGCTGGCGGAGGGGACAGCCGCCGGCGAGAGTCGCCGCCAGTCCGGTGAGGAAGAGGCCGAGGAAATTCCACAAATGCATGGTATGGGCCAAGGGCTGGCCGGCAAAACCGAGCTTGAACGTCCCGAAGGCCAGATTGCCGGCCAGGGCGGCCGCGAAGATGACGGCGTAAACCTTGAGGAGATATGTGTCGCGCACCAGCAGGAAATCGCGGATGCCGCCGCTCAGGCACATGCGGGTGCGCCAAGCCAGCGCGCCAGCCACAATCCCGGCCGTCAGGCTGAAGAATACCGGCGCATGCTGGGAGCCGGGGCCTTTGGCGCTGAAATTCAGCCAGGCGGCGTTGGTCGCGACGCCGATAACGAGCGCGATGGCGGCGGCTACCGCCAGATATCCGGAAAAACGGCCTGCGCCGCCTTTATACGCGCTCGACCGTCCGAGGTTGAAGCCGTTCCTGAGGAAAACGATCCCGCCACCGATCCCGGCGGCGAACCCGGCCAGGCCCGTAATGCCGTTGAGATCCCCCCCGCCAGGCGCAGGATGCCGCGCAGCGGACACCCGAGGAAAACCAGCGCCCCGATGACCATCAGCGCGCCGAGGACGAACCGGACAAGCGGCCTCGACCCGCCGCGGGGCCTAAACTCGCCGCTCGCTCGGGAAAGAGCGAAGGCGCCAAGCACAAAGCCTGGGATCTCCGGCCGCGCATACTGCAGCACTGCCGCCTGGTGGATACCCAAGGCACCGGCGATATCGCGCAGGTGGCAGGCGGCGCAGAAGCCGTAATTGCCCGGATTGCCGGCCGCGACCAGCAGCACCGCCCCGAGACCGAACACCACGCCTGTGGCGATTATCAATAGCAAACCCACAAAACCACTCCCTGTATATTAATAGATTATACTTATAATACTTCCAGATTTATTCTATGATTTTAATTCTATTCCTGCCCTCAGGCAAGAAAAATCCTCCTGCGGCGGAGGAAAAAGTCAAGGAAAAACCTCTTGCGCGCCGAAGGAGGTATATATATTTTCGATACTTAACGAGGTGATGCCCATGTCTCACTGGCAGTCGCTGTCCGTTTTTCTCGCCGTCGCCGAAGAGGGCAGTTTTTCCGGCGCGGCGAAAAAGCTTGACCTCACCCAGCCCACCGTCTCGTTCCACATCGACAACCTGGAAAAAAGGCTCGGCTGCCCGTTGGTGGAGAGGACGGCGAGAGGCGCAAGCCTGACCGTATACGGCGAGGTATTATACGGCAACACGCGCAAAGCCGAAGCCTTGCTTACAACGACAGAGAACCAACTGAAGGCGATGGTGGCTGGCGCCTCCGGCCGGGTAATCGTCGGCGCCAGCACCATCCCGGCCGAATACATCCTTCCCGGCCTGATCGCCGCTCACCTGCGGCAAAACCCCGCCGTCACGGTCAACCTGCGCACCGGCGACAGCCAGACGATGTTGGACGCGTTTCACCGCGGCGAACTGCCCATCGCCGTCGTAGGCTCCCGCCCCGCCGGCGACTGCGAAGCCCATCCCCTTTGGCAGGACGAACTGGTGCTGGTCGCCCATCCCCAACTGGCCGCCCGGTTGCGCGAAGCCCCGTCGCCGGAAGACGTGCTGGCCCTGCCGCTCGTCGCCAGAAGCAAGACTTCGGGGTCGATGCGGGCTGTCTACGATGCCTTTTCCACCCACGGCATCGGGCCGGACAACCTGCGTATCACCTTCCAGGTGGGCGGCAACGAAGCTCTCAAAGCGGCAATCGTCAACCAGGCCGGCATCGGTTTCATCTCTCGCTGGGCGGTGACCGGGGAACTGGAGGCCGGCCGGTTGACCATCATCCACCTGCCGGCGCTGAAAATCGTCCGCCGGTTCTACGCCGTCAGCCGCCTGCCCCTGGTGCCGGAATGCGTGAAGGCGTTCTGGGATTATTTATTGACTAGCGCGTCGCTTCCACCAGCGGCGGCACCACCTGCTTCTTCCGCGACATCACCCCCGGCAGGCTGAGCACCCCGCCCTCGCCCGCCTTGCCGAACGCTGTCGGGATGAGGGCTGTAGCCTGCCCGGCGTAGATCAGGTGGCTCGTTTCGCGTAAAATATCGGTCACCATCAGGATGACGAGGTCGTAATCCTCCTTCTGGCCCAACGCCTCCATCGCGACCTGCAGCTTCTCCTTCGCCGCCAGCAGAGCGTCCGGATCCATGACGGAAAGCTGCGCGATCGCCACCCGGTACTCGCCGATCTGGAACTCCTTGAGATCGCTGGCGATGATCTCGCCCGGCGACAGGCTGCCGGGCGCCCAGCCCGCCTTGAACATCGCCTGGCCGAACGAGTCGATGTCCACGCCGGTGGCGTCCGCCAGCCTGCGGGCGGTATCCCGGTCCTTGACGGTGGCGGTCGGCGAGCGGAACAGCACCGTATCCGACAGCACCGCCGCCAGCAGCAGCCCCGCGATCGTCGCCGGAATCTCCACTCCCCTGTGCCCGAACATGTTTGCGACGATCGTCGCCGTCGAACCCACCGGCTCGTGACGGATGAATATCGGCTCGCCGGTTTCCAGTCCACCGAGGCGGTGATGGTCGATAATCTCGACGATATTAGCCTCCTCGATCCCTTCCACCGCCTGGGAGCGTTCGTTATGGTCGACGAGGATGACCTTTTCCCTCTCCGGCACGATCAGCCGGTCGCGGTCCAAAAGGCCCACCAGCTTTCCCTGGTCGACGACGGGGTAGTTGCGGTGCTTGGTGCGGACGATGACATTCTTGATTTCGGCCACAAGATCGCGGGGGCTGAAAGACACCACGTCCCGCTGCATGACCATCCGCACCGGTACGCTCTGGTTGATAAGGCGGGCCGCGGTGTAAGTATCGTAGGGGGTTACTATCACGGCAACGCCGCTGTGGCTCGCGGCGTCCCGCACCGCCGGGGAAACTCCCGCCCCGCCGGTGATTATCAGGCAGGAGATTTGGCGGCCGATGCAGGCCAATTGGGCCTCCTCGCGGTTGCCCACCAGAACTACGCCGCCTGGCTGGATCACTTTTACCATCGTCTCGGCTTTGGCGGCGCCGATCCACACCTTGCCCGCCACCTCCCGCTCGGGGCTGTCACCGACGACGAGGCCGCCGTCGAGGACGCGGAGAACGCCGGCGAAAGTGACGCCCGCCTCCTTCAGATCCTGCATCTCCAGTTCCTCGATATACCTTTTCGCCAGGTCGCCCACCGACACTATGCCGGCGAGCCTGCCATCCTCAGCCACCACCGGCACCGACTTCACGCCGTGCCGTTTCATCACGGCGCCGAGCTCGTGAAGCGTATCCCCCGGCTCGACCGACACGGTGGCGGGGTGCATCACGTCCTCGGCGCGAGGGTGAAGATCGGCCACCAGCAGCGGGGCATCCACCCCGAAATGGTCGAGCACGAACTTGGTCTCGGCGTTGATCTTTCCGGCCCGGGCGGCGACAGCCTCTTCGCCCAGGGCCTTTTTCAGATACGCATAAGCGATGGCGGAACAGATGGAATCCGTGTCGGGATTGCGGTGACCGATAACGTACAGCGGCTTGGCCATAAGAACCTCCTTGACACTGCGTCCATACCCATATTATAGCACGGCCGGACCGAGTCAATTAACCGCGCAGCCGCGTCAATAAAAAGCCGTCAAAAAACGCCATTCCAGCTTGGAGTGGCGTTTAATTAACCATTTAAAGACCGATGGCACTGTATAAAAATTTATTCCTGCTCCTCATCTTTTTGATCCTTCGCTAGCGGCTTGGTGGCTGCCGGTTGCAGGCCAAATGAAAAACGTTTCCTTTCAGTTTGACCGGCAAATATCTCTGCCTGCCACATTTGATAACCGTATGCTATCGCTGCGTGGATAAGCGTGATCGGCAATGTACGGATAGGGTGAACATTCATAAAAAGTATGCCTCTGGCAGGCAAAAAGTATCCCAAAAACAAGAAGTTGAAACCGATATCCAAGATAGTATTCGTAATCATATACAGCCAAAAGCGTCCATAGGTAAATTTAAAAACCCAGAGAGTAATCACGAGCAAAGGGCCAAAAAGGTGCGGCGACAGATAACTGAACGGATAAATTTTCTCTCCGATAGTCCAAAGCCCAAATGTATAACCCATGTCACTGATTATTGCCGACAAGATTGCCGTGAATAGCGCGACAGGCATAAAACGTTTCAAGTCTTCTTTCCTCATTAAGAAGAGAGTGAACCACGGAGCGATGAACATGAGCCATGTAAGCACCTGATTGTTCACCGGAAAACCCCCCTCATGACGATTAGTATATTATTATTCGCAGTTAATCCCAATTCATCCGCCCACTTGGCAGCGAATCGTAGAACAAACGTTTGCCAAACTGGTGTTCTGTCAATTATAATTAGAGCGAAGGGTTTTCTGCGGCATCTGAGCGGGAAAGGGCGTGGTCACTTGGATGTTTTCGAAAAGCTGAAAATTCTCACCGACGCGGCTAAATACGATGTCGCCTGCACCTCGAGCGGTGTGGATAAAAAGGCTTCTGCCGGAGGCATCGGCAACGCGGCCGCCTGCGGCATCTGCCACAGCTTCTCCGCCGACGGACGCTGCATCTCCCTGCTGAAGGTGCTGATGACCAACGTCTGTGCCTACGACTGCAAATACTGCGTCAACCGGCGCTCCCACGACACGCCGCGGGCCGCTTTTTCCCCCCGGGAACTGGCGGAACTGACGATAAACTTTTACCGGCGCAATTACATCGAGGGCCTGTTTCTCAGCTCGGGGGTGCTGAAGAACCCCGACTACACCTGCGAGCAAATGATCGAAGCCTTGCGCATCCTGCGGGAAGATTACCGTTTTTCCGGCTACATCCACGCCAAAGCCATTCCCGGGGCGGACAGCACGTTACTGACCCGCCTCGGAATGCTGGCGGACCGGCTGAGCGTGAATATCGAGCTTCCTTCCCAGAACAGCCTGCGTCTTCTCGCCCCCGACAAAACCAAACAGGCCATATTTTCGCCTATGGGCCATATCCAGAAAAGCATCCAGGAAAACGCGCGCGACATCGTCAAATACCGGCATGCGCCCAAGTTCGCGCCGGCAGGCCAAAGCACGCAGATGATCATCGGGGCGACCCCCGACACCGATTATCAGATCTTGAACCTCGCGGAAGGCCTCTACAAGAAATACCGGCTGAAACGCGTCTTTTTCTCCGCCTACACGCCGGTAGCCGAAGACAGCCTCCTGCCAGCCCCGGACACGAAACCGCAGCTGTGGCGGGAACACCGGCTCTACCAGGCGGACTGGCTCCTCAGATACTACGATTTCTCAGCCGGCGAACTGCTCGACCAACAGCATCAGAACTTCAACCCGTATCTCGACCCCAAATGCACCTGGGCACTTAACAACCTGCATTTTTTCCCGGTGGACGTAAACCGCGCCGCATACCGCGACCTGCTCAGAGTACCGGGCATCGGCGTGCTGAGCGCCAAGCGGATCATAGCGGCCCGCCGGACATGCTCTCTCCGGTTCGAAGGCCTGAAAAACCTCGGGGTTGTCCTCAAACGGGCCAGGTATTTTATCACTTGCGGCGGGAAAGCCGCTGACGGCTTTAAAATCTCCGAAAACACTATGCTCCATTCCCTGCTGTCTGAAAAAACGTTGGAGCAATACCGCTGCGATTTCTCGCAGCAGCAGCTTTCCCTTTTCGACCAGACGCCGCCGATTAATCCGCATCCCGGGAGGGTATACGAAGATGCCTGTGCAAGCGGACCTAACCTACTACTATGACGGCAGCTTCGACGGGCTGCTGTGCTGCGTCTTCGAAAGCTACGACAAGCGCGAGATACCCATAGACATCCTTTCGGCTTCCGCCGCTCCCCAGCTTTTTTCCGGCCGCTCGATCCCGACCGATCCGCACAAATCCGGCCGGGTGCTGGCCTCCATCCCCCAAAAAATCGGGGCCGCGGCCCTGAACTTTGTCCGGCACGCTTTTCTGACCTGCCTGCCGCAAAAAGAACTATACATCCTCCTGTTCCTGCGCCTCGGCTACCGTCACGGCCCCCAGGTGATGAACATGCTCACGAACGAGGTTGTGAACAAACTTTTCAAGGCTGTCACCCATCTGAACCGGGAAAGCCATCTGCTCAAAGGCTTCCTGCGTTTTTCCATATGCAACGGCGTCCTTGTCGGCGAAATCGAGCCGAAGAACTACGTCCTCCCGCTGCTCACGCAGCATTTCTGCGAGCGCTACCCCGAAGAACGCTTCCTGATCGTCGACAAAACCCACGGTATGGGCTTGCTTTACCAACCGTACCAGGCAAGGGTCGTTCCCATCGCCGGCCTCGAGCTGCCGGAAACCGACGAAGACGAGCAGGTCTACCGCGGACTCTGGCAGCTGTTCTACGACACCATCGCCATCCGTGAGCGGTACAATCCCGTCTGCCGCATGAGCCATATGCCCAAACGCTATTGGAAATACATGACGGAGTTCGGCCGGCCCCAGGACGGCGCCAAGCCGAAGCTCGCCGCTTTCGGCGGCAAGCTGTTGAACCCGGCCGCCGCCGAAGCGCAAAATTGACGCTGGCGATTTGGCCGCGCTATAATATAGGAAAAATCTACGCGAGGCCGGATATGACAGCGAAAATGCCGCAAAAATACTACTCCCGCCTCTGGCGGGCCATCCTCGAATTCGACCTCCTCGCAGACGGCGACAGAATCCTCGTCGGTCTTTCCGGCGGCAAGGACAGCGTATTTCTCACATATGCCCTCGCCGCCATCCGCGACTCTTCCCCCCGGCGCTTCGAGCTGGCCGCCGTCACCCTCGACCCCCAGTTCAGCGCCGACTTCGACCCATCGCCGCTGACGGATTTCTGCGCGAGTCTCGGCGTACCACATCACCCCCTCACGGCCAATATCGCCGGCGCCATCGCCAAAGGCGGCGGCAAAAACCCCTGCTTCGTCTGCTCCTACTTCCGACGTGCGGCCATCAACAGCTTCGCCGTCGAACACGGCTTCAACAAAGTCGCCTACGCCCACCACCACGACGACGCCGTCGAAACCTTCGTCATGGGCATGCTCTACACCGGCCAGCTCAAAACCTTCCTGCCGAAAACCCAGCTCGACCGCACCGGCCTCGCCGTAATCCGGCCGCTCATCTTTTTCCGGGAGAAAGAACTGCGCGCCACCCCCCGCCTGCACGGCTTCACCCCCATCCCCAGCCCCTGCCCGCTCGACGGCAAAACCAAGCGCCAGGAGGTCAAGGAACTCATCCGCGGCTGGGAGCGGACCAACAAACACGTATTCCGCCACCTGGCCGCCGCAATGCGCGAAAGCCCGGCCTCCGAGCTCTGGCCGCCAACCCCTTCGCGGGCGGAGCTGCAGGCCAAACATCGTGCTTTTTGGAACAAGCGTTAGGCTTCCTTTTTCTGATTATTTTCGCTTGCGTCCCGGTCCCATTCATGCTATTATAAGTACCAAATCGACATCGCAAAGGCGATGAGCGGGAAAGTACGGGCGCTGCATCCTCCAAGAGAGCCGGGTTAGGTGGAAGCCGGCAGGAAAAGCGTTCGGAAAGCCCCCCGCGAGCCGTGGGCCGAAACACAGTAAGCCCTACCGCGTCCCCGGCGTTACAGGGCAGAGGCGAGCCGCAAGTCGGCTAATCTAGGTGGTACCGCGGGATAATAACCCCGTCCTTGTATAAGGACGGGGTTTTTTGTATCTTCGGTCGCCTAGGAGGGGCATCCGCTGCGTTGCTCCTCGGCTGACACCGGAAGCGTACGTCCGTGTACGCTTCCGGTGTCAGCCTCCGGTGCGCCTTGCATCTGCACCCTCCTAGACAACCTGCCGCAAGACAATTATTTTTATTGAGAGGTGGATTTTCATGCGCGAATTACTGGAACTACTGGAAAAAGACCACACCCTCACCGTGGCGCAGCTGGCCGTCATGCTCGACAAGCCGCAGGAAGAGATCGCCGCCCTGATAAAGCAGTACGAAACCGATAAGACGATCGTCAAATACCAGACGATCGTCAACTGGGAGAAAGCCGGTGCCGACAGGGTAACCGCCATCATCGAGGTCAGGATAACCCCCCAGCGGGAAGTCGGCTTCGACGCCATCGCCGAGCGCATCTACCGGTTCCCGGAGGTACGCAGCCTCTACCTCATGTCGGGCGCCTACGACCTCCTCGTCATCGTCGAGGCCAAGACGCTCAAAGACGCCGCCCAGTTTGTCTCCACCAAACTGTCGACCATCGAGGGTGTCATCGGCACAACCACCCACTTCATGCTCAAGCAGTACAAAGAAGCGGGCGTTATCCTCGAGGACGAGGAAGAAGACCGCAGGCTGGTGGTGTCGCCATGACAACCTGGGCCGACCGCGTCTCGCCCACCGTCAAAGCCATCCCTCCCTCCGGCATCCGCCGCTTCTTCGACATCGTCGCCGAAACCAAAGGCGTCGTTTCCCTCGGGGTCGGCGAACCCGACTTCGTCACCCCCTGGCATATCCGCGAAAGCTGCGTCTACGGCCTCCAGCAGGGCTACACCGCCTACACCTCGAACTACGGCCTGTTGGAACTCCGCGAGGAGATCGTCAAAAACTGCGTCGCCAGCTACGGAGTGACCTACGATCCCCGCAAAGAAGCGCTGGTCACGGTCGGCGTGAGCGAGGCGCTCGATCTGGCGATGCGGGCCATCCTCAGCCCCGGCGACGAAGTCCTGGTGCCCGAACCGTGCTACGTCTCCTACAAAGCCTGCGTAGCCCTGGCCGGCGGCGTGCCGGTGACGGTACCGACAAAAATGGCGGACTGCTTCCGGGTTACCGTCGCCCAGCTCGAAGAACTCGTCACCCCCCGCACCAAGGCGCTGCTCATCGGTTACCCCAACAACCCCACCGGCGCAATCATGTCGAAAGCCGAGCTGGAGGCCATCGCCGCCTTCGCGCTCAAGCACGACCTCATCGTCATCTCCGACGAAATTTACGCCAGCCTCACCTACGACGGCACCCACACCTGCTTCGCCGCCCTGCCCGGCATGCGCGACCGCACCATTCTTTTGAACGGCTTCTCCAAAGCCTACGCCATGACCGGCTGGCGGATCGGCTACGCCCTATCCAACGCCGACTTCATCGGCGCGATGACCAAGATCCACCAATACACCATGCTCTGCGCCCCCATCACCGCCCAGGTGGCCGCGATCGAGGCGCTGCGGCACGGCCAGTGCAACATGCTGCGGATGGTCGAGGAATACAACCGCCGCCGCCGCCTGATGGTGGATGGCTTCAAAACCATCGGACTCGACTGCTTCGAACCCAAGGGCGCCTTCTACATCTTCCCCTCCATCAAACAGACTGGCCTCAGTTCCCTCGCCTTCGCCGAGGAACTCCTCAAGGCCGAGAAAGTGGCCCTCGTGCCGGGCGACGCCTTCGGCGAAAGCGGGGAAGGCTTCGTGCGCTGCTCGTACGCCTCCTCGACCGCCAACCTCACCGAAGCCCTGACCCGCATCAACCGCTTCGTAAAAAAGTATATCTAAACTAAAAGCGACCCCCCGAAGCTTCGGGGGGTCTTGCGATTACCTCACCAGTTGCGAAACGAACACAAACTTTATGCCGGCGGCCTCCAGCTCCGGTATCATCTCGCGCACAGCGATGGCCGTAGCCGGCCGGGCGTGGCCGATGGCGATCGCGTTGCCGTCCCTGACCGCCAGGCGGGCCGCCGTCCTCAGCTGGCCCTTGATATACTCGACCTCGTTCCTGCCGTCGAGGAAGACCTCGTTAACTCCGGCGCGCAGCCCCGCCTGGCGGGCCGCCTCGTACGCCACCGACTGGCCGCTGGTGCGGCTGTCGACGAAGAACAGGTTATTGGCCTTGAGGACCCCCAGCACCGCCTTCATCACCCGGCGGTCGGCGGTCGCCCTGGAGCCCTGGTGATTGTTGACGCCGATTATCCCCGGCACGGCCTTGATGGCCTTGGCCGTCATGTCGCGGATCTCCTGGTCGCTCATCGCCACCGTTATCGTACTTGCTTCCGACTGCTCGGACGCCGCCAGCGGCTCCATCGGCAGATGGAGCATCACCTGGTGGCCGGCGCTCAGAGCCCGCGACGCCGCCTCGCCGCTGTGGGGCCGGTAAGGCAGGACAGCAAATGTCACCGGGCGGGGCATTGCGGCGAAAGAAGAAATCGTCTCGGAGCTATAGCCGAAGTCGTCGATGAGGAGCGCCAGGTTGCCGTGACCAGGCGGTTTCGGCACCGGCGTCTCGCCCTTTTTCCCCGGCAGCGGGATGAAGATCCGGTCGGTGATGAGGGTAAGCGGCTCGCCGGCGAGCTTGTCGCGGATGCCGACATCCACCCGCGTGGCCGCCTGCCCCTGATAATTGTCGTTCTGGGTCGCCAGCACCTCGCCGCCGGTATTGAGAAGCTGCGCGCCCAGCGCCTGCTTCACGGCATCCGGCTGGGTATCGGTCGCCAGCAGCAACTGGCGCGCGTGCCAGCGGATCGTGCCCTCCACCGCCGTGCGGGGCGTCTCGCGCCGTCCTTCCTGCACCTTGCGGGAATCGAGCTTGGCCCCCGCCAGGCTGTTATCTACCGCAGCATGGATGCGCTGGGCGGTGGCGGTATAATCGGCCACAGCGCCGGCACCGGTTTTTTCGAGCGAATAGAGCTGCTTGGGCGGCACCGTCGTCTCGCGGGACTTTTTGTCCGGCACGTTGAGATAAAGAACGACACCGACAAGCACCATCAGCAACAAAATCAGCCGTACTTTGCTAGATTTGAACATCATTCGTCTCCCTGTGCAGATATTATGTTGAAAAAAAATACCTGGCTTAATTATAAGCCAGGTGCTCGAACGGTACAACCAGAATCCTTTTACAATTTCACAGTCTCGCCGTCCGCCGGCACCGTCACCAGCCCCGATAGCCCTTCGCGCGCGAGGAATTCCCGCAGGAGGGGCCGGGTGAGCAGGCAATGGTTGAAAGCCTCCAGATGGACCACCACCACCCGCGCCGCCGGCGCCGCTGCGCACACGGCCGCGATATCGGCGGTGTCCATCGTTATCGGTCCGCCGCTCAGGAACCGCGCCGCTCCCGCGAACAGCACGACCACGTCCGGCCGGTGCCCGGTCAAAGCCGCGGCCACCTCCGGGCACCATACAGTGTCGCCGGCGATATACAGCACCGGTTCGCCGGGGCTGCGGAGCACATAGCCCGACACCGGCCCCATCTTCTCGGCCAGCTCGCCGCTGCCGTGCCGCCCGCCCGTCCTTGCCAGGGACACGCCCCGCCATTCGGCCTTATCGTGGACGGCGGTCACCTGCGAAAAACCGAATCCTTGCAGCTTGGCCTCGTCGGCCGGCTGACAGAAAACAGGCAGCTCCTTGGGCAGCCTTTCGGCCGCCGCAGCGTCAAAATGATCGCGGTGGGTATGGGTGCACAGTATGCCGTCCACCGCCGCCAACTCACTTTCATTTATCGGCAGCCCTACAAGAGGATTCCGGAGGGGGTTCGGGGAATTGTCAATAGGCGGCATATCCCCGGCGGCCCCGAGGACCGGATCGACAAGCAGCCTCGTCCCACCCATGTTCACAATATGGGTCGCGTGCCGTATCAGACGTATTTCCATATCATCAGCCTCCCAAGCGATCTCTCCCTCTATTGTAAACAACGCCGCGCCAAAAAACGATAGCGCGGTGAAAGAGTTGGCCTTAGTTTGATTACGCCGGGAAAGGAAAAGGCCGCAAATGATTGACGAAACCGATCTGGCCATCATCAGGCTCCTTCAGGAAAACTCCCGCCGCCAGTGGAAGGAAATCGGCGCGGCCGTCCACCTTACCGGCCAGGCTGTCGCCGCGCGGGTCAGAGCCCTTGAAGAGGCGGGCGTCATCACCGGATATTCCGCCGGCGTCGATTTAGCCAAACTCGGCAAGCCGCTGACCGCCTTCATCACCGTGTTCATGGCCAGCGCCGACCACGCTGCCTTCCACCGCTTCCTCGAAGGCGAACAAGCCATCACAGCCGCCCACCGGGTGAGCGGCGACGGCTGCTACTGGCTGCGGGCCGATCTCGCCGCGCACGAAGACCTCAACACCCTGCTCGAAAAAGTCCTCCGCCACGGCAACTACCGCCTCCACCTTTCCATCGGCCGCATAAAATAAAAGGAGGTGGCCACATGGGCCATCTTGGCAACGGCAAAACCGACGTATTCCTGGCGCTCGCCGCCCGCCTCGCCAAAAACCCCGTCGGCGCGCCTCATAACGAAACTCTCATGCGCATCCTCAATATCATGTACACCGAGAAGGAGGCGACCGTCGGCAGCCTGTTCCCGCAAGGGTTTACCACCATCGACAGACTGGCGGCCCTGACCGGCCTTCCGGAAACCGAACTCGTCCCCCTTCTCGAAACCATGGCGGCCAAAGGCTTGGTCGTCGACATACCGCGCCGCGACAAAGTGCTCTACTCCCTCTCGCCCCTGGTCGTCGGCTTCTTCGAATACACATTCATGCGCACCGGCGGCCCCCTGCCCCTGGGCGAGCTGGCCGATCTCTTCGAGCGCTACCACCATGAACGGGGCGTCGCCGAGGAATTTTTCGGCGCCGACACCAAGATATTCCATACCTGGGCCTACGAAAGCGCAATGCCGGCCGACATAACCACCGAAGTCCTCGACTACGAAAAAGCGTCGGCAATGATCCGCGCCGCCGGCTCAGGCGCCCTGTCGATGTGCTACTGCCGCCACCAGGCCCACCACCGGGGCACCGCCTGCGCCGCCCCGGTCGACGATATCTGCACCTCGCTCGGCCCCGCCGCCGAATGGCTTATCCGGCGCGGCTTCGCCCGCCCGGCCGGTGTCGACGAATTGCTGCGCGTCCTCGACCGCACTGAAGGGCTCGGCCTCGTGCACCTCGCCGACAACGTCGCCAACAGACCCGCCTTCGTCTGTCACTGCTGCGGCTGCTGCTGCGGCGTGCTCCGCACCATCAACGAACAGGGCATCCACTCCGTCCATCCCAGCAACTTCATCGCCATTATCGACGCCGCCAAATGCACCGCCTGCGGCTTGTGCGCCCGGCGCTGCCACGTCAGGGCGATAACAGCCGCGGCACCGGCAGCCGCCATCGATTCCGGCCGCTGCCTGGGCTGCGGCGTATGCGTCAAAAGCTGCCCGCAGAGGGCGATAACTCTGATCCGCCGCGACATAATCCGCATTCCGCCACGGGATAAAACGGAACAGATGAAAGAGATCGCCCGCCAGCGCGGCAAAATATAGGAGGCCACATCTTGAACCAGTACCATAAAGGCGTCGCCCTCGTTTTCCTCTCCGCCCTGGGCTTCAGCCTGCTGCCCATCTTCGCCATCTTCGCCTACCGCGAAGGCGCCAACGTCAGCACCCTCCTCTTCCTGCGCTTCACCCTCGCCTCCCTCACCCTGTTCGCTTACCTGGGTGTCAAGAAGCGGCTTTCGACCGTCTCCCGCCGCCAGCTTGCCATGATGTTCGTCCTCGGCGGCGTCTGCTACTCCTCCCAGGCGTCCCTGTACTTCTCGGCGCTGCATTATATCTCCGCCTCGCTCACCGGCCTGTTGCTCTACACCTTTCCCCTGTTTGTCGCCTTCCTCGCCGCCATTGTCGACAAGGAAAAACTGACCGGCCAAAACCTGCTGGCCACCGCCGTCGCCATGGCAGGGCTGGCGTTCGTCCTCGGCGCCTCGCCTACGGCCATTAACGTCACCGGCGTACTGCTCGCCCTGGCGGCCGCCCTCGTCTACTCCGTCTACCTCGTGCTCGGCACACGGGTAGTAAAGGAACTGTCGCCCATCGTCACCAGCGCCTTCGTCGCCGGCTTCGCCGCCCTCTCACTGCTGACCGCAGGCACGGCCGGAGGCACGCTTGACTTCGCCCTCTCCCCCACCGCCTGGTTGGCGGTCGCCGGCATCGTCGCCTTTCCCACCATCCTGGCCATGCTCACCCTCTTCCGCGGCCTCGAACTCATCGGCCCCACCCGCACCTCCATCCTCAGCATGGTCGAGCCGCTCCTCACCTTCGCTTTCTCCGCCCTCCTGTTCGGCGACCGTTTCAGCGCCCTGCAGCTGACCGGCGGCGCGGCAGTAATTGCCGGCGCAACCATGGTAGTGCTGTCGCGGGGCAAGGATGAGCCGCAAGCCAAACAGTAAAACCCTTGCCTAAAGGCAAGGGTTTTACACAATCCCCTTTATCGTCAGTACAAGCATCAGCACCATCACCGCCTGAGTGACCGCGAACCCAGCTGCCGCCACCCTCACCCCCAGCCGCCGGCCGAAAACGCCGACAGCCCGGGGCAGCGATGAAGCGAACAAGTCGTAGAAATTATGCAGCAGGGAAACCGTCAGCAGCAGCGGCACGACCGCCGCCGCCGGCACCGCCCCGTCGCGCACCGCCGCGCCCACCGCCGCGACGCCGCCTATCATGCTCACAAGCCCGGCACCGGCGAGCGGCAGCAGTCCGGCGTCAAGTCCCAGGCTGGCGAGGAGCGGCAGATAATCGGTGAGCCGCTGCAAATAGCCGGTCTTGATGAAGAACATCGCCACATACGACATCGCCGCCATCCAGGCCGCCATACTCACAAACGGCCGCCAGCTTCCCGCCACAGCCGCCCGCACCGCCGCCGGCCAGCCCATCACCGGTTTATCCGCCGGCGCCGGGCAACCGCCAGACCGGCCGCCGCCCAGCAGACGTGCATAGACCACCCCGGCCAGGGAAATAATCACGAAGGCTGCGAAGTAGACGACCAGGAAACGCACGGCCACATACGGCGGATAAAGAGCCGCCATTATGGGGATAAAAGAAAACACAAAAAACTGCAGCACCGACGGAGCCTTGGCCACCAGATTGGCGGCGATAACCTCTCCGTCCGACAGCCCCGCCCGCTCCTTCGCCAGCGCCACCGCCGCCATGCCGGCGGTCCGGTCGCCGGCCGCCAGCACCACCGACAGCGCGCAGGCCGGCGGCAGGCCGGTCAGCCGGGCAACAGCGGGCAGCAGCAGCCGGCCGCCGATCACGCCGCCGCGGTTGGCGAACAGGCCGGCGAGAAACAGGCCGATATACAGCGAAGGCAGCACGCTCCTCATTATATCCGCCGTCGCCCAGGCGGCGGCAGCCAGTTCATTCATCGCCCGTCCCCCGCCAGTAGATGCAACCGGCGTGCCTGGCGCAGTAATAGCCGCCCGCATCGCACGATGCGAAGCTGTCGGCGGCGCCGGCCAACGGCCGTCCCTTCTGGGCCGCAATAATGGCAAAAGCTTTGTCCACCTGCTCGCCCGTCCCCTCCACCAGCATCGTCGTCGCCCCTTCCGCGCCGCACAAGCCGCCGGCGCCGATCACCGTCACCGTCGCACCGGTCAGCATTTCCAGCGCGTCCTTCTCGGTCACCACCCTGCCGAACAGCGGCAGCAAACCCACAGCCATCCCCATCGCCTTGTCGACCCTCCCGCGGCCCGCCTTGAGACTGGCATCAGCTATCGACCCCGGTATTAGCTTCTCCAGGCCGACGCCGATTATCGTCCGTATCCCTTCAGAATAAAGCATATTCAGCGCCCGGCCGGCCGTGCCGCCGCCAGCCAGCCCGGCCATCAGCCCGGCCGTCCCGTTCATATCCAGGGCGTTGGCGCCGGTGATGAAAACATCTTCGGGCCCCATCGCCGCCAGCTCCTCGTCGAGGCACCCGTCCACACACCGCCACCGGCCGCCCTTGATCAGCACGATATGCGGCGCCTCGACGAGCCGTTTGGCGGTCCGCGCCCCATCCGGGGTAATCCGCCCGCCGAGACGGAGCGGCGGCGTGCCGAACAGCTCAGCCAGCGCGGCCACGGTCGTGCCCGACTTCAGCACGATCTTCCCCCGTTCCCTTGCCGCCCTCACCTCGGGCATCCCATAGATCGCGAGGGCGATCAGCCTTTTTGCTGCCGGTACGCTGACGACTACCTGGCCGGTCATAAATACGCCTCCTTTTGCGTCCCGCTGGAAAGCGGGCCCGCCGTTACCGGATAAATTCCCGGCCGGCGCGCGCCAATCCTGCCAAGGAGCTGATAGAGTGCAAGAAGTCCGCGACATCATCCGCCCCGGCCTCGCAATCCTGTTCGTCGGCTACAACCCCGGCGTCCGTTCGGCCGCAACCGGGCACCACTTCGCCGGCCACTCCAACCGTTTCTGGAAGCTGCTGCACGCCGCCGGCCTCACCCCGCAGCAGCTCAGGCCGGAAGAGGACGACGAATTGCTGTCCTTCGGCTTGGGCATCACCAACATCGTGTCCCGCCCGACAAGAGCCGCGGCGGAAATAACCCGCGAGGAATACCGCCGGGGCCGCTCGGCGCTCATCGACAAGCTTGCCCGCTACCGGCCGCGGATCGCCTGCTACGCCGGCATCGGCGTCTACCGCGAGCTTGCCGCCCTCAAGGAGGTCGCCTGCGGCCTCCAGCCCGTAAAGGTCGTGCCGGGAGTACTCGACTTCGTCGTGCCCAACCCCAGCGGCCTCAACCGCATGTCCTTCGCCGACCAGCTCCGCCATTACGAGGAATTGAAACTCCTCGCCGCCTTACCGGATAGTACTGCCGCGCCGGGTAAACACTAACGGAAATACTCTTCACGGGAGGGAAAAACGTGGAAAAAACCAACTTCCCCCAGATAACCGGCCAGTCGGACCTGCTCGACCCCTTCCACCCCGGCCGCTTCCAGTATAACTTCTTCGACCGGTGGGACGAACTGGAGAAAGAGTATGATAAACGGCTATAGCGCCTAAAAAACTCGGGGCCTATTATGGAGCCAAGTCGCTCCATAATAGGCCTCGCTTCATTTCCGCCGGCCCTCGAGCTCGGCGAAGAGCTCCGTGGGCGTGATGTCGTGATGGGACAGCAGCACCAGGCAGTGGTACCACAGATCGGCCATCTCGTAGAGGATTTCCTGCTTATCGTCGTTCTTCGAGGCGATGATCGTCTCCGCCGCCTCCTCGCCCACCTTCTTGAGGATTTTGTCCCGCCCCTTATCGAACAGGTAATTGGTGTAGGACCCCTCCTTGGGGTTAGCCTTGCGGTCGTTTATGACATTGAAAAGTTCGTAAAGCACCGTCATCGCCGGCTTATAATCGACCGCCGCGGATGTGTCCCGCTCAGACTCGGCACCGTCCAGGCGGCGGCTGAAACAGGAGAACGTGCCCTCGTGGCACGCGGCGCCCTGCTGTTCCACCTTGACCAGCAGCGTATCGCCATCGCAGTCGTAGTAAACCTCGCGCACCTTCTGCACGTGCCCCGAAGTCTCGCCCTTCTGCCACAGCGTCCGCCGGCTGCGGCTGTAGAACCAGGTCACCCCTGTTTCCAGCGTCTTCGCCAGCGACGCCGCGTTCATATACGCCACCATCAGCACCGTTCCGGAGGCGGCGTCCTGGATGACGGCCGGCACCAGGCCGTGCGGGTCGAATTTAATCACTGCCGTGTTCATAATCTGACCTCCACGCCGCGTGTGCGGAGATATTCTTTCACCTGGCGGACGGTGAACTGCCCGTAGTGGAACACCGACGCGGCCAGCACGGCGTCGGCCTTCCCGTCAACTAACACCTCGTAAAAATGGGCCAGTTCGCCCGCCCCGCCCGACGCGATCACCGGCACGTCCACCGCCTCGGAAACGGCCCGTGTCAGGGGGATGTCGTAGCCATCCTTCGTCCCGTCGCGGTCCATGCTCGTGAGGAGAATCTCCCCTGCCCCGAGGGCGGTGCCCTCCTTGATCCACTCCAGCACATCGATGCCGGTCGGAGTGCGGCCGCCGTTCACATAGACCTCCCACTTGCCCGGCCCCGCCTGGCGGGCGTCCACCGCAAGCACGATGCACTGGCGGCCGAACCGTTTCGCACCCTCGGCCAGAATGTTCGGGTTCTTCACCGCCGCCGTGTTGAGCGACACCTTGTCGGCGCCTGCCTTCAGCATTGTCCTTATATCCTGCAGGGTGCGGATGCCGCCGCCGACGGTGAAGGGTATGAATACCTGGGCCGCCGTCCTGTTGACCACATCCACCATCGTGTTGCGCTCCTCGGCCGACGCGGTGATATCGAGGAAAACCAGTTCGTCGGCGATCTCGCGGTCGTAGACCGACGCCAGCCCCACCGGGTCGCCGGCGTCGCGCAGGCCGACAAAATTAGTGCCTTTCACCACCCGCCCATCCTTCACGTCCAGGCAGGGGATTATCCGTTTCGTATACACGCTGCGCCCTCCTCCCCCCGGGCCGCTTTCAGCGCTGCCGGCAAGCTGACCGCGCCGGTGTACAGGGCCTTGCCGATGATGACGCCTTCCACCCCGTCGGCAGCCGCCGCCCTTACCGCGGCCACGTCGGCCAGGCTGCTCACCCCGCCGGAGGCGATTACCGGCACGCCCGCGGCCCGGGCCAGGGCGCGGGTGGCGGACACGTTTACGCCGGCGAGCGTACCGTCGCGGGAAATATCGGTGTAAATGATGCGGGCCACCCCGGCGGCCGCCATGCGGGCGGCGAGTTCCTCCGCCCCCACGCCGCCGCTCACGCCCCATCCCTCCACGGCCACGACGCCGTCCTTGGCGTCGATGCCGACCACGACGCGGTCGCCGTAAGCGGCGCAGGCTTCCTTCACCAGCTCCGGCTGTTTCACGGCCACCGAGCCGAGGATGACCCGCGCTACGCCGGCCGCGAGGACGGCGTCGATAGTCGCGAGGGTGCGGATGCCGCCGCCCATCTGTATGGGAATGTTCACCGCCGCGGCGATCTTCGCCACGATGGCGAGGTTGACCGGCTGACCGGCAAGAGCGCCGTCGAGGTCGACGACATGGAGGTATTCAGCGCCCTCGGCCGCCCAGCGCCGCGCCATGGTAGACGGGTCGTCGGCGTAAACCGTCTCGGCGTCGAACCGGCCCTCGGTGAGGCGCACGCATTTGCCGCCGCGGATATCGATCGCGGGAAAAATTATCATATGGCAAGCTCCTTAAAATTGGCGAGGATTTTCAAACCGGCGTCCCCGGATTTCTCGGGATGGAACTGGACGGCGTAAACATTGTCACGCCCCACGGCCGCCGTCACCCGTCCGCCATACTCCGTCCAGGCGGTGACCAGGGCGGAGTCGTCCGGCACGGCGTGGTAGCTGTGTACAAAATAGACGTAAGGATTTCCCGTCAGTCCGGCGAACAGCGCGTTAGCCCCGCTGAACTCCAGGCTGTTCCACCCCATATGCGGCACCTTCAGGCCGGGGGCGACCAACCGGCGCACCATACCGGGGAAAATCCCCAGTCCCGGCACCCCCGGGTCCTCCTCGCTGCCGGCGAACAATATCTGCAGTCCCACGCAGATGCCGAGCAGCGGCGTGCCCTTGGCCGCCACCTTGCGGACGACGTCGGTAAGCCCGTACTCGGCAAGGTTGCTCATGCAGTCGCCGAAAGCGCCCACCCCGGGCAGCACCACCTTGGCGGCGCCCATGATCGCCGCGGGATCGCTGGTTACGACCGCTTCCGCGCCCAGGCGGACAAACGCCTTCTCCACGCTGTACAGATTGCCTACCCCATAATCGATGATCGCGATAACGTTACTCACTACAATACCCCTTTGCTCGACATGACACCGACGATGCGCCCGTCCACGCGGGTCGCCTCGGCGAGCGCCCGGCCGAGAGCCTTGAAGATCGCCTCGTGGATATGGTGGGCGTTCCGGCCTGCCAGGAGACGGACATGGACTGTCAGCCCGGCGTTCACCGCCAGCGCCCGCAGGAATTCCTCGGTGAGTTCGCCGGCGTAGCTGCCGATAACGCAGGCCGGAGCCTCCACATCGTACTGGAGGAAGGGCCGGCCGCTCACATCGAGGGCCACCATCGCCAGCGCCTCGTCCATCGGCACGAAAGCCGTACCGTAGCGGCGGATACCCTGCTTGTCTCCCAGCGCCCGGGCGAGCGCCTGTCCGAGGACGATGCCGGTATCCTCCACTGTGTGATGGGCGTCGACGTGAAGATCGCCGTTAACCCTGGCATCAAGGTCGAACAGGCCGTGCCTGGCGAACAGCACCAGCATGTGATCGAAAAAACCCACCCCGGTGGCGACCTCCGCCTGCCCCGAGCCGTCCAGCCCCAGCTTCAGCTCGACATCTGTTTCCGTTGTCTTGCGGCTGATACTGCCGATACGTTCCATCATCTACACCTCACCCCGGATGAATTTTCCGGTCGCAGCCAAAAACACGTCGTTTTCTGACACCGTCCCGACCGTGACCCGCAGACAGCCTGCCAGGGCCGGCGCGGCGCTGAAATCACGCACCCCGACGCCCTGGGATGCAAGGTAATCGGACAGTTCCTTGGCGCGAGCGCTCCTTAAGAGCAGGAAATTGGTCGCCGACGGGAACACCTCGATCGGCATTTCCCGGAGAGCCGCCGCCACCCGCTCCCGTTCGGCCACCGTGCGGGCGATCCCGGGCGCGAACTCGTCCCTCATCCCCCAGACAGTCTCGGCGGCCGCCAGAGAAAATGCGTTTATGTGATAAGGCAGCAGCACCTTGCCGACGGCGGCGATTATCTCCCTGCCCGCCGCGGCATAGCCCACGCGGGCGGCGGCAAGACCGTAAGCCTTCGAGAATGTGCGGGCGACGATCAGGTTGGGATACTTGCCGAGGAGCGGCAGAACCGACTTCCCGGCGAATTCGCCGTAAGCCTCATCCACCACCACCGGGCAGCGGGCGCCGGCGACAATGTACTCGACAGCCTCCGTGGCCATCGCTCCACCCGTGGGATTATTCGGGTTGCAGAGGATGATCAGGCCCGCCTGCTCCTTAAGCGCGGTGGTGAAAACCTTTTCCGGCGAGAGCGCGAACCCTGCGTCGAGTTCCACCGTCAACGGCTCGCTGTCAGCCAGCAGGCAGTATATCTTGTACATCGAGAAGGACGGATGCGGGTAAACGATTTTCCTCCCCACACCGCCAAAAACACGGCAGATGGCGGCCAGCACCTCGCTGGAGCCGTTGCCGAGGACTATATTTTCAGGCTCGAGTCCCAGGCCTGCGGCCAACGCCTTCTTGAGGCTGTGTTGGCCGATTTCCGGGTAACGGTTGGCCGCCACCGCGGCAAGGCGTTCGGCTATCCCGGCCTGCACCGCCGGCGGCAGCGCTTCGGCCCGCTCGTTGGCATCCAGTTTGACCGGCCAGGCAACATCGGGAACATAGTAAGACTTTACACTTTCAAGTCCGGGTCGAATCTGCCACATCCTTGCGCCTCCTAATCCGTACCGCGTTGGCGTGCGCCTCCAGCCCCTCGGCGGTCGCCAGGCGGATAACGTCCTCGCCCACCGCGCTCAGGGCCGCCTCGGTGTAGGCGATAACGCTCGTCTTTTTCATAAACGTCTCGGCCGACAGCACCGAGTAGAACCTGGCCGTGCCGCCGGTCGGCAGCACGTGGTTGGGACCGGCCAGATAATCGCCCAGCGGTTCGGGCGAATACGGCCCGAGGAACACAGCGCCGGCATGCCTCACTGCCGGCAGCTGGGCAAACGGATCGGCGGTCAGGATCTCCAGGTGTTCGGGAGCGGCGATATTGGCGAGCTCCATAGCTGCGTCGACATCGTCGGCGATGATTATCAGCCCGTTGCGCCCCAGCGCCTCGCCGGCGATGCCTGACCGGGGCAGGGCGGCAAGCTGGTTGGCCGTCTCCCGCTCGACCGCCGCCGCCAGAGCGGGACTGTCGGTGATCAGGACGCTCGCTGCCAATACGTCGTGCTCGGCCTGGCTCAGCAGGTCGGCGGCGACGTAGGCCGGGTCGGCCCCACCGTCGGCGACGATGAGGATTTCGCTCGGGCCGGCGAGCATATCGATGTCGCAGTAGCCGTACACCGCCTTTTTCGCCAGGGTGACGAAAATGTTGCCAGGACCGGTGATCTTATCAACCTTGGGAACGGTGGCCGTACCGAACGCCAGGGCGGCAATCGCCTGGGCGCCGCCCGCCTTTATTACCGTCGTCACCCCGGCCGCCTCGGCGGCGGCCAGCACATAGGGGTTGACGCTGCCGTCCCGCGCCGGCGGAACGGTCATGATGATCTCCTTCACCCCGGCCACGACCGCCGGCACGATATTCATGATCACCGACGAAGGGTATGCGGCCGTCCCGCCGGGGACATACACACCCACCCTTTCAAGCGGCAGGCACCTCTGGCCAAGCATCGCCCCGTGCTCCCGCTCGGTCAGCCACGACTTCGGCACCTTCTCGGCGTGGTATCTGCGGACATTGGCGATCGCCTTCGCCAACGATGCCATCACCGCCGGCTCCACCGCCGCCCGGGCGGCGGCGAACTCGGCCTCGCTCACGACCATCGTGGCGGGCGTCAGCCGCGGACCGTCGGTCAGCTCGGTATAACGCAGCAAAGCAGTGTCGCCTTCCGCGCGGACCTCGGCGATAATCCTCGCCACGACCTCGGCCGCAGTCAGCTCGCGACCGAACATCGCCTTCACCCTGGCGCGTGCCCCTTCGCCGAGTTCCACAGCGTCGAAAGGCGGTTTGGCAAGAAAAGGCCGTATATCTTCCGGAGAATTATTGCGGGCGTCGATTATTCTCATCATTTCTTCTCGCTTTCGGCCAGTATCCTCAGATCCTCGGTCAGCCGGTTGATGCGTTCGAACTTCATCTTGAAACTCACCCGGTTGGCGATGAACCGGGCGGTCGCCTGGTTGATCTGGGCAACCTCGACAAGCTTGTTCTCCTTAAGGGTGCGGCCGGTCTCCACCAAATCGACGATCATCTCCGCCAATCCGACGATCGGGGCCAGCTCTATCGAACCCCCGAGCTTGATTATCTCCATCTGGATGCCGGCGTCGCGGAAAAACCGTTCGGCGGTATTGGGATATTTGGTCGCCACCCGCATATGGGCGTAATCGGTCAGTTTCTCCTGGCGCAACGCTTCGGGCACCGCTACCACCATTCGGCAGAGCCCGAACTTCAGATCGAGGAGCTCGTAAACATTCTTGCTCTCTTCCGCGAGCACGTCCTTGCCGATTATACCGACATCGGCCGCGCCATACTCCACGTACGTCGGCAAGTCGGCCGTCTTCGTGATGATGAACCTGATCTTATGCGCCTCGTTGGCGATCACCAGCCGCCGTGAATCCTCGCTCAGCCCGTCGGCGGTATAACCGGCGGCAGATAGCAGCCTGGCGGCCGGCGCGAACAGTTTCCCCTTGGGCAGGGCGATCGTCAGGTAATTCATATCACTGGAAGTCATCAGCGCACCCTCACTTTAGTTATTTAAAGTATTAATACGGTAATATGATATCATCGAGCCACTTGATTCGTCAACCCCCCCAGTAGGAATTTTTACGTATGTGTAGAAGTATTTGACAGATAATAATCCTCGTAAGGGGGCTCACTATGGCAAGCGCGCTCAACATCCTCGTTCTCAACAACCTGGCCGACCGCCACAAAGACGCCATCGCCGCGGCGATGCCCGGCATCACCGTGACCGTTACCGACCTCGAGCATGCCGGCGAGCATATCGCCGCTACCGATATCCTGGTCGCCTGGGGCTGGACGGACATCCGCCCCCTCTACCTTGCCGCGCCCCGCCTCAAATGGGTCCACGCCCTGAGCGCCGGGGTGGAAAGCCTTACCTTCCCCGAAATCCAGGCCAGCGACACCCTCCTCACCAACTCCAAAGGCATCCACGGCATACCGGTATCCGAACACGTCTTCGCGATGATGCTGGCCTTCACCCGCGGCCTCAACCTGCTCATCCGCCAGCAGCAGAAGGCCGAATGGAACCGGGTGCCCACGGACGAAATCCACGAAAAAACCATCGGCATCGTCGGTCTCGGCAGTATCGGCCGTGAAATTGCGAAGAAGGCCAAGGGGCTTGGCATGGAAGTCGTCGCCACCAAACAGGAGATGACGACCGAGATCTTCGTCGACAAACTCTATAAACCCGAACAGCTCCACGAGATGCTCGGCGTCTCCGACTTTGTCGTCTCGGCCGTGCCCCTGACCGACAAGACGGCCGGTCTCTTCACCCTCGATGAATTCCGGGCCATGAAACCCAGCGCATATTTCTTCAACATCGCCCGCGGCGCAGTAGTCCGCGAGGCCGACCTGGTGCTAGCGCTGCAGCTCGGCATAATCAAGGGAGCCGGCCTCGACGTGTTCGAGAACGAGCCTCTGCCGGCCGACAGCCCTCTGTGGGCGATGGAAAATGTCATCGTCACCCCGCACCTGGCGGCCATCTCACCCTACTACCTCGACCGGGCCGTCAAACTGTTCGTCGATAACCTCGTCCGCTACACCCAGAACAGGGAGATGTTCAACATCATCGACAAGGCCAAAGGCTACTAAACTTGCCGATAAAGCCCCATCTGCGGCGTACCCGCAGAGGGCAGGCCGCAGTTCTAGGCGCCGAAGCGCCAAGAACTTGCGCACTTGCTCCTCAAAGCGCTTACTTGCGTACGTTCCGAGGTACGCGGCGCGGCGCGCTTTTCCGGTGCGCCTTGCATATGGAGCTTTCTCGACAACTTATCATCTATAATGTTTCAAGGACCAAAAGGATTATTCCTTTTGGTCCTTTTCAATGTAAATCGTCGGCTTCGCGCAATATCGTCAGCTCCGGCGGCTCGCCTGGAGACGGCGGCCAGTGGTGGCGCCGGATGATCGCGAGCAGCCGCTCGTCGGCGCCGATGCCCGCCAGCAGGGCCGCGCTCCGCTCCGGGTGGCGAAAATAGACGTGGAGGGCGTGGCGAAGGTTGGCGACCCGGCCGCCGCGACCCGGCCGCCCCCAGCCTTCGGCCCATGAGGGAGCCAACCGGTGCGCCAGAACAGCGAGCGCCTTATCGAACGTGCTAACGTCTCCCTTGACTTTGCCGACGTCATGGAGAAGGGCGCACCGCGTCAGCAGCCCGGTATCGACGTTCTCCCGCCCGGCGGCGAGACGGCGGGCCGCATGCGCTACCTGCAGAGCGTGATGCTGATCGGGCACATTCATCGCGAAAAACAGCGCCTGCTCGCCGGGGGTGAGCCACGCGGCGACGAACTCACGGTCGGCCGCCGCCACCTTGGCGGTCAGCGCGGCAAAAACCTGTTTAACCCGGCGCCACATTGCCGTCGAAGTACACCAGCCCGGCATAACCCTTGGCCGCCCGGGCCGCCTCCGCCTCTGTGCGGGAGCAAGCCTCCAGGGCCATCTCCACCGTCCGTCCCGCGCGGCGCAGGCGGTCGGCTTCGGCGATCGCCTGCGCCAGCCCCCCGTCCCCCCAGGCCACGTACGCGTCGCGGACGGCTGCCGGCGGCGCGATCCCCTGGCGCTCCAGCGCCAGCAGGATTCTTTCGATCCCCATGGCGAAACCGGTGGCCGGACAATCCACGCCGAACGCGGCCACCATATTGTCGTAACGCCCGCCGCCGCACAGCGGGAACCCGAGCCCCGGCGTATAGCCTTCGAAAACCATGCCGGTATAATAGTCGAAATCACGGATGAGGCCGAGGTCGAAAGTCACGTAGCGCTCCACGCCGTAGCCGGCGAGGAGGCGGCGGATGTCGGTCAGATTATCGAGCGCGGCGCGGCTGATATCGTTGCCGACCAACCGGTATGCCTCGCTTACCACCTTGTCGTCGCCGTGCAGCAGCGGAATTTCGCGGATAAGCCGCTGGGCGGCGGCACTCAGCGAGCTGCCTGCCAGTATTTCCCCCAGGCCGACAAGATCGCGGCTGACCATACACTGCTTGACCCGCTGCTGTTCGCCGACCGTCAGGCCGCTTTCCGCCATCACCCCGTTTATGAACTCAACCTGGCCGATACCGACCTGGAAATTCGTCAACCCGGCCTCCAGCAGCGCGGCGACCGCCAGGGCCACCACCTCGGCGTCCGCCGCCGGTCCGCCCGCCCCCAGCAGCTCCACCCCGGCCTGGTAGAATTCGCACTGCCGTCCGGCCTGAGCCTGTTCCTGGCGGAAAACGTTCGTCAGATAAAAAAGGCGCAGCGGCGGGACACTCTCACGAAAACGGGTCGCCGCCACCCTGGCGATCGGTGTGGTCATATCCGGCCGCAGAGCGAGGATGGCGTTATTCTTGTCAAAGAACTTGAACAGACTCTGGACAAGATCGCCGCTGACGCCCACTGTCAGCGTCTCCAGGTATTCGAAGGTCGGCGTCACGACCTCGTCATATCCCCAGCGGGCGAACAGGCCGGCCAGAGCGTTCTCGGCCGCCCGCTTGCGTCTGGCGTCGCGGGGGAGAAAATCCTTGGTTCCGTAGGGAATCTGGGGTAAAAACTGGTCTCTGCTCATCTCTTCTCCTCACCATCCAGGCGGGCAAGAATCGTTTTGTATCCGTCCGCGCCATAATAAAGGCAGCGTTTAACCCGGCTGATCGTGGCCGTGCTCGCCCCCGTCCGTTCGACTATATCATCGTAAGTATGGCCATGTTTAAGCATCCGCGCCACTTCGAGCCGCTGCGCCATAGCCTTCAGTTCGCCGATTGTGCAAATATCCTCAAAAAACTGGTAGCACTCCTCCGCTGTCTCGAGAAGAAGCACCCCGGCGAAAAGCTGATCGTTGAGGGGATCTTTCAGCCTGGGATTTACCGGCATAACAACAACTCCTTTACCCTCCGCTTCCGTTTCCTGAATTATTCGGCCTTTCCCCGCCCCGTTCCTGCTTCACTTCTTTTATTCTTTAATTTATGAAAACGCTTATGCATCCTACTTGCAAAAAAAGCCTGCCACAGTATAAACTGTCATTAGCAACGCGCAGAATCGCGTTTCAGCAATCCGGAGGTTTCCGATGAAAAAAACCTTCCTGCCGATAATCGTCATCGTAGCTATCGCCGGCCTGCTTGCCGGCGTTTTCGGGGCCGCCGTCCAAACAAGCGGCAACAAACTCAAAGTGGCCACGACCTCCGGCCCCCACGCGGAACTCCTGTACGCGGCCAGCGAAATGGCTGCCAAGGACGGCCTGGAGATCGAAATACTCGAATACGACGACAACCTCAAACCGAACGCCCTCCTCCTCGCCGGCGACGTCGGCGCCAACTGCTTCCAGTCGCTGCCCTACTTCGAAAGCCTCGTCGCCGACCGCCGATTGCCGCTGGTCGCAGTGGCCAAGACAATCGTCTTCCCTGTTGCCTTATACTCGAAGAAAATCGCCCGCACAGCCGACCTGGCGGCCGGGGCGACTGTCGCCATCCCCAACGACCCCATCGGCGGCGGACGGGCCTTACTGCTGCTCGAGAAAACCGGCCTGATAACCCTGCGGCCAGGCGCCGGGCTGCAGGCGGCCACAACCGACATCGTCGCCAATCCCCGCAGAATCAGCATCGTCGAAGTAGACGCCGCCGACATCGCCCGGCGGCTGCCCGAATTCGACCTCGCGGCCCTTGGCAGCACCTACGCCGTCGCCGGCGGCTTCGTACCGGCCCGCGACGCCATCGCCAGCGAGGGGGGCGATTCGCCCTACCCCCACATCATCGCCGTCCACGCCAAAGACAAGGATAACCCTGCGGTCAAGACACTCGTTGCCGCCTACCAGTCAGACCACGTCAAGGACTACATCGGACGGCGCTTTCAGGGCGCCGTCGTCGCCACCTGGTAAAACACTGGGTGTCCCGATATGTATACACAGCACCCCCTTGAAAAATCGCCAACAATGTCTTATAATAAAGACAAAGGGACGAGCAGAAAAGACAAAACCGAAAAACGGGAAATGGGGTGATTCCAGTGAATGGTCCTGACGGAACTCCAACCCAGGTCCCTGGTCTTCCCACAGACGACGAATCCACGGATCTCACCTGGGACCCGCAATTCAATATCGGCAACTGACGACACGTTTGCGTTTGCCGGCAAACGGTTAGCGGTACAATTTAAATTGTACAAAGAAGGGGGAGCGCTTAGAGCGCTCCCCCACGTGTTTTTGTCACCTATTTCCGGCCGGCGTCCGCCCTAGTGCCCGGCCGTGCCCGTCGCGGTTTTGCCGCTGTCCGCTCCCGGAGCCTCCCGATCCGGCGCCGCCACCTTGAACCAGGCAGCATACATAGTCGGCAGGACAAGCAGGGTAAGGACGGTCGCGAAAAACAACCCGCCGGCGATCGCCACCGCCATCGGCCCCCAGAACTTACTTGGCAGCAGCGGAACCATCCCCAGGATGGCGGCCGCTGCTGTCAGCATTATCGGCCGGAACCTCAGCACCGCCGAATCGACAATCGCCTCCCACGGCGACTCCCCGGCCTTGATATGCTGCTCGATCTGGTCGATGAGGATTACCGAATTGCGGATAATCATCCCGCCCAGCGCGAGGATGCCGAGCTCGGCCACGAAGCCGATCGGGCGCTGGGTCAGCAGCATCGCTATGCTCACGCCGATGATGCCCAGCGGGGCGGTAAGCAGCGTCAGCAGCATCAGCGAAATCCTCTGCAACTGGAGCATCAGAAGGGTGACGATGACGATAATCATCGCCGGCACCGGCTGCAGCAGGAACCCGATCGATTCCCTGCTCCTTTGCAGCGAACCGGCGATTTCGATGCTGTAGCCCGGCGGCAGCGTTTCCCGCAGCGCGGCGAGGCTGTCGAAAGCCTTCATGCTGGCGTCGTTGCCGGTTATCCCCGGCACAACGTCAGCCTGGACGGTAATCGTCGGCTTCAGGTCCCGGCGCCAGATAAGCCCTTCCTCAGCCTCGAAACTGATCCTGGCTACCTGCTCAAGCGCGACGTATTTGCCGCCGCCGATATGGACGGGAAGGTTCCTGACCGCCGACAGGTCCCTCCTGTCCCTGTCGTCGAGACGGAACACAACGGCGATCGTCCTGTCCTTCTCGCGAAATTCCGTGACCGGCGCCCCCGACAGCTGCATCTGCAGACTCGACGCGAGGCTTTGGCTGTCGACCCCCAGCAGCCGCGCCTTATCCTGATCGACGGCCAGCCGCATCACCTTATTCTTCTCGTTCCAGTCGAAATTCAGATCAACAAGGTTGGGATCGTTCGCCAGCTTATCGGCCACCTGGCCGGCGATCGCCCTGACCTTTTCATGCTCGTAGCCGCTGACCCGCAGCATCACCGGGTACGGCGACGGCGGACCCGTCTGAATCAGCTTCACATGGCCGCGCACATTCGGGAAGCTGCCGTCGAGCAGCTTGTCGATCTTCCCCTGCAGCCTGGAGCGCGCCTGCAGGTCCTTCGCCACAATAACGAACTGGGCATAATTCGAACTGGGCAGAACCGGGTCGGTGGTCAGCACGAACCGGGGCGCCCCCTGGCCGACATAATAGCTGTAATTGTCGATGTCGCGTTCGTCCGCCAGCAATTCTGCCAGCCTTGCCGCTTCGGCCTCCGTCGCCCGCAGCGACGAACCCTCCGGCAGCGTCATCTCCACGATGATCTCCGGCCGCACCGAGGGCGGGAAAAATTCCTGTTTCACGAATTTCAGCAGGAAGAGCGACCCCACGAACGCCGCCGCCGTCACCGCGAGAACCAGCCTGCGGTTGCGGAGGCACCAGGCCAGCACCTCCCTGAACAGCCTGTAAAACCGCGAATCGTAGATATCGTGCCCGCCTTCTCCCGCCATCTTCGGTTTGATCAGTTTATAGCCCAGCAGCGGGGTAACGGTAACCGAAACAAGCCACGACAGCAGCAGCGCGATCGTAATCACCGCGAACAGGCTGCTGGTGAACTCGGCCGCATTCCCCTTGGCGAAGCCTATCGGGATGAAGCCCGCGCAGGTTATCAGCGTGCCTGTCAGCATGGGAAACGCGGTCGCCTTGTAAGCGTAGCAGGCGGCCTCGAAGCGCTCCCATCCCTGTTCCAGCTTGACGGACATCATCTCGATGGCGATGATCGCATCGTCCACCAAAAGCCCCAGGGCGATGATCAGCGCCCCCAGCGAAACCTTGTGCAGATCGATACCAGCGATCTTCATCGCCGCGAAAACCCCGGCGATGACCATCGGGATGCACAGCGCCACAACGATCCCCGAACGCACGCCCAGGCTGAGGAAACTGACGACAAGCACAATGATGATCGCTTCCCGCAGCGAAGCTACGAACTCGCCGATCGACTCTTCGACGACTTTGGGCTGATTAGCCACCTGGGCTATCTCCAACCCCAGCGGCAGGTCTTTTTTTATTTCCGCCAGCGTTTTGCCCAGATTCTCGCCCAGCGCGAGGATATTACCCCCCTTATCCATTGACAGCGCTATACCGATCGCCGGCTGGCCGTTGACGAACATCTTCGGGTCGGACGGCTCCGCATAGCCCCGCTCGACCCTGGCGATATCGCCGAGCCGGAACGTGCGTCCGACCCTGATAGGCAGGTTGCGGATGCTATCGAGATCCTCGAACAACCCGGAAACGCGCAGATAAACGTTATCCGACGCCGTCTCGATCATCCCCGAGGACGTCATGGCGTTCTGCGCCCTGATGGTGCTTATTATCAGGGCGGGGTCGATGCCCAGCTTGGCCAGCTTGCTGTTCTCGATTTCCACATATACCTTTTCCGTCTGGACGCCGAGCAGCTCGACCTTCTTGACATTCTTCACGCCCAGCAGGATGCGGCGGATCTTCTCGGCCCGGTCCCGCATCTCCTCGTACGAAAACCCGTCGCCGGTCAGCGCGTAAATACACCCGAAAACGTCATCGAAGCGGTCGTTGAAATACACCCCCGCCACCCCCGAAGGCAGCGAGCCCTTGATATCGTTGACCTGATTGCGCACCTCCACCCAGGTTGGGCGGACATCACTCTCCTTCAACGACTCTTTCAGCATAACATAAACGACCGCCTGACCGGGGCGCGAATAACTTCTGAGATAATCTAGCCCAGGCGTGTCCTGCAGCTTCTTCTCGATCTTATCGGTGACCTGCTCCTCCACCTCGCGGGCGGTCGCCCCCGGCCAGACGGCGGACACGACCATCTGGCGGATGACAAAATCGGGGTCTTCCATCCGCCCCAGCTGGCGGTAGGACACGATCCCCATGACAAATATCAGGATGATGAAATAATACACCAGTCCTCGATGGTTGAGCGCCCATTCGGTCAGATTGATATTCTTCATTTACCGTCACCCGCACGCACCTTCTGCCCCTCGCGCAGCTTATGCACACCCGCCGTCACGATCGTTTCGCCTTCCCGAAGCCCATCGGTTACTTCGACCTTGCCGTCGCCGAACGCACCCAGCTTCACTTTCCTCAGGGTAACGGCGCCGTTATCCACCACCCACACGCCGGGATTATCGCCGGTCTGATAAACCGCCGACAGGGGGATAAAAGCATATCGTCCTTTTTCCGGCCCCGCGGCCGCCACCGTCACCGTCGCGGTCATACCGAGCTTTACTTCCGGCGGGCAGGCCGGCAGGCTGACCCTTACCCTGTAAGTGCGGGAAACCTTATCAGCCATCGGGGCCACCTCTCTCACCTTGCCGATAACCGTCACCCCCGGCAGTGCCCAGAAATTCACGCTGATCTGCCCGGCCTTGCGCAACTCCTCGCCGCGGTTTTCGGGAACATCGATCTCCACCTCCCGCTCGCCGTCGCGCACCAGGGTAACGACCGCCTGGCCCGCGCTCACCACCTGACCAACCTCGGCGTTCACCGCGGCGATGACCCCCGCACCATCGGCCTGCAAAACGCTGTAACCCAGCTGATTCGAGCTCTGGGCATGCTGGGCCGACGCCTGGCGCGCGGCAGCCAGCGCCGCGTCGTAAGCGTTCTGGTACTGCTCGTACTGCGCACGGCTGACCGCCTGCTGTTCGTATAGCTGCCGGTAACGGCGCAGGTTGCTTTCCGCCAGCCTCAGCTGCGACTCAGCAGAATAAACCTGCGCAGAACTCACCGCCACCGCCTGGCTGATATCCTTCGGGTCGATCTCCATCAGCGTGTCTCCCGGCTTAACCGTGCTCCCGAGGTCGACATTCCGCCTCACGATTTTGCCGCTCACCTGGAAGGCGAGCAGGCTCTCGTACCTGCCCCGCACCTCGCCGGAATAGCTTACCGGCTGTCCTGCACCGTCCAACCTCACAACCTGTGTGCGGACGACCGGGGCCTCCTCCCTGAGTTTCTCCCTGCTCCCGCAACCGGCCAGCAAAAGGCAAACCGCGAGGACCGCCACGGCGATCCGTCCCGTCATCGGCTTTTTCCGCATACACTATCGCCTCCAAATCCTGAAACGGCTCCCGCTTCCCAGCCGCGCAAGCCCGCGGGCTATTTCCTGGCGAGCGCGTTAACGACAAAATCGACCAGCACCTCGGTGCAATAGCCCTGTTCCTCTTTTCCCGGCGCAAACCTGGCTGTCCGCATATAGCTGAAAGACTGAAACAGTTTCAGCCCCGCATACGCCACGACCTCAGCGTCAACGTCCCTGATCGTCCCCTGCCGTTTCCCTTCCTCTATTATCCCGGCGATGACCGCGATCAGTTCGCCATCGATAAGCCGCTGATGCTCGGAAGTGAAAAAGGTCGAAAACAGAGAGTAATCGTCCCTCAGCAGCCTCGTCAGGAAATTATCCTCGTTGAAAAAGGCTATCCCCGTCCTGAGCAAGCGCACGAGGCGTTCGAGCGGATCGCCGCCTTCGCCCATCCGGGCGAAAATAACATCCCGGGCTGTCCGGCATTCGCGTATGAACAGGCAGTTGAACAGGTTCTCCTTATCCCTGAAGTGCTCGTAAAGCGTCTTTTTGGAAATGCGGCAGTCCCGGCTGATCTCGTCCATCGTCGTCTTCTTATAGCCGAAACGGTCGAAACGCTCTCGCGCCCTATCGAGGATAATCGCCTTGATATCTTCCATATTTACCCTCCCAAAAAACAACCGGCGCGGCGCCAGAAATCTCCGCCCCTTATAAACTATTATAGTATTTCAGTTTCCAGGCAGCAACAATATTTTCCCCAATCGCTCGGCAGCAGCACCGGAAAAACAAAAAAGTCCCGCCCGACCGCACGGGTCGGAAAGGGGCATACCGTAGCTGACCACCCGGTCAATGCCGGTTATTTAAAAGGACCGGATCACTTCCGGGCCATACCGTACAGGAAAGTCTCCGCCACCTCGCGGGCCGATTCATCCACATCTTCCACGAACTGCTGGAAAGCCAGGGCAACGATCACGCTGAACAAAGCGTAAGAAGCGTGCTTGACATTGACCTCCCTGAGCAGCCCCTGGTCGATGCCTTCCTGCAGCACCCTGGCCAAAAGACCGATCGTGCGGCTGAAGCCTTCCCGGTACTTATCGCGGGTCTCCGCCTTCACGTAGGACAGGCCGTCGCTGCCGAAGCCGCGGATCTCGTGCATCATCACCCGCCAGAGAGCGGCGTTGTCCAGATAAAACCGCAGAAAAAGCCTGATCATCGTCTGCAGTTTCTCCAGTGTAGGCTGGTCGGCGTCCGCCACCTGCTGCAGCGCCGCCTCGAACGGCTGGCTGCGCTCGCGGATAAGGGTGTAGAACAACTGTTCCTTGTTGTTGAAGTAATTATACACCGTACCCTTGCCGGTATCCGCCAGAGCGATGATCTCGTCCACCGTCGCCCGGTGGTAACCCTTGCTGGAGAACACGGTGTAAGCGGCTTCAAGAATCTGCTGGCGCTTGGAGCGCGAATCGTCGCCATGCTGGTCTTCGCGGTAGTAGGCCATGGTACCCTCCATGCTCTTTATACCTTTAATTATAGGAGGCCCACCGAAGGCTGTCAACGCAAAATTGACTAATCGGTCAGTCACCACGCCAGCCGCGCAACGAGCGCAGCCGCCATACCGACCGCCACGGCCAGCTTGAACAACGTGCCCGCGAGCAGGCCGGCGGCAGCGCCCCGCGCCACCCGCGCCGATTTCTCCCTATCGCCCGTCTTGCTGTACTCGGCGGCATAACTAAGGACGAACGCCCCTACCACCGCCCCAGCCACAGTACCCAGCACCGGCAGGACAACCGAACCGGCGAGCGCCCCGGCGACACCTCCCGCCAATGTCGCCAGCACCGCCCGCGCCGAGGCGTTCTGGCGTTTCGCCCCCAGCATGCCGGCAACGAATTCCACCGCCTCGCCAAGCACGAACAACCCGGCGAGCGCGAACAGGAACCCGGCATCGAACCGGCTGAAACCCTCGTAAAAACCATAGACCACGGCGGCCAGCAGGATGACGAAATTGCCAGGCAGGGTGAAAAGCGTCAGTCCCACCCCCAACAGCAAAAAGACAATCAATATCACATTGGCGGCAACCAGGCCGAAATCCATATGATTACTTCCTAATTCCTTATTCCGGGGAGCAACGCCGCAGATGGACCTAGCGGACAGCCTCCCCTGAATTATTTCCTCAGCCTGTCGATCACCCTGCGGGCAATATCCCGGCGCCAGTGCGCTCCCGCGAAGCCGATACTGTCAACGGCGTCATATGCCTTCTTGATTGCCCGCAGCACATCCTTATCCATAGCCGTCACGCCCAGCACCCGGCCGCCGTTTGTTACGATCCGGCCGCCCTTCAGGGCCGTGCCGGCATGGAAAACGACCGCCCCGGCAGACGCGGCCCCCTCGAGGCCGCTGATAGCTTCGCCCTTACAATACTCCCCGGGATAACCGCCGGCGGCCATAACAACACACACCGCCGCCTCGTCCTTCCAGTCTACCGCCGTTTTGTCCAGCGTCCCGTCGACGCACGCCTCCAGCACCGTCGGCAGGTCGCTGTCCAGCAGCGGCAGCACCACCTGGGTCTCGGGGTCGCCGAAACGGGCGTTGAACTCCACCACCTTCGGTCCCGCGGCCGTTATCATCAGGCCGGCGTACAGGCAGCCGACGTAGGGACACCCCTCGGCGCGCATCGCGTCCACCGCCGGCTGGAGGATCTCCTTCATCACCCGCTCCAGCACCGCCGGCGTAACCACCGGCGCCGGCGCGTAAGCGCCCATGCCGCCGGTATTAGGCCCCCGGTCGTCATCGAACACCCGCTTGTGATCCTGGGCCGACACCATCGGCACGACCGTCTTGCCGTCGGTGAACGCAAGCAGCGAAGCCTCCTCGCCCTGCATGAACTCCTCGACGACCACCTGCGCCCCGGCTGTCCCGAAAACGGCGTCGGTCATGATCATATCGACCGCCGCCAGCGCGTCGCCCTCCGTCATCGCCACCACCACGCCCTTGCCGGCCGCAAGGCCGTCAGCCTTGACGACTATCGGGGCGCCCTGCTCCTTTATATAGGCCTTGGCGGCGGCAGGGTCGGTGAAAACGCCGTAGCCGGCGGTTGGTATGCCGTACTTGCGCATCAGATCCTTGGCAAACGCCTTCGAGCCCTCGATCCTGGCCGCCGCCTGCGTGGGGCCGAAAATCTTCAGGCCATGGGCGGCGAAGACGTCGACCACCCCGTTGGCCAGCGGCGCCTCCGGCCCCACCACAGTCAGGTCGATCTTCCTCTCCCAGGCGAAAGTAACCAGTGCGGTATTGTCCGTCACATCGATATCGACACACTCGGCCAGACCACCGATACCTGGGTTGCCGGGCGCGCAGTAAATCTTCTCCACCCGCGGGCTGGCCGCCAGCTTCCACACCAGGGCGTGCTCCCGCCCGCCGCCGCCGATCACCAAAACTCGCATCAATATCACCTCTTATATAAGTTCAAAGGCTTATTAAATGGCTTAGGCCATTCAGAAAGCCCCAGATGCTAGGCGGCTCTGCCGGGCGTGCCGCGACGCGTACTCGGAACGTACGCTAGCAAGCGCCCGGCAGAACAACAACGCAGATGGGGCTTTATCAATGGCCGTAACTAATGTTTAAAATGACGGACGCCCGTAAATACCATGGCAATGCCATGCTCGTCCGCCGCCTTGACCGACTCCTCGTCGCGGACCGAGCCTCCCGGCTGGATGATAGCGGTGATCCCCGCCCTGGCCGCCGCGTCCACCGTATCCCGGAACGGGAAGAACGCGTCGGAAGCCAGCACGGCACCGTCGGCCGCCTCGCCAGCCTGGGTCAAGGCGATGTTCGCCGCCCCCACCCTGTTCATCTGCCCGGCGCCCACGCCGAGGGTGCGGTTGTCCGCAGCGACGACGATCGCGTTCGACTTGACATGCTTGACAACCTTCCAGGCGAAATCGAGCTGCTCCAGCTCGGCGGCGGTCGGCTGCCGCTTGCTCACGACCGTCATCTTCGCCTCAGGGTCGCCGGCGTCGGTATCCTGCACGAGGATGCCGCCCGACACCCGTTTGATATCCATCGCGCCCGCGTCTTTGCCGAACGCGGCCGCCAGCAGGCGGACATTCTTCTTCTCGCTCAGCACCGCTAAAGCCTCGGCGCTGTAGCCAGGCGCGATCACCGCCTCGGCGAACAGTTGGCCGATTTGCTCGGCAGTGGCCTTATCCACCTCGCGGTTGAGGCCGATGATGCCGCCGAACGCCGAAACAGGGTCGGCCTCATACGCTTTGGCGTAAGCCGCCGCCAGGCTGTTACCCGTGCCGGTGCCGCAGGGATTGGTATGCTTGATGATCGTCGCCGCCGGCGCGGCGAACTCGTTCACGATATTGAAAGCGGCCTCGAGATCGACGATATTGTTGAACGACAACTCCTTGCCGTGGAGCTGTCTCGCGCCCGCCACCCCCGGCCCCGAAAAGCCCTGTTCGCGGTAAAAGGCCGCCTGCTGATGGGGATTCTCCCCGTAGCGCAAGTCCTGCACCTTGTCATATACAAGCTGCAGCCGCGCGGGAAAGCGACCCTGGCCGAGCTGCCCGGCCAGATAGCGGGCGATCCAGGCATCATACTCGGCTGTGTGGCTGTATGCCTCTCTCGCCAGCTCCATCCGTATTTCCTGGGAAATTTCGCCCTTTTTCGTCAACTCCTCGGCGATCAGCCCGTAATTGGCCGGATTGACCACCACCGCCACATGGGCGAAGTTCTTGGCCGCCGCCCGGATCATCGCCGGTCCGCCGATATCGATATTCTCGACCGCCTCGCCCAGCGTTACGTCCGGCTTGGCGACCGTCTGGCGGAAGGGGTACAGATTTACCACCACCATATCGATGCCCCTGATCTTGTGGTGGCGCATCGCCTGGACATGGTCGGGGTTATCGCGGATGGCGAGGATGCCGCCGTGGATGTACGGGTTGAGGGTCTTCACCCGGCCGTCCATAATTTCCGGGAAACCGGTGACCTCGCTGACATACACCACGGGGATGCCGGCTTCCTTAAGCGTTTTCATCGTCCCGCCGGTCGAGATGATCTCCACACCCAGACCGTGGAGGACACGGGCGAACTCGACCACCCCCGTCTTATCGGATACGCTTATAAGGGCCCGCTCAATCTTCATTTAAGCCACCTACCGTTTCTCAGTGATAATCACCTTGCGCCCCTCGATCCTGAGCCGACCTTCGCAGAACATGCCGATCGCCCGGGGATAGAGCCGGTGCTCGACATGGAGGATGCGCTCGGCTAAAGCGTGCTCGTCGTCGCCGTCCAGCACCGGCACGGCCTCCTGAAGAATGATCGGGCCGGTGTCCACGCCCTCGTCGACGAAGTGGACCGTGCAGCCCGATACTTTGACCCCGTACCTGACCGCCTGGGCCTGGGCTTCCAGCCCGGGGAAGGCAGGCAGCAGCGCGGGGTGGATATTCATGATCCGGCCCGGGAACCGGCCGATGAAATCGCTGCTGAGAATGCGCATGAAGCCGGCCAGCACGACCAGCTCCACGTGATGGAGCTGAAGTTCGGCGGCGATCGCCTGCTCGAACGAACCCTTGTCGGCGAACTTCTTGCGTTCGATGACGGTGGTGGTGATGTCGAAGCCGGCCACCCGCTTCAAGGCCAGCGCGTTAGGATTGTCGCTGATCACGACGCCGATCTTCGCCTTCAACCGTTCAGCCAGGATGGCGTCGAGGATGGCCTGCAGATTGCTGCCCCGCCCCGACACCAGAACCCCGAGCACCGTCCTATTCATCGAACACGCCTCCCTTGATGGTCACCGTCCGCTCGCCGGCCGTCACCGTGCCGATGACGTACGACTTTTCGCCGCGGCCGGCGAGGTCCTGGCGCACTGCCTCCGCCTCGTCCGCCGGCACAACGAGAATCATGCCGATGCCCATGTTGAACGTGCGGAACATCTCCTGCCAGGCCACCTGTCCCCACTCCCTGAGGAGGGTGAAGACCGGCGGCATCGGCCAGGCCGACGCGTCGACCGTCACGCCGCAGCCGGCCGGCAGCACCCGGGGGATATTGTCGTAAAAACCGCCGCCGGTAATATGTACGAGACCGCGGAGGTTAAATCTGCCGAACAGCGGCAGGCAAACCTTCGGATAAAGGCGCGTCGGGACGAGCAATTCCTCGCCCAACGTCCGGCCCAGTTCGGGTATCACCGCATCCACCCCGAACCCCTTCACGTCGAAACAGATCTTCCTAACCAGCGAAAAACCGTTCGAATGAAGGCCGCTCGACGGCAGGCCGATGAGCACGTCGCCCGCTTTGATAGCCTCGCCGGTTATCAGGCGGGACTTGTCGGCAATGCCGACCGCGAAACCGGCGATATCGTACTCCCCGTCAGGGTAGAAGCCGGCCATCTCGGCCGTCTCGCCGCCGATGAGAGCGCAGCCCGACTCGCGGCAGGCGATGGCCACGCCGCTGACGATCGCCGCCACCTTCTCCGGCTCCAGGCGGCCCACCGCCAGGTAATCGAGGAAAAACAGCGGTTCGGCCCCCTGCACCAGGATATCGTTTACGCACATCGCCACAGCGTCCTGGCCGATGGTGTCGTGCTTGTCCATCATGAAAGCCACCCTGAGCTTTGTGCCGACACCGTCGGTGCCGCTTACCAGCACAGGCTCCTTATACCCGCCCGCGTTCAGGGCGAACAGGCCGCCGAAGCCGCCGATATCGCCCAGCACCTCAGGCCTGTACGTCGCCCGCACGTGCTTCTTCATCAGGTCCACCGCCCGGTTGCCGGCGTCGATATCCACCCCGGCCTGGCGGTACGTCAATCCTTCGCTCATCCCTCTCCCCCGCGTTTCATGCGGCTTGCGGCCGCTTCAAATACGAATTTGCTGCTCGCCGCGTCGTCCCCGCCGGGTATGCTGCAGGGATAGTCGCAGTTGAAACAGGCGTAACACATCCGATCATACTTAATGTTGGCCACCGACCCGTACAATCCCTCCAGCGAGAGATAATAAAGCGCGTCGGCGCCGATGAATTCCCTGATCTCCTCTATCTGCTTGCTGGCGGCGATCAGTTCCTTGCGGGCCGATGTATCGATGCCGTAATAGCAGGGATAGCCGATCGGCGGCGAGCTGACGCACATCATGACCGACGTCGCGCCAGCCTCCTTCAGCATCTTGACGATCTTGCCGCTCGTCGTGCCGCGGACGATCGAGTCATCCACCATGATGACCGACTTGCCCTCCACCACCGCCTTGTTGGCGTTCAGCTTTATGCGCACGCCCGTGTCCCGTTTCTGCTGCTCGGGCTGGATAAAGGTGCGGCCGATGTAACGGTTCTTTATCAGCCCTTCGGCAAAGGGCACGCCCGATTCGTAACTGAAGCCAAGGGCCGCCGTAGTCCCCGAGTCAGGCACCGAGATGACGAGGTCGGCCTTGAAACCGCTCTCGCGGGCCAGCTGGCGCCCCATGGCGAAACGGGCCGCGTACACGCTCTGGCCGTCGATGATGCTGTCGGGGCGCGCGAAATAGATATACTCAAAGATACACAGCGCCCGCCGTTTTTCCTCGCCGAAGCCGTAATAGCGGGGACCGGCATCATCGATAACCACCATCTCGCCCGGCGCCAGGTCGCGGATCATCTCCGCGCCCACAGAATCGAGCGCACACGACTCGGACGCCAGCACCCAGCCGCCGTTGAGCTTGCCGATACAGAGCGGCCGGAAGCCGTGAGGATCGCGCACGCCGATGAGCTTGTCATCGGTCATGATCACCAGGCAATAAGCTCCTTCGATGCGGGCCACGCTCTCCAGCACCCGCTCCTCGATCGTGTTCTTGCCCGAACGGGCGATCAGATTGACGATCACCTCGCTGTCGATCGACGTCTGGAATACGCTGCCCTTCTGCTCGAGATCGGCGCGCAGTTCGCGGGCGTTCGTGAGGTTGCCGTTGTGGGCGAGACTGATATGCCCGCCCGAATACGTCACCATCAGCGGCTGGGTATTGATCAGCAGGCTCGACCCGGTGGTCGAATAACGCACATGGCCGATGGCGATATACGCCCCCTCCATCTCCGGCAGCCCTTTGCGGAACACCTCGCCCACCAGGCCCATGCCGCGCTGGATATCCATCTCGCAGCCGTCGGTCAGCGTGATGCCGGCGCTCTCCTGGCCGCGGTGTTGGAGGGCGTACAGACCCCAGTATGTGTTAAGGGCCACATCGTCATGGCGGGAATAAATGCCGAATACGCCGCACTCCTCGCGCGGTTTGTCACTCATAAGTTCACAGTTCACGCTTGTTATTCTCCTTAAAACTTTTCGCCTGTCAGCCGGAACAGCACCTCTTTGTAAGCGTCCTCGACATCGCCGAGATCGCGGCGGAAACGGTCCTTGTCCAGTTTCTGGCCGGTCTCGCTGTCCCAGAAGCGGCAGGTGTCGGGGGATATCTCGTCGCCGAGGAGCAGCTGGCCTTTGTGAAGGCCGAACTCCAGCTTGAAATCGATCAGCTCGAGCTTCTTTTCCTTGAGATACTGGCCCATGATGGCGTTGATCTTCAGGCCCAGCTCCTGAATAGCCTTGAGCTGCGCGTCGTCGGCCAGCCCCATCGCCCTGGCGTGGTACTCGTTGATCAGCGGGTCGCCCAGTTCGTCGTTCTTGTAATAAAGCTCGACCACCGGCTGCGGCAGCTTGCGCCCCTCTTCCCAGCCGATGCGCTTCGCCAGGCTGCCGGCGGCGATGTTGCGGACAACAACCTCGATGGGCAGGATGGTCAGCGTCTTGACCAGCATCTCGCGGTCGCTGACCATGCGTACGAAATGGTGGGGAATGCCGTTCTTGCCCAGCAGATTGAAAAAGAAAGTGGAAATCTTGTTGTTCAGGATGCCTTTGTTGAGGATAGTCCCCTTCTTGACGCCGTTGAAAGCGGTGGCGTCGTCCTTGAAATACACCAGGTACTCGTCGGGATTCTCGGTCGCGAATACCTTTTTTGCCTTGCCTTCATAAAGCATTTTTGCCATCATTCATTCCTCCGTATGCATCATTTGTTCAGACTGGCAGTTACTTTGACGGCCTTCTGCTCGACCTCGGCGGCCATCGTCCGGCGGTAGGCGGCCAGTCTTTCCCGCAGCGCGGGCTCGGCCGTCCCCAGGATCTGCACCGCGAACAGCGCCGCGTTCTTCGCCCCGTTGATCGCCATCGTCGCCACCGGGATACCGGCCGGCATCTGGGCGATGCTCAGCAGCGCGTCCATCCCGCCCAGCGAAGTACTGTTCACCGGCACGCCGATAACCGGCAGCGTCGTGAAGCTGGCGACGACGCCCGGCAGATGTGCGGCGGCGCCCGCGGCGGCGATGAACACTCCGACGCCGCGGTCGGCGGCCGTTGTCACGAAATCGTGCACCTTCTGAGGGGTGCGGTGGGCGGAGGCAACAACAACCTCGGCGGCCACCCCGAACTCCTCCAGCGTCCTGAGCGCCGGCTCCAGCACCGGCAGATCGGAATCGCTGCCCATGATTATCGCTACTTTCATGTTATTCCTCCTTATTATCGATGACCTGGCCTAGGCCAGGAAAACGAACCTCACCACGACAAGCGCCGCCATCACGTAGACTATCCAGTGCACCTCACGGCCCCGCCCGGTCACCAGCTTGAGGAGCGGGTAGAAGACCAGGCCGGCGGAAATGCCGTTAGCGATGCTGTATGTAAATGGCATCAGAGTAATTGTCAAAAACGCCGGCAAACCCTCGCTCAGATCGCCGAAATCGATATGCCGCACTCCCTCCATCATCAGCGCGCCGACGATTATCAGGGCCGGGGCGGTTGCCGCGTCCGGGATCAGTCCTGCCAGCGGCGTGAAAAACAGCGCCAGCAGGAACAGCAGGCCGCAGGTCACAGCCGTAAGGCCGGTGCGGCCGCCGACGCCGATGCCGGCGGCGCTCTCGATATACGACGTAATCGTGCTCGTGCCCAGAAGAGCGCCCAGGCTCACGCCGGTAGCGTCCACCAGCATCGCCTTCCCGATCCCCGGGAACCGGCCGTGCTTGTCCATCAGCCCGGCTTTGGTAGCCGTCCCGACCAGCGTTCCCATCGTATCGAACAGCTCCACGAACGTGAAGGTGAAAATAATCGTCACCAGCCCCATATTGAGGGCGCCCCAGATATCGAGAGCCAAAAAAGCGTTGCGGCTGAAATCCGGCACCGCCACCGGGCTGAAACCGGACGGCACCTTCACCACGCCGAACACAATCGCCAGCACGGTGGTCGTCACGATGCCGGCGAGAATGGCGCCCCGCACCTTCCGGGCGGTCAACACACCGATGAGCAGCAGCCCGAACACCGCCAGCAGCACCTGCGGCTCCGCCAGGCTGCCCAGCTCGATCACCGTCTCGAAGTGGGCCGGCGTGCCGTTGCCTCTAGCAGCGACAAGCTTCTCCAGCGTCGGCGGAATGAGCGACAGCCTGATCGTCATCAAACCGGACAGTTTCAGCCCGATGATAGTGATAAACAGGCCGATGCCGGCGGTGATGGCGTACTTCAGCGAAGCAGGTATCCCCTCCACTAGCAGTTGGCGGACGCGGGTCACCGTCAAGGCGATGAAAACCAAGCCGGAAATGAACACCGCCCCAAGCGCTGTCTGCCACGGCACACCCATGCCGATAACCACCGTGAAAGCGTAGAAAGCGCTCAGCCCCATCCCCGGAGCCTGGGCGATCGGGTAATTGACGAACACCCCCATCATGATCGTCACCAAGCCGGCGCCAATGGCGGTCGCCAGCAGCACGGCGTTCTTGTCCATCCCCGCCGTCCCCAGGACGCTGGGGTTCACGAGCAGGATATACGCCATCGTCATGAAAGTGGTAATGCCCGCCAGCACCTCAGTCTTCACGTCGGTTTGGCGCTCGCGCAGCGAAAACAGCTTCTCCAGCATATCTTCACCCGTCCATTCTGCTAGACTGTTTCCCATTATACCCGCAGGGCCGTTTTTTACTCACGGCGACGGCGACACCCATTGCCAGTTACGCCCGGGAAAACAAATAAACCCGGCGGGGGATTTTCCATCTCGTAATGAGCGAAACCTCCCCGCCCGGGTTTTTATCCCTCCGGTGTAGCGTCACCGAGTGGCGCCTGTACCACTCGGTCCAGGCCAAGCCGAAGCGCAGCACGAGCGGCGTCGGTCATGCGGAACCCTAGGTACACTTTCACCCGTAGTCAGACGATTTACGGTCGCCTGGTATGAACATTTGGGCCGTATCCCCAAAATTATACGAGCTATTCATTTGTACATATTTATTTTACCGCCCGGGGCGGTAAAGTGTCAACGAAAAACTGAACCTTTTTGACAACAGGCGCCAAAACGTTCGCATTTTACACCCACCTACCTCAGCAACATATCGGTCACCGACAACACGATCTCGATGGCGATGAGGATGATCACCGCCCACTCCAGACGATTGCCGCGCTTGGCGTGGGCCAGTCCCGCGAACACCGTGGTTATATCCATCAGCGCATCCGTCTTGTGGCGGATACGCTCGTTACGGTCGGCAAGCTCGAACAGTGCCCCCAGTTCGTCGTAGAGCGCCGCCGCGTCCTCGTTCACCCACGTGATATCCGGCTTATCGAGCAGCATGATATACGACAGCGTGCTCAGGCGGAAACCGAGGATGCGTGCCGACATCCGGGCCAATTGCTCGTCCGACATCGTCAGCCGCCCCTGCCCCAAGAGCGACACAATATCCTCGATCTCGTCCAGCAGAGCATTCGTCCCGAGCTCCGTCCGCTCCAGCGCCGCCGACTTCGCCAGCACCGTAGCGACCAGTTCCCGCTGATAGCCCTCCTCGCGCGGCACAACCAGGCAATCGTTGTTGACCGACGGCTCCTCCTCCGCCGAGACTTCAAGGCGATAATCGTCGGTGTGCGCAAGGCTGCTTACATTCGCCAGACCGCTCTCCACCTGCCCGAGATAACGGATCACATCCATGATCTCGTGATGCTGGCAATTCACGAACACCAGCGAGCCGAACGAAAAAATATGCACCGACTTATCGGCCGGCTCCAGCAGCACGCCCTTCAGCGCGCTCTCGCCCAGCGCCAGCGAGTCCTCCCACCGGTACTTGCGGCGAATGCCGAAATGAGCGGCGATGGCGTTGAGACCGATCTCGCTCGTCAGCGCGGCCGCCTTGAACTGGGCGGTTGCCATCTCGCCACCTCCGTCACACCTTGGGAATATTCCGCCCGTAGAAAATCTCCGCCATCTCCCGCTTCAACCGTTGCTTGATCTTCTTCTTTTCGCCCGGCAGCAGCTCTTTCTTCGCCGTCCCGAACAGATAATTGTCCAGATCGAACTCCTTGAGGATCATCTTTGTATGGAAAATATTCTCCTGATAAACATTCACATCGATCATGTTGTACCGGTCGCGGCTCTCCTTGCCGATGTAATTCTGGATGGAATTAATACGGTGATCGATGAAATACTTCTTGCCGGTCACGTCGCGGGTAAACCCCCGCACCCGGTAATCGAGGATAGCGATATCGGAGTTGAAACTGCCAAGCAGGAAATTGAGCGCCTTCAGCGGCGAAATCTCGCCGCACGTCGAAACGTCGATATCGGCCCGGAACGTGCTTATCCCCTTGTCGGGATGACTCTCCGGGTAAGTATGCACGGTGATATGGCTCTTGTCCAGGTGGGCGACAACCGCCTCGGCGGCTTTCACCTCAGGGGCGGCCGCGTTCACCTGGGCAAAAGCATCGCCCTCCTTGCCCTCGGAAATCAGCATTACCACGCTCGCCCCCTGAGGCTCGTAGTCCTGCTGGGCAATATTGAGGATATTCGCGCCGATTATGTCCGCCACCGTAGTGAGGATGGCCGTCAGGCGGGCGGCGCTGTACTCCTCGTCGATATAAGCGATATACTCGCTGCGGTGCTGCGGGCTGGTAGCGTAACAGATATCATACATATTGAAGCTCAGCGTCTTCGTCAGGTTGTTGAACCCATAAAGCTGCAGCTTCTTCTTCAGACCCTTAACATCCATACTCACAAACCCAAGCCCCGGCGCTCGTCCGGGGCTTCCGTCCTTCCGTCATTGCTCGTGGCCTTCCCCGTCCGGGCTGTCGTCGTGTGTCTCGTCCCCGGGCGCGATATCGGCGGTGGCGGCGATAATCTGGGCCAGCGGCACACTGGAAAAGTAACCGCCGACAAGCCTCTTCTTCACGCTGAACCCCCTCCTCGTCTTCCGTCTTTCCTGCCCCGGGAAATATCGTCCAGGCCGCGCATGCAGGCGGCGCGGAAAGAATGCTCGTTGGCGACGTCCCCGGAAACGATCGCCCTGTCGATCCGCTCGCGCGACGCGGCGTTATCGCCGGCGCTCATCGCATACTCCGACGCGAATGCCTCGCTGTCCGTCTTTTTCGGCACCCATCCCCACCTCCTGGCGTTAGTTTGCCCTGAGCAGCGTAAAAAAAACATTGCCGGCTAAACCGAGGGATACTCAACAATGCCGTCACCGTTCTCAGGCGGCAAAGCCGCCATAAGCACCTTATCCACCCGTGTGCGGTCCATATCCACCACCTCGAACCTGTACCCGCCCCACGCGAAGCTGTCCCCCGCCTTGGGGATATCCCCGAGGAACGAAATCACGAACCCGCCCAGCGTCTGATAGCCGGCCCGCTCCTCCTCAGGCAGCACGCCGAAACCGTGCAGCGCCTTGAAATCCTCGATATCCATCATCCCGTCGAGCAGCCACGAGCCATCATCCCGGCGGACGGCCTCCTCGCCGTTCGCGCCCTCGCCCAGCGCTATCTCGCCAACGATGTGCTCCATGATATCGTTCAGCGTAACCAGCCCGTCGATGCCGCCGAATTCGTCGATAACGAGGGCGATGGTCATCTTTTCCACCCTGAAAGCCTCAAGCATCTTAAGAGCCGGCATACTGCGCGGCACATAAATCGGCTCACGGGCCGAATGTTCCAGATCAAGCTCCTTGCCGGCCACATGATCGGCCAGCAGATCCTTCGTGAACACCACGCCCACGATCTCGTCGAGGCTTCCCCTCGCCACCGGAAAGCACGAATGGCGGCCCGCGGCGATAATGTTGAGATTCTGGTGCGCCGAATCCTCCAGATCAAGCCACTCGATCTGCACGCGGGGGGTCATCAGCGCCCCGGCCCTCATATCGCTGAGCTGGAAGATATTCTCCACCATCTCCCGTTCGCTCTCCTCGAAAACCCCGTGCTGCGCCCCCTGCCCGATCATCACCTTCACCTCTTCCTCGGTGACCGGCGGCTCATCCGGCGGCTTCGCGCGGAGCGCCGCCAGCACCAAGCGCGTCGAGATACTCAGCAGCCGCACCAACGGCCGGTTGATCAGCACAAACACGCCTACCAGCCTCGCCACGAACGCCGCGATCGGTTCGGGATTGTTAAGCGCGATCCTCTTCGGCACAAGTTCGCCGACGATCAGAGAAACATAAGTGATGCCGGCGACCACCAGCCCCAGGCTCACCGAATCCGCGAAACGGGCCAACACCGGCACCTCTTTTAGCCAGGCGGCCAAATAGCCCGAAATAGTGGCACCGCCGAAAGCGCCGGTCAGAATGCCGATCAGAGTGATGCCCACCTGGACGGCCGACAGCATATCCGTCGGCTCCTCGGCCAGTTTCAGCGCCCTCGCGGCGCCGCGGTCGCCCTGGGAAGCCATATGCTCCAGGCGGCTCGCCCGCGACGAAACGATCGCCATCTCGGCAAGGGCGAAAAAACCGTTCGCGACGATCAGCAGGAAAATTATCCCCAGCTGCGTACTTATTGAAGGCGTGTCCAAACCCCGATAACACTCTCCTCGAAATTACAACTTTTAGCTAATATTATAGCATGCCCCGGCAACAAAAAGGAAACGGCCCGCAAGCGCGCCCTGCACCGCGCCGCCGTCATCCGGCGTCAAAAGCGGCCTCCCCGGTCATCGTCCGGCCCCTAGCGCCTGATTTTGCCATTTATCGCTCTCTTTCGCCCCTCGGCCGCTTTCCGCCCGCCACGCAAAGGCGCAACCCCGCCCTGCCGCGGAATTGCGCCTCTGTGCTCTCGTTTTCCTTCTCACGCTCGTTTTGCCGGTAAACCTTCGCATCTTCATTAAACCACAAACAGCCTCGCAAAGAAATCAGACCGGAGACTTAATTACGCGGGTGTCCGGTCCTATGCCCTTCACACCGTTAGTCCCGGTCCGGCAGGAAAACCTCCCCGTTCTGTCGAATCCGGTACTAGCTTGCAGAACTGCCTCATAAAGAGGGGGCCGCATGAAAAACTTTCACGTCACCCAGAAAATCGATATAATCGTCGAGGATCCCGATACCAGACAGCGGCAGATCTATTCCAGCCGCGTCGAGGATATCGGCCCAGGCTCCATGACCATCGCCGCCCCTTACCGCCGGGGCTTTTTTCTGCCTCCCTGGCCCGGCCGCAAACTCAGCGTCCGCGTGGCCGCCGACAACTGCGCCTTCCTTTTCAACACCATCCTCCTCCGCACCGTCGAAGACCCCATCCCTCTGTGGATAATCTCCCCGCCCGCCGACCTCAAAAAAATCCAGATGCGCGCCCACGTCCGCCTCCACGACGTCCTCGACGTCAAGTTGGAACTCCTTGAAGACACAGGCGACAACACCATCCTCACCACCCTCACCAAAGACATCAGCGCCGGCGGCATAAGGGTGGCGTTAAGCAAACCGCTCACGGCCGGCACGAAAGTCAAGATCACCCTGCCCCTTCCCGGTGTCTGCACCCTCGAAACGATGGGCGAAGTCATCCGCGACATCCCCCCTGAGGAACCCGGCGACCGGCACGCTGCCGCCATCGAATTCAAAGACATCAAAGAGCGGGAACGTGGCGAAATCGTCAAATACATCTTCAAAAAACAAGTCGAACGGCGCAAAAAAGAACAGGAACTGTTCAAATAAACCGCTTCACCGCCCAATAACCCCGGCTTGCGCCGGGGTTTATCGCAAGCTCCCCAAAATCGGCAAGGGCCGTGCTCATAGCACGGCCCTTGTTCGCGGAAGACATCGCCCGGTGATACCAGCGGATAATAATCAGCCGCCCGCATTAACTCTTGTTCTTCCTGTTCATGCACAACCAGATTGTATGAAGTAAAAGCAGCAGCAGTGCCGTGATGTCGATTGCCGTCATCTGGCATCCCCCCTCCGCCCATCCGATGGCTCCATCACCCGAGCTAATCCCTCCCGCGCAGAGGAATAGGAATCCGCTTCCGACCGACCAGCTTCTAATGTTTGTATTATACCATATTTTGTAAAATAAGTAACTGTTAGGAAGCAAGAATACCGTATACCCGCGCTGTCCCGTCCTGTCCCCCATAAATAGGACTCCGGTCGGCAGGAAATCCTCCCCCGGCCCGCCGAATTAATGATCTATAAACAACGCGGGAGGTGCGCGATGAACATCATGCCGGTAAACCCGGCCGTCACCCTGTCGGCGAAAGCGGACGGCGCCGGCCTCCTCGTAATGAAAAAAGCCCTCGACACCTTCAGCCGCGACGGCCAGAACATCGTCGACCTGCTCAAACAGTCCGCGCCGGCCGTCTCGCCCCCCCAACCTCGGCAACAACCTCGACATCAAAGCCTAGCTCTTAACCCCCGGCTTAAAGCCGGGGGTCATTTTTTGATTTACTGCTCATTGCCGAAAATTATTTTCACGAAAACACCGCTTTGGACGAAAAGCGGACTTTTAGTGGACTGTTTGACCAAAAACATATGATATGATGATAACGTAAAGAAGACCGCCCCGGGGCGGTTTTTCTTAATTTGGAGGCATAATCCTCACCCCTGGCTCTTCCCGGCATCGGGTCATCCACACGCCGTGGGCTGCGGACTTACAAACCGCCTCGCCAAGTAGCACCCACCCTGCTTACTTCTCCCCTCTCCCCGTCTCGCCCTCCAGCATCTCCTGCAGATACATTGCGATACCGAGCGAGTTGACGTTGCCCTCCCGCCGGTAAAATTCCATAAATACCGCGGTCATCGTCCGCAGCACCGCTGAAGTCTCTCTCCGCCAAATCCCCTCATGTCGTTTCGCGTACTCATAACCCGAGCGGCACGCCGGATCCTCCCGCAGTATTTCCTTGTCCCGCAAAAAAGGCATTGACCCCACCCTCCTCGCCGCTTTCTTTCTCGTGCCCGCCCGTATATCGCTCCAGCCCCTTCAATCGCCCTGGAACCGCTCCTCCAATCGTCCACCCGGGCATTTCGCCAGCCCTGCCAATCCGTCATCAATACGTGAACAATTACTTGTTTCAGTTCACGTATCGTTAACTTCATTCTAGTCCGCCGCGCGTCCACTGTCAACAATTTCCATGTTTTCGGCCGTCATTTTGTGAATTCCCGTTGTCAAGTTCACAAAATGTGATACCATGAAAGCAGGGGGCTGATATAGTGGATGAAAACAATCTTGCCGTTAAGTTCGGCAAAAGACTCCGCCATCTTCGGCTTGAGCGCGGCCTTGTCCAGGAAGACATCGGCGCCTGGTTCAACATGCGCAAGTCCACTGTCTCGCAATGGGAAAGCGGCCGCATCCCCCATCCCACGATAATAGCCGAATTGGCCCGCCGTTTCCACGTATCCGCCGACTACCTGCTCGGTCTTTCCGATACCCTTGCGCCTGCCTTCCCCTCCGTTACCCTGTGCGCTGAAGAATCCGCCGACTACCTGCCCCGCGAGGCTCAGGAGCGCATCGAGGAATTCAAAGAACTCCTGCGCCTCAAATACGGCCATAAGAAATAAAAACCCCGGCTTATGCCGGGGCTTCGTTTTATTCCCACTCGATCGTGCTTGGCGGCTTGGACGTTACGTCGTACACCACCCTGTTGACCCCTTTTACCTCGTTGACGATCCGCCGTGATATGACGTCGAGCACCTCGTACGGCAGCCGCACCCAGTCGGCGGTCATGCCGTCCTCGCTCGCCACCACCCTCAGGCCGATGGTGTAGGCGTACGTCCGCTCGTCGCCCATAACGCCGACGCTCTTCATCGCCGGCAGCACCGCGAACGACTGCCACACCTTGCGGTACAGCCCGGCGATCTTGATCTCCTGGTAGACGATCGCGTCCGCGTCCCGCAGGATGTCGAGCCGCTCCTCCGTAACCTCGCCGATGATGCGGATGGCGAGTCCGGGACCGGGGAAAGGCTGGCGCCAGACGATATCCTCCGGCAGATTGATCTCGCGGCCGAGGGCGCGGACCTCGTCCTTGAACAGGTCGCGCAGCGGCTCCACGAGCTGGAACTTCATATCCTCCGGCAGGCCGCCCACGTTGTGGTGGCTCTTGATGACCGCCGCCGTCGCCGTGCCGCTCTCGATCACGTCGGGGTACAGCGTCCCCTGGACCAAAAATTCTATATCGCCGAGCTTCGCCGCTTCGGCCTCGAAGACGCGGATGAACTCCTCGCCGATGATCTTCCGTTTCTGCTCCGGGTCGAGCACGCCCCGCATGCGGTTCATGAACCTTTCGGTCGCATCGACGTACACCAGGTTGATATGGAAGCCGTCGCGGAAGGTCTTGACGACCTGCTCCGGCTCACCCTTGCGCAGGAAGCCGTGGTTGACGAACACGCACGTCAGCTGGTCACCCACCGCCTTGTGGACCAGCACCGCCGCCACCGAGGAATCCACGCCCCCCGACAGGGCGCACAGCACCCGTTTATCGCCCACCTTGGCGCGGATGGCCGCCACCGCCTGATCGACGAACGACCCCATGTCCCAGTCGCCCTTGCAGCCGCAGACGTTGAACAGGAAATTGCGCAGCATCTTCATCCCTTCCGGGGTATGGACGACCTCGGGATGGAACTGCACGCCGAAAATTCTCTTGGCCGTGTCGGCCATCGCCGCCACTGGCGAACTGTTGGTATGGGCGGTGACCGCGAAGCCGGGCGGCGGCTCGGTAATGTAATCGCCGTGGCTCATCCACACCTGTGTCTCGGCGTCGATCTCGGCGAAGATATTCTCCCGCCGGTCGATGAACAGCCTGGTGCTGCCGTACTCGCGCGAATCGGCGTGGGCCACCTTGCCGCCCAGCAGGTACGTCGTGAGCTGCATGCCGTAGCAGATGCCCAGCACCGGGACGCCCAGCGCGAAAACGCCGGGGTCGCAGTGCGGCGCGCCGTCCGCGTACACGCTGTTGGGGCCGCCGGAGAACACGATCCCTTTGGGCTGCATTGTCCGCAGCTTGTCCAAGGGGGTATTGAAGGGAACGATCTCGCAATATACGCCGCATTCGCGGATGCGCCTGGCGATCAGCTGACTGTACTGTCCGCCGAAGTCCATCACCAGAACTGTTTCGTGATTCACTGCCGTCATTTCGCTACCAAGCCTCCTTATATAGCCCCAACTATACCATAATTTGGCGTCACTTGTAAACGTCTTTGAGGAGCGTTTCCTTGCGGAGCGAGGCGCATTCACAGTTCTCCTCCGCCGGCAGCGACCTGATGGCCGCCAGCAGGATGCGGCTCAGCGGCGCTGCGTCGCCGTGGAAGATATCCTTGAGCGTCTGGTGCGACCAGGGCTTGACCACGCCCTCGCCGTAGTTGACCACGAAATAGAGTCCGGCGTAGCAGGCGCCGATCTCCCGCGCCAGATAGACCTCCGGGCACAGGCTCTGGCCGACGATGTCGGCATGGCCCTGCAGCATCGCCACCTCGGCCGGGCTCTCGAAGTGCCGCCCCTCGGTCACCGCGTACACGCCGCGGGAAAACACCCGCCCGGCATGACCGGCGCGGGCCGCCGCCAGCAGGGCGGCGCGGAGCTCCGGGCACAGCGCGTCCCGCATCACCAGCAGGTATTTTCCCTCCAAACCGACATCTTTACGCAGCGACTGGTCGATATAGTCGTCCGGCACTACGATATCGCGCGGGTCTAGCAGCCGGTTTACCGACCCGACCCCGCCCTCGGCGATGATCCGTTTTACTCCCGCTTCCCGCAGCACCCAGAAAACCTGGCGGGAGGCGTCGCCGCGGCTCACCCCGCTTCGCCAGCCGTGCATGCGGCAGGTCAGCACCGGCACCCCGTCGACCGCGAAACGGCGGAACGGCGGGCTCTGCCCGTAAGGGGTCTCGAAAACAAGATTGTCGGCCAGCACCTCGGTGCCGGCATCCTGCGCCCCGCGCGGGAAGTCGCCGGACAGCGTGCCCGAGCCGCCGATTACTGCTAAAGACGTTTGCTCGATCTTCATCGCTTTTCCCCGTATACCTTCAGGATGTTATAGGCCGTGTCCCGCTGGGCCGGCGTCTTGCCTGCGCCGCGGATTAGGGACGTCATCTTGTCCACCGACATCTCGAAAGCTGTCCCCGCCGCCCGCACCACATTCTCCTCCAGCATGATGCTGCCGAGGTCGTCGGCGCCGAACGCGAGCGTAAGCTGGCCGACCCTCTCGCCCTGGGTCACCCACGACCCCTGGATATGGTCGAAATTGTCGAGATAAAGCCGCGCCACCGCCAGCGTCCTGAGGTAATCCCAGGCCGATGTCTTCCCGCCTCCGAGGGCGGTGTTGCCAGGCTGGTACGACCACATGATGAACGCCCGGAAGCCGCCGGTTTCGTCCTGGAGACGGCGTACAGCCTCCATATGCGCCACGCGGTCGGCCAGGCTTTCGCCCAGGCCGATCACCATCGTCGCCGTCGTCTTCATTCCCAGCTTGTGCGCGGCCCGCATGACCGCCAGCCAGTCGCCGGCGCTTATCTTCTCCGGGCTCACCCGCTGGCGGACTGAATCCACGAGGATTTCGGCGCCGCCGCCGGGGAGCGAATCAAGCCCCGCTGCCTGGAGACGGGCCAGCACTTCCGCGGGTTTCAGGCCGCTTTGCCGGGCGAGGAAAATGACCTCTGCAGGCGAAAAAGAGTGTACGATTATGTCAGATTGTTGTTTGATTTTTGCCAGAAGTTCTGTATAGTACTCTAGCATAAGGCCGGGGTGCAGCCCGCCCTGCAGCATGATCTGCGTGCCGCCGGCCGCGACCGCCTCCCGCACCTTGCCCAAAACGGCTTCGTGGCTGAGGACGTACGCCTCCGGATGGCCGGCCGGCCGGAAGAAGGCGCAGAATTTGCAGCCGCTTACGCACACGTTTGTGTAGTTGATGTTGCGGTCGATGATGAATGTGGCGGTGTTGCCGGGGTAGCGACGCCGGCGTTCTTCGTCGGCCGCTCGGCCGAGGGCGACCAGGTCTCCTTTAGCCAGCAGTTCCCCGGCCCGGTCGCACGTCAGGCGGCCGTTCATGGCGTCACCGCCGCGAACTGCAGCGTCGGCACGGAGGGGATGAGGCGGAGTTCGGCCGCCAGTCGGTAGTAGTTGGTGAGTGCCCGGCATTGGGGTTCGTCAAGCCGGTAGTCGAGAAGTCCGATGTAGTGGACGACCTGCGCCGCGGTAAGGGGCGTGCGCCCTGCGCGGGCCGCGGCCGCCGCCTCAAGGTGAGCGAGGCCGTAAGCAAAGCCGGCCCTGACTTTGTCGTATATCAGTTGAAGCTGGTCGGGGCGGCGGGCGGCGAAGCCGCGGTTGACCACCCACAGGGCGTAGACCATCGCCCCGCCGGTGAGCTTCCGCCACTCGTTCCCCAGGTCGTAATAGAGCAGGCCTTCCTGGCGGTTATGATAGGCGAACAGGGCGTCGTCGCCGATGTACAGGGCGGCGTCGGCGCTTTCGAGTACGCCTTCGGCGAGCGACAGCGGGCTGACGGAGTATACCGGCTCGACGCCGTACGCTTTCTTGAGGATTATTTTCAGCAGGCCGTGGGACGTGGCCGATTTTGCGGTCAGGGCCACCGGCCGGCCGGCAAGTTCGGCCAGCGGTTTCCTGGCAACGACGACGATGCTCTGCAGAGCGCCGGGGGCGCTGATCGACAGGCCGGGCAGCAGCAGCAGCTTGTCGGCGTTCTGCGCGTAGATTATTGAGGAAACGGGGCTGATGTCGAGGTCGCCGGCAACGACCAGCCGGTTAAGGGCAGATGGCACGGCGGGCCGCACTTCGAGGCCAGTTCCTTGTCCGCCTTCGGTCAAACCCCAGTCGAGAGGCAGGCAGTTGATGAAATTTATATGGCCGAGGCGCGGTTTATCCATTGTCGTCGTCTCCCCAGGCACGGCGGCGGTTGTAGAAAGTGTCCCGTTCGACGGCGATATAGCCGGTCTCGCGGATTATGGCGACGATGTCCTCCCTGGAGATACTCGTCCCTGTCTTGGCGCCGGCGGCGTGGATGATCTTCTCCTCCGCCACCGTGCCGTCGAGGTCGTCGGCGCCGAACGCCAGCGCCAGCTGGGCGACCGGCAGGGTAAGCATCATCCAGAAGGCTTTGATGTGGTCGAAGTTGTCCAGCACCAGCCGGGCCATTGCGACCATTTTGAGGTCTTCCCAGGCTCCCACCCTGGCGAGCTGTGACAGTCCGGTATTCTCGGGGTGGAAGGGGAAAGCGACAAATGCCTGGAAACCGCCGGTTTCGTCTTGGATGGACCGCAGCTTTATCAGGTGTTCGAGCCGTTGGCGGGGTGTTTCGATATGGCCGTAAAGCAGCGACGCGTTCGTGGGGATGCCGAGACGGTGGGCGGCTTTTACAACTTCCGTCCACTCAGCGCTTGACGCCTTGCGGGGGCAGATGACGCGGCGGATGTCGTCGTCGAGAACTTCCGCTCCGCCGCCGGGCAGTGAGTCGAGGCCGGCGGCCTTAAGAGCCTGCAGGACATCGCCGACCGACCTTCCGCTTACGGCCGCGAAATGGCATATTTCCACCGGGGTGAAAGCCTTGATATGCACGCCCGGCAAGGCGGCCCTCACCGCCGCCACGATGTCGAGGTAATAGGAGAAAGGCTTGTCCGGATGGAGGGCGCTGACCATATGGATCTCGCCGAGGTCGCGCGCTTCCTCCGCCGCCCGGCGGGCGACGGCGACAACCTCTTCCTTGTCCATGACGTAGGCCCCGGGACAGTCGGGTCCGCGGCCGAAAGCGCACAGCGGGCAGCGGGCGGCGCAGATGTTTGTGAGGTTGATGTGGCGATTGACGTTGAAGTAGACGTCGCGGCCCGACTTTTTCTCTTTTACGGATCGGGCCAGCGAGGCCAGGAGGAGAAGGTCGTCGTTTTCGTACAGGGCCAGCGCCTCGTCGAGGTCGAGGCGCCCGCCGCGGCTGATCTTGGCGGCTGCGGCTTCGGCGAGAGGTGTCACGGTTTCCCCTCCGTCTGCGAATAGTGTCGTTTTTGGCAGTTTTGTCTACTTCGCTTTCCTTTAGTCATTTCCTGCAATAAGCAAAACAAATCAGGCAGGCCGAAGCCTGCCGGTTATTGCTCAATGTCTTTGCAAGCCTTTCTCGCAGTAATTGCTGAGAAGTTCGCCGACGGTAACTATCTGGTAGCCTTCGGCCTTGATGCGGTCGAGCAGGATGGGCAATGCGTCGGCCGTTTGGACCGGGGTGTCGGAGGCGTGCATCAGGATGACGGCACCTGGTTTGAGTCGCTTCACCACCCTGTCGACGATGACGTCGCGGCCGGGGTTCTTCCAGTCGAGGGAGTCGACGTTCCAGATGATGGTCCGATAACCGAGCTCGTCGGTAACTTTAAGCGACCTGGCGCTGTAATGCCCGTTGGGAGGCCGGATGAGGCAGGCGTCGCGGCCGGTGACCTCTTTGATGAGGGCGTGGGCTTTTTGGATATCCTCCCTCACCCATTCAGGCGGCATGTCGCCGTAATTCTCGTGCCGGTAGCCGTGGCTGGCGATCTCGTGTCCGTCGGCCACCATCCGCTTGGCGACGTCGGGATACTTCGCCGCCCACGGCCCCATAATGAAGAAGGTGACTTTCAGGTTGTGCCGCTGGAGCGTGTCGAGGATGGAGGGGGTGAATTTGTTGCCCCAGGAATGGTCGAAGGTAAGGGCCACCACTTTCTGGTCGGTACGGGTGCCGGCAATGGCTATCGGCCCGCCGGCGGACAAATCCGCCACCTGAACATACACCGTCCCGATTGCCAGCAGGCCGATGATACTGTAGAAAAGATGTCGGTGCTGCAGGAGCCCCCGCAGGCTGATTATCATAAAACATCCCCTCCTCGCAACATCTGTATGCGAAAGGGGCTGTTTTTATGAAGGCCAGCGGATGTAAGGATGCTTTTGCAGACAGTGGATTATCAGCTTGTTGGAGATTTTCGACGCCAGCCACAGGGTGAGCACGACGGTGCCGGCGGTTGTCCACCAGAGAAATTCGCTCTGGCGTATCCAGGCGGGGACGATGAATACGGTGGCCAGTACGGCGATAAGTGACGCCACGGCCAGCGGCACCACTGAGTTGATGATAACAAACATCAGTTTACCGTACAGCCGGTCGGCCCGCTCGTCGCGGTGCGACGCGAACAGCCCGCCGAGAGCGTCGAAGCGCTGGATGGTCCAGGCGGCGTCCTGGCCGGCGACGACTAGTGCCCCGGCAGGCGGATTGTAGTTACGGAAAGAGAAGGAGACAGCCCCTTTACCTTCCATTTCGGCGGTAAACTGCAGACTGTCGATGCGGGGCAATGTGGCGAGGAGCTCCCCGAGCCGTCCGCGGTCGGTGACGATTTCCTGGGGGCGGTCCTTTTGCTGCCCGAGGAGGTCGCCGCCGGTACCGACGACGGCTTGCCAGATGAATTCGCCGTCCTGACCGAGAATCGACCATACCTGGTCGAGGATTTTTTCGTCTAATATGCAGGCCGGCAGACGGCCTTTCTCCGAATATGCTTCCGCCATTGTTAACCTCCCGGGTGTAGTGGAAGAGGCACCAGAAACCGGGACCGTCGCGGGCGGATAGCCGCGGACCCGCGAATGACCTGGCTTTCCGGCCATGTCATATTGTAGCACCTTTACTGGCAAAAGACAAGTTTTCCCTGTTTTCTCCAAAACTAAATTGCAATATTTTGCTAATTATGAAGGAATTTAATGGTAATTGTCAAAATAGGTTTTACGACAATCATGTGTTAGCGCGGCTGCCAATTGCGCGAAACGTTTCCCGGGGAACGGCCGACCGCAACGTCCGGTAAGTGAGGATTTGATGTGTTTAAAGCAGTAGTGGGCCACAGCGAGGATGTTATCGCGGCTGAAGCCGCCAAGGAAGCTATCGGGCAGATTCGCCGTTCGCTCGGCCAAGCGCAGCCGCGGGCCGGCGTACTGTTCTGTTCGGTCGATTTCGACCATTCCCTGATACTGGCCGCCGTTCGCACCGCCTTCCCGGCGATCGAACTGGTCGGCTGCACGACAGACGGCGAGTTTTCCTCAGCACAGGGGTTCGCCGAAGACTCGCTCACTTTACTGGTTTTTGTCTCCGACACGGTGGAAATCCGGGCCGGCTGCGGCCGCGACGCTGCCCGCCGGGGCGAGGAGGCGGGGCGGGAAGCGGCGGCGAGCGCCCGGTCGGGCATGCTTGGCCCGGCGAATGATGAGCGGTTCGCCATCATTCTGGCCGACCCGCTGAACGCCGGGTTCTCCGATGTCGACAGGGGCGTGCAGGGCGTTCTCGGCCATGCTTTCCCGGTTATCGGCGGCGCTTCGGCCGCTCATTCCAAGCAGCGTACAACATACCAGTTCTTTGGCGGCGAAGTGTTGACAGACAGCGTTGTCTTGCTGCTGTTCGCCGGGCCGGTTGTTTTCTCGTGCGGCCTTAAGGGGGCTTTTTCCCCGCTGGGCCCAAAGGAAAAAGTGACGAAGGCCGAAAATAATGTGCTTTTCGAGATCTGCGGCAAACCGGCGGTCGATTATTTCCGAAGCTACACCGGAAATTACGATTTGTTCATGAATTATTGCCTTGCGGTATATCAACAGGGCCGCGACAGTTTTTTCGTTCGCAGCGCACCTTTTTCCGACCCTGTGAAAGGGAGTGTGACCCTTAACGGCCGGGTACCGGAAGGAGCGTTTGTGCAGATCGGCGCGGCCGACAAGAAGAATCTCCTCGCTTCCTGCGGCGATTCCCTCCGCGAGGCCATAACTGCCTACCCTGGATCGCGGCCCGCGGCTGGGCTGTTCTTTTCCTGTGCCGGACGCAAGTTGATTATGGGCACCAAGATTGTCCAAGAGGTTCAGACGGTGCGCCGTCACCTGCCCGGCGTTCCCTTCGCGGGATTGTACTGCTACGGAGAATTCGCTCCGTTGGAGAGAGGCAGCCCTTATATGTTCCACGGCGCCACCTTCGTCACTGTACTGCTGGGACCGGCCATGGAAGGTTAAAAGCGAGGTATCGGTATGGACAAATTATGCCCGGAAGACTCCTTAGCCGCCCTGGAGAGGGAAAACCGCATCATCAAGAGGAAGCTAAAGCGCAGCGAAATCAACCGCGCGCTGCTGGAGGAAGCGCTGGACAGCCACCTGGAGGTGGTGAAAGCTTGCGCCGGTTTCGGCCGGGTAGGCGGCGACTGCCACGAGCATGCAGCCAGGCTGAGAATCGAGATCGAGCAGGAGTATCTGGTGAAGGCGAAGGTTAAAGAGCGTTTACACAAACTTGACCGTCTAAACATGGTCGGCGAGATGGCGGCCAGCATCGGACACGAAGTGCGCAATCCCCTGACCACCGTCCGCGGCTACCTGCAATTACTCGAGCGCAGGGGCGGATTCGAGAAGCATAAGGAAGCCCTATGGCTGATGATTGAAGAACTTGACCGGGCGAACTCAGTCATAACCGATTATCTGTCGCTGGCCAAGAATAAGCGGGTCGACCTGAAGCCAGGCAACCTCGAGCAGGTGCTGCGGACGGTCAGCCCCATGCTACAGGCCGAAGCATCGCGTTTTGGACACCGGCTTGAGTTCGACCTGCAAGCGACGCCCGCTATCCTGATGGACAGGTGCGAGATAAGTCAACTGGCGGGTAATCTGGTCCGGAACGGCCTGGAAGCGATGGGCGAAAAGGGCGGCGTGACGGTCAGTACTGTTGCCGACGGCGGCAGCGCGTTGCTGTCAGTAAGAGATTGCGGGAGCGGCATACCTTATGTTAGCGCCGGGCTATAATTGACCCGAGCGCCGGAAAAGAATTGACCCACCCCAAAACATAGGCTACCCTTGGGATTGACTAGATCCTCCAGGAGGTAGCCGCATGATAAGGAGTGGGTTGATACTCATGATACGGCA
>JAHDOI010000079.1 GCA_018434945.1 Selenomonadales bacterium
CCATTTTGGATGCGCCTCCTTTGTTATTTATGCGGTCGGCAAACCTGCATATATTTTAACAAAGGAGGCTTTTCTTTCCTCCGCATAGCTATAAGCTTTTTGATACCACCTGCTTAGCAGGTGGTTGCCGCTTACGCAAATGCAAATCCCCCGCATATTGCGGGGGATTTTTGTTCGATGTCGGCCGTTGATAAGTGCCATCTGCGGCGTTGCTCCTCCGGTGCGCCCCGCACACAATTCGTACCGACAATCACCATAAAACATATCGCGCTGATAAGGCCGAGGAATCAGGACGTGCATCTGGCCACTTCTGAGCGGCCGCGGCAGTTCAGAGAAAACGGAACGGAGGAAAAAACCGGAAAACCCGATCCCCGGAGTCTATACTATGACGTGTAACGATATATCTCAATTCTTACCTTTTTACTACAACAGTTCCGAACAATTTATCATGGATCCCTTGCTTCCGTGCAGTAAAGGCTATCATTAGATACCCGATAACGGGAAGCAGTATGCACAAAATGAAAATAATAATGCCAACTATATCAAGCATCAATGTACTCAACCCAGATAGTAGCACTTCCAGTTTAAATGCCCGAAACAGCATCAAAAAACTGAATAGGTTCATAACATAATGCCTACCTAACGAACGCCAAAAACTAATCCGTTCGCCGTTCATATCAGTTATTTTGATACCGACTAGCAATTTTCCTGGCGTACCTTGATACTTGGAACTATTGAACCAAATTATCAATAAATACGGGAACATTCCTAGTAAAATAGTTGACGTGTAAACTATTAGTGGCGAGATTTCGGCAACTGCTCTCATCAAATCAAGAAAGTACAGTTTCTCTAGCAAAACCCATTCGGTCACAAATTTAATCGCCCAAAATACTACTACGTCAGCAAGTGTAGCGGCTATTCGCAACCAAAAGTTTGCATACTCTAAGTCCAGATACAACTCCTGAGAAACTACTGTTGATGAACTCATATCCGTGCCCCCTTAATTACACAAGTGCCACTTCATTATTGGCATTAGCAAACACTTATCTATTTTCATGTCAATTATACGAAAATTGTATATATTGGAGAGCAAATATCTTTCCAATGTTATTGCTATGACATCATTCGGATGAAATATTAAATAATGAATAAGAATTATTTTAAAGATTAGTGACGCTCCCCGCGCTCCGCTTCACTCGACCTGTTCCGAGTTGCGCTGCAGAAGTATCCCCTCACAATCCATGCGGGGGCGAAGACTTGGGTTTCTTTTTTCGCTTAGTCGCGACCATTAATATCGACAAGGAATGCGATTAGCAAGGCAATCAAACCAAACGGTATACCTCCAATCAGCAAAAATATAAAGTCGCCATATTCTCGCGGATTGGACATCATTTTCGCATATCCACTTGCACCAAACAGCATCAGGGATATCAACACCGCTATAGTCCTAACATACTTAGTTAACATACCACCCATGCTTTCTTATAAACATTATAGGATTGACCGGTTTCTCGCGCCTTTTGGTTCACCTACACATATCTATTATACCAAATAATGGATTAGTACGAGTTAAAACGAAAAGTTATTCGGGGAAATATCCCCTCCCGCTCCATAATTACATTAGACAAGAATCAATGATATTTGATAGTCATTGGTCTCATAGCATAGAGATAGTATTTGAAGGTGTCTTGGTACTTACCCCCTTCGGCCTTTGCTACGAGGTAACGGCAACCGGAGTTCCCGGCGTTGGGTCACCCACCGTCCAGAGCGAGAACGGCGGCCGCTACTTAGCGAGGGAGCCGGTAACGGCAACCGGCGCGAGCTACGGACGGCGAGCGAGCCGCTATCTGTCAGGAGACAGTTAGCGGCGTACGGCCAGCCGTCGGCGATGAGCTTAGTAAGTCCGCCGCCCGCAGCGCGTGGGTGACCCAATGACGGGAAAAGCCGGCCAGCATAATTATTGCCACCTAACAGCCAACAAAAAGACCCGCCGAATAATTCGACGGGCTTTTGCTTGATAACCTTATCTCGTTCCGAGCACTTCGCCCGTGCTCACCGCAGCCTGGGCGGCTGCCAACCGGGCTATCGGCACTCTATAGGGGGAGCAACTTACGAAGTCGAGGCCGATGAGGTGGCAGAATTCGACGGAGTTGGGTTCGCCGCCGTGTTCGCCGCAGATGCCGACGAGGAGGTCGGGCCGGGTGCTGCGGCCGCCTTCGACGGCCATGCGCATGAGCTTGCCGACGCCTTTGCGGTCGATGACGATGAAGGGGTTTTCCTTGAGGATCTTCTTTTCGAGGTAGTCGGCGAGGAATTTGCCTTCGGCGTCGTCGCGGCTGAAGCCGAGGGTGGTCTGGGTGAGGTCGTTTGTGCCGAAGCTGAAGAAGTCGGAGACTGCGGCGAGTTCGTCGGCGAGGAGGGCGGCCCGCGGCAGCTCGATCATGGTGCCGGAGGTGTAGTGGAATGTGACGTTTTCGCTGGCCATGATTTCGGCGGCGATGGCGTCGATGCGGGTTTTGAAGAATTTCATTTCGTTGACGTCGATGGTGAGCGGGATCTCGACTTCGGGCAGGACTTTGACGCCTTCTTTGGTGAGGCGGGCGGCGGCGCTGAAGATGGCCCTGATCTGCATTTCGTAGACTTCGGGGAAGGTGATGCCCAGGCGGCAGCCGCGGTGGCCGAGCATGGGGTTGAATTCGTGAAGGGATTTGACCTTTTTGAGGAGCGCCTCTTTGGCGGGCAGCTCGCCGGGATTTTTGCCGGTGATTTTCATTTCGGCGATCTCGACCATGAGCTCGGTCAGGTCGGGGAGGAATTCGTGGAGCGGCGGGTCGAGAAGGCGGATGCAGACGGGGTAGCCTTCCATGGCTTTGAGGATGCCGTAGAAGTCGCTTTCCTGCATGGGCAGGAGGGCTTTGAGGGCTTCGCGGCGCGCTCCTTCGTCGTCGGCGAGGATCATGGCCTGGACGTGGGGCAGGCGGTCGTGGCCCATGAACATGTGCTCGGTGCGGGTGAGGCCGATGCCCTGGGCGCCGAATTCACGGGCTTTGGCGGCGTCGGCGGGCGTGTCGGCGTTGGCGCGGACGCCGAGGCGTTTGATTTCGTCGGCCCAGCCGAGGAAGGTGAGGAATTCGTCGGAGAGCTTGGGTTCGACCATCGGTACGGTACCGAGGATGACGTTGCCGGTGGAGCCGTCGATGGAGACGAGGTCGCCTTCTTTGACGGTGAGGTTGCCGACGGTGAATTCGCGGCGGGCGAAGTCGACTTTGATGGCTTCGCAGCCGCAGACGCACGGTTTGCCCATGCCGCGGGCGACGACGGCGGCGTGGCTTGTCATGCCGCCGCGGCTGGTGAGGATGCCCTGGGCGGCGACCATGCCGTGGATGTCGTCAGGGGTGGTTTCGGTGCTTACGAGCAGTACTTTATGGCCGTTTTTGGCCCATTTCTCGGCGTCGTCGGCGGAGAAGACGGCTTTGCCGGAGGCGGCGCCGGGGGAGGCGGGCAGGCCCTTGGCGATGACGTCGAGCTTGGCGGCGGTGTCGATCTGGCGGTGGAGTAGCTTGTCGAGCTGCGCGGGCTCGACGAGCAGGATGGCGTCGCGTTTGCCGATGAGGCCTTCGGCGACCATGTCGAAGGCGATTTTGATGCCGGCCTGGGCGGTGCGCTTGCCGTTGCGCGTCTGGAGCATGTAGAGTTTGCCGCGCTCGATGGTGAATTCGATGTCCTGCATGTTTTTGTAGTGTTTTTCGAGCAGCTCGGCGGTGGCGACGAATTGTCTGAAGACTTCGGGCATCTCGTCCCGGAGCTTGGCGATGGGGTTGGGGGTGCGGATGCCGGCTACGACGTCTTCGCCCTGGGCATTGGTTAGGTATTCGCCGTAGAGGGTCTTTTCGCCGGTGGAGGGGTTGCGGGTGAAGGCGACGCCTGTGCCGCAGTCGTTGCCCATGTTGCCGAAGACCATGGATTGGATGTTGACGGCGGTGCCGAGGTCGTGGGAGATTTTGTTGAGGTTGCGGTAGATGATGGCGCGGTCGTTGTTCCAGGAGCGGAAGACGGCTTCGACGGCCATCTTGAGCTGCTGGCGCGGGTCTTCGGGGAAGGGTGTGCCCAGGCGGGCGAGGACGAGGTCCTTGTATCTGTCGAGGAGGCCGCGGAGGGCCTCGGCGGTGAGTTCCTGGTCGTAGGTGACGCCGTGGCGGCGCTTTTCATCTTCAAGCCGGTGTTCGAATTCGCTTTTGGGTATTTCGAGGACGACGTCGCTGAACATCTGGATGAAGCGGCGGTAGGCGTCGTAGGCGAATCTGAGGTTGCCGGTGGCTTCGGCGAGGCCTTTGACGGTGGCCTCGTTGAGGCCGAGGTTGAGGATGGTGTCCATCATGCCTGGCATGGAGAACATGGCGCCCGAGCGCACGGAGACGAGGAGCGGGTTAGCGGGGTCGCCGAACAGTTTGCCGGTTTTCTTTTCGATGACCGCCAGGTTGACGTAGACGTCCTCCATGAGCCCGGCCGGCAGCGTTTTGCCGAGTTTGTAGTAGTCGATGCATGCCTCGGTGGTTATGGTCATGCCCGGCGGCACAGGCAGGCCGATGTTGCTCATTTCGGCGAGGTTGGCCCCTTTGCCGCCCAGAAGCGCTTTCATGTCGGCGCGGCCTTCGTTGAACAGGTAGACGTATTTAGGCATTTATTTGCCAGCTCCCTTCCGATAGTGCTCGAGTATTTTTGCCGCCGTCTCTTCGACGGCTTTGTTGGTTACGTCGACGATGAGGCAGCCGATCTTGTGCATGATGCGCTGGGCGTAGTCGAGTTCCTGGTAGATGCGCTCGAGGTTGGCGTAGTCGACCCCTTCGGCGAGGCCGAGGGTTTTGAGCCGCTCGCGGCGGATGTCGTGCAGCAGGGACGGGCTGATGGTGAGGCCGACGACTTTTTCGGCCGGCAGGCCGAGCAGTTCCTCGGGTACCGGGACCTCTGGCACGAGCGGCACGTTGGCGGCTTTGATGCCTTTGTGGGCGAGGAACATGCACAGCGGCGTCTTGGTGGTGCGGGATACGCCGATGACGACGAGGTCGGCTTTGGCGAGCCCCCACGGCTGCTTGCCGTCGTCGTATTTGACGGCGAATTCGACCGCTTCGAGTTTGCTGAAGTAGGCTTCGTCAAGTTTGTGGATGAGGCCGGGCTCAAGGCGGGGCTGCCTGCCGGTGACGGCGGCGAGGCAGCTTATGATGGGGCCCATGATGTCGACGCAGACGACCGCGAGTTCCTGGGCTTTGGCTATAAGTACTTCGCGGAGGTCGGGGCGGACGAGGGTGTAGACGACGGCGGCCTGGCAGGCCGATACTTCGAGCATGGCGTCTTCGACGTCGCGGGCCGAGTTGAGGTAAGGGATGCGGCGCACGTCGATGTTGCCGGCGTTGAACTGGCTGGCGGCGGCTCTGACGACCAGTTCGCCGGTCTCGCCGATGGAGTCGGAGAGAATATAGATTGTGGGACATTCGAGCTTCAGGTTGATGGCCGTAACCCCCTACTTCCCGGCTAGCTGCACGAACAGCCGCGTGATGTTGGTCTTTGAGAAGCGGCCGACTACCTGCAGCTTCTCGCCGGCGTCGGTCTTGACGGACACGACGACGGGCAGGGCGTCCACCTGATGGCTGAGGAGCTTCTGCGCCGCCTGCAGGACGTGCTCCTCGGGGTTGGTGACGATGATGTTGGGCATGCGGGTCATGGAGACGCTGACCGGCATTTTGTTGATATTCTTTCCAGTCATCGCCGCTTTTAGCATATCTTTACGGGAAGCGACGCCTTCGAGGAAGCCCCCTTCGGATACCACAATGATGGTGCCGACATCCTCGACGAACATGGTGACAATGGTGTCGTATACCGAGCTGGTATCGCGGACGGCGACGGGCTGGGAGAGCGCCTGGGCCACCCTGACGCTGCCGAGGACGCCGGCGATGACGTCGGACGGCTCTTTGCCGGTGAGGTAGTAGCCGACTCTGGGTCTGGCGCCCAGCAGCCCGGACATGGTGAGGATGGCGAGGTCGGGCCGGAGCGCCGCCCGGCTGAGGTTGAGACGGTCGGCGATTTCTTTGCCTGTTATGGGGCCGAAGGTTTTGACTATTGCCAGGATTGCCTCCTGACGCTTAGACAGTTCGATACCACTCACCTGCGCTTTTCCCGGAATGTGTTACAATAATTTTCGATTCATGCTATTTATTATACACTATATATCGTCCGAATGGCCACTAAAACGTGATGATTCTGGAAAAATTTGCTGGCGCGGGAATTTTTACATGGGGGCCGCTAAACCGGAAGTCCTTGCTTCCCGCGGCATAATCCGGTAAAATTTCTTCAGGGGGGTTGTCCCTCCGGGGAGGAGAAGGATATGCACGACAGATGGCGCAAAATAGCCGGACTGCTTGTCTCGCTGACACTGCTCGCCTGCATCGCCGGCTGGCTGCCCCAGGCGGAAGCCGCTTTAATCAGTACGAAGGAAGAGATTGAGATCGGCCGCCGCGTCGCCATGGACCTGGAGACGAAGTACGGCCTGGTGACCGATCCTGAGCTGCAGGCGCGGGTGGCCCGCATCGGCGCCAAGATAGCGGCGGCGAGCGACAGGCAGGATATACAGTACTCTTTTAAGGTGCTCAATAATAAGGAAGTCAATGCCCTCGCACTGCCAGGCGGATTCGTTTATCTTTTCAAGGGCCTGGTCGATTATATGCCGTCCGACGAGGAGCTGGCCGGTATCATCGGCCACGAGGTAGGGCATATTTCGAAGCGCCATACGGTGAGGCAGCTCGAGAAGAGCCTGGGGATGAGCATCCTGTTCGGCGTGCTGTTCGGCGACCGGGGCGTTATTCTGCAGAATCTGGCTTATAATGCGATCATGGCCGGCTACAGCCGCGGCGACGAGCGGGAGGCCGACCAGCTCGGTTTCCAGCATACGGTCAGGGCCGGGTATAACCCGTACAGTATGCTGATGGGGCTGCAGAAACTGAACGATCTTTCCAGCAAGGGCAACTACGGTCTGTTTTCGACCCACCCCGAGCCTGAGGCAAGGGTGTCCCTCGTCCAGGGGTACATAAACGATGCCAAGGTCCATCCAACCGTGACGGCGAAGGGCGCCACCGCCCAGGCGACCGACGGCGGCCTTACTTTGCCGCCGCTGACCGCCACGTACCGCGGCAATAAGCCGCTTTACCGGGCGTATCTGATGGCGGGCGCGCTTTACCTGGCTTCGCGGACGCCCGATTTCAACGCCGACCGCTTTATTCTCGACAGCGACGGGACGTATGTGACGATTTATTACGACGACCGCGAGATCGTCGGTCTCGCCCCGCAGGACGCCAGCGCCGCCGGGATGTCGCTCGACGATTTTTCCCGCCAGTATGTTGACGCGATCAAGGCCTGGGCCGCGGTGCAAAAGTAGGCGGCCGTCGATGAGAGCGGGCTTCGGTTCGACCATATATGGATGGAAATAGCCGGGGCTATCCCCGGCTATTTTTTCGTCTGGCGAAAACTTTGCCGATTTTGCAGGGGATTGGCGCGGGGATAACTAAATAATATAAGTTATATGGTGTAAAGGATGTGGTCGCTTTGCTGAAGCAGAAACTTTCAAGCGGCGCCGTCAACGGCGTGATGGTGCTGACGAACGCGCCGGCGAGCGTGGAAATACTCGGCTATGCCGGTTTCGATTATGCGATTATCGATACCGAACACGGCGCCAACGATATCGCCGAGGTGGAGTCGATGATCCGCGCCGCTGAGGTGAGCGGCCTGACGCCGATGGTCCGGGTGACGAAAAACGACCCGGCTTATATACTGCGGGCTATGGATATCGGCGCCCGCGGCGTTCTGGTGCCGCAGGTGAACAGCGCCGCGGAGGCCGACCGGGCCGTGCGGGCCGTGAAGTATTGCCCCCGGGGCGACCGCGGCCTCGCGGGGATCGTCCGCGCCGCCCGCTACGGGTTCCAGCCGCTCGATAAGTATATCGCCGATTCGAACGACAATACGCTTGTCATCGTGCAGGCCGAGGATATCCGGGCGGCCGCGGCCCTCGACGAGATCCTGTCCGTCGACGGGGTGGACGGCGTGTTTGTCGGCCCCGCCGATCTGTCGCACTCGATGGCGATGCCCGGCCGCTTCGACGATCCGGAATTCACCCGCATCGTGCATTCGATCGTCGACCGGACGGTGAAAAGCGGCAAGATATCGGGGATGTTCTGTTTCGACGCCGCCCAGGCTGGTTATTGGCGGGGTCTTGGGGTGCGGATGCTGTGCGTCGGCACCGATACGATGATGTTCGCGGGGGCTGCCCGGACGATGGCCCGCGATTTGAAGGGCAATTAAGGGTTCCTTGCGGATTGCGGGGGAGGGATGGTTTTGGCTGATATTTTGTACACGGTTGAAAAGTCCTGCGTGGTGTGCGATAAGAAGTTCACGGTCACGAAGATGCGCAACCGCCTGTCGATGGTCAAGCAGGACAGCGATTTCTGCACGTATTACAAAGAGGCCAACCCTTACTATTACTCGATCTGGGTCTGTCCCCACTGCGGCTACGCCGCTCAGGACACTTATTTCGAGGAGCAGCCGGCCAAGATGGCGGCGGTGAAGGCGTTCCTTAAAGGCCGGGATGTGAAGGTGAACTTCGGCGGGGAGCGCTCCCGCCAGGATGCGGTGACGACTTATAAGCTGGCGATCTTCTTCGCCGATCTGGCCGGCACCCTTCCCAGCAGGCAGGCGAGCCTGTACCTCAAGCTGGCCTGGCTGTACCGGGAGGGCGGGCTGCCCGACGAGGAGAAGGCGATGCTGGACCAGGCCCGCGCTCATTACGAAGAGGCTTTCCTCAAGGAGCGACTGCCGATCGGCAATATGAGCCAGATAACGCTCGAATACCTGATCGGCGAGCTTTTGCGCCGCACCGACCGGCTGCCGGAGGCGCTGAATTATCTCGCCAAGGTGGTCGGCAACCCGCAGGCCAAGAACGAGAAGCGGGTGCTGGAGATGGCGCGCGAGGCGTGGACGCTGGCCCGCGACGCCCGCAAGGAGCAGGCGGCGCAGGGGAAGACGGACGATGGGAACGACGATATGCCCGGTACCTGACGGTACCGGATCAGACTGTCGATAAAGGCCCATCTGCGGCGTTGCTCCTCAGAGCGCTTGCTTGCGTACGTCCCAAAGTACGCGGCGCGGCGCACTCTTCCGGTGCGCCTTGCATCTGGACCTTTCTCACCAGTCTGACTATGTCAACAACCTGGCCCGGTACCTGACGGTACCGGGTTTTCTCTTTGGGCGGCGCGGCCGGAAAAATCTGTCACAAGGAATCTCGGCGGGAAGGTGGAATTTGTCCTGGAAAGGGGTGGTGCCGATGTGGCCGCGTAGCCTGCGCGGGCGGCTTTTGATCCTTACGGTGGTTGTTGTCGCCCTGCCGATACTTGTGGCGGGCTATTTCATGATGGTCAGCGCCGAGCAGGCTCTGGTGGCGGAGAAGCAGCAGAAGCTGTTCGGCGCCGCCCGGATGCTCGACAGGTACCTGGCCGGCAGCTATGAAGATATTTTAGCCCGCCGCAGTCCCCCGGGCGCCGGGCGAGACGAGCGGATCGCCGTTCTGAACCGCGAGCTGGCCATCTACACCGACGAGGTGGCGGCCGCTTACCCCGGCATCGGCGTGGGTTACTACTCGCGCGATCTCGACGCTATCATCACATACGGACCGAGCAATGTGTACGCCGACAAGGTCGGTCTGCCGATCGGCCCGACCCACGAGGGGCGCATCGTGATGGCTACCGGCAGCCCGCGCGTCCAGGAGGGCGCCCTTGTCCGCGGCGAGATCATGAACGCCATGCATCCGGTCGTGAGGGACGGCAAGGTTATCGGTTATATCTGGGCCAACGAGCTGACGGCCGATATCCAGCTGCAGATCCGCGCCATGACGCGGCAGGCTTACTTGGCGATCGCCCTCGGTCTAATCCTCGGGATCGCCGGCGTCGCGTATCTCGTCGGCTGGCTGGCAACCGATATCGAACAGATAAAAGGCGGCCTAATGCGCCTGAAGAGCGACCTGACCCATCAGCTGCCCCGCCTCGGCGGCGAGATGGGCGAGATTTCGGCGGCTATCAACGATATGGCCCACAGCCTGGCGGCGAAGAGGCGGCTGGAGGAGCAGGTGCAGCGGGCCGAACGCCTCGCCCTGGCCGGCGAGCTGGCGGCCGGGCTCGCTCACGAGATCCGCAACCCGATGATGGCGGTGAAGGGGTTCGCCCAGCTGCTCAGCGAGGAGATCACGCCGGCGGAGCAGAGGGAGTATACCGATATAATCATCAAGGAGACGGCCCGCATGAACCGCCTCATCGAGGAGCTGCTGACCTTCGCCCGGCCGCCGGCTTCGGGGGTGGGACCGACCGATATCAATACGGTGGTGGCCGACTCGCTGTTGCTGATCGAGCCTAAGGCGGCCCGCAGCCGCATCGAGATCGTCCGCGCGCTCGCCCCCGGGCTGCCGATGGTGAATACGGACAGCGAGCGCTTCAAGCAGGTGCTGATTAATGTGCTGATCAACGCCGGCAAGGCTGTCGACCATGACGGGGAGGTCCGCGTCAATACGTTTTTCGTGCCGGGCGACAAAACGGTGCGTGTCAGCATCGCCGACACCGGCGTGGGCATCGCTCCGGAGAATGTCGGCAAGCTGTTCGATCCCTTCTTCACCACGAAGGACGACGGTACCGGCCTCGGCCTGTCGGTGGCCGAGCGGCTGATGGCGAGCTGGGGAGGCAAGATTCTCGTCGATTCAACTTTAGGGCGGGGCAGCGTTTTTACGCTCGTCCTGCCGGCGCTGGAGGGCGATAGCCATGAATGCCAATAACCGCGTGCTGGTGGTGGATGACGAGCTGAGCGTCCGCCGTCTTATCGAGGAGGTGGTCCGCAAGGCGGGTTACAGCGTGTTTCTGGCCGAGAACGGCCGGGAGGCGGTGGAGAAGGCCCGGCAGGTGAAGCCTGCCGTGATCGTGATGGATATCAAGATGCCGGTGATGGGCGGGATGGAGGCTTTCGAGATCATCCGCGGCGAGCAGCCCCACACGGCCGTTATCCTTATGACCGCCCACGGGACGGTGGACACGGCGGTCGACGCGATGAAGAACGGGGCGTTCGATTACCTGGTCAAGCCGTATAATGTCGCGGAGCTGAGGATCATCCTCGACCGCGCCTTCCAGCTGCAGAGCCTGCGCGACGAGGTTACGGCGCTGAGAACGGAGGTCCAGGACAAGTATAAGCTCGGCAATATCATCGGCACGAGCGCGGTGATGCAGGAGGTCTACAAGAAGGTCGGCCGGGTGGCCCAGACGAACGCGACCGTCCTGGTGACCGGCGAAAGCGGCAGCGGCAAGGAGCTGATCGCGAAGATCATCCACAACAACAGCCTGCGCCGCGACGGGCCGTTCATCAAGGTGAACTGCGGCGCGCTGCCCGAGGGCCTGCTGGAGAGCGAGCTGTTCGGCTACGAGAAGGGGGCGTTCACGGGGGCGGTGGCCCGCAAGCCGGGCCGGTTCGAGCTGGCCGACAGGGGGACGATCTTTTTCGACGAGGTCGGCGAGCTTACTCCCGCCCTGCAGGTCAAGCTGCTGGGGGTGCTGCAGGAGCGCGAGTTCGAGCGGGTGGGCGGCACGGAGACGATCAAGGTGGATGTGCGGATAATCGCGGCGACCAACCGCGATCTCGAGGCCATGGTCCGCGGCGGTGATTTCCGCGAGGATCTTTACTACCGGCTGAAGGTGGTGCCTATCCACGTGCCGCCGCTCCGGGAGCGCGAGGAGGATATCCCGCTGCTGGTCGATTATTTTCTGCGCCATTTCGCCGCCGAGGCCCACCGCGAGCCGCCGATCATCACCGCTGAGGCGGCCGAGCGGTTAAAGCGGCACCGCTGGCCGGGGAACGTGCGCGAGCTGGCCAACGCGCTGGAGCGGGCGGTGATAATGTCGAGCGGCGTGATCGGCGTCCAGGACCTGCCGGGCCTGTCGGCCGACGGCGTCCAGCCGCAGGTGGCTATCCCCCATTCCGGGACGCTGCGCGATATGATGCACCATGTGGAGAAGCAGATCATCGCCCGGGTTCTCAAGGCCTGCGGCGGCAACCGCGGCAAGACCGCCCAGACGCTGGATATCAGCCGCCGGGCGCTGCAGTACAAGATCGATGAGCACGGCCTGGGCAAGGCGGTGCTGGAAGGCGAACAGACAGCTGAGTGACGACACCCCCCCCGCCTAAACGGCGAGGGGGTTGGCCGTTTTTCCGCCCTGCCGCATCGCCGGCGACAGAAATGAATATTTCTCTGCCAGGGATAACAAGAAGGAAATCCTGCGTTCCGGCCAGAATTGAGTCCATGACGGAAACCGCCGGTCGGGTTAATTTGAGATGTGCAAAAAAATTCCGAAAAAGTTGTCAGAAAAGGGGCAATTGTGAAAAAAATTTCACACCCCTTGGGGGCGCGGCGCTCCGGGCCAGTAACGGCGCGGCTCGCCGAACAGCCCGGTTTTGGCACGCAAATTGCAACAGATATCCTAGGGATGGTTTGCTAATTTGGGGAAAGGAGGATGTGGATCCGCTATTGAGCTACAGCCCCCCCGATAACAATAAAGTTAAAAGGAGGAGCAAGAGTTATGCTTAACAGAATGGCCAACTTTTTTGTCGTTCTAGTGCAGAGATATCTGCCGGATGCCTATTTGTTCGCAATCCTACTTACCTTCGTGGCGTTCGTAATGGCGCTCGCACTTACCGGGAAGAGCTTTATGGCCCTGATTGCCATGTGGGGCAACGGTTTGTACGGAATCATCGCTTTCGCTATGCAGATGATCCTGATCCTCGTTACCGGCCACGCGCTGGCGAGCAGCAAGCCGGTGAAATCGTTCCTGGCCACGCTGGCGTCGATCCCTAAGGACGGTTCCCAGGCCGCTATGCTCAACTGCTTCGTGGTGGGCGTGGCCAGCTTTCTGAACTGGGGCTTCGGCCTGGTGGTCGGCGCTTTGCTGGCCCGTGAACTGGCCCGCCGCGTTAAGGGGACGGACTACAGCTTCGTGGTCGCGGCCGGTTACTCGGGCTTCGTTATCTGGCACGGCGGCATTTCGGGCTCGATCCCGTTGGCTATCGCCACCAAGGGCCACCTGGTGGAAAAGCTGACCGGGGTCATCCCCGTTTCCAGCACGATATTTTCCAGTTGGAACCTTATCATTACTTGGTCGATCATCATTACGCTGCCGCTGCTGTTCAAGATGATGGCGCCCAAACCGGAGGACATCAGGACGGTCGATCCCGAGCTGCTCGCCGATGCGCCCGAGGCGGCTCCCCCGACCGAGCAGACTTTCGCGACCAGGCTGGAGAACAGCGTCGCGATCAACATGCTTTTCGGGGCGATGGGCCTGGTTTACCTCGGCCATTATTTCGCCACGAAAGGTCTCGATCTTACCCTCAATATTGTTATCTGCATCTTCTTTGTCGCCGGTGTCATTCTCCATATGACGCCGATCAATTATGTGCGGGCGATGAATGAGGCTATCAAGGGAGCGGGCGGCATCGCCCTCCAGTTCCCGCTGTACGGCGGTATCCAGGGTATCATGGTTTCCTCGGGCCTGGCCGCCATTATCGCCAAGTGGTTCATCTCGTTCTCGACCCCCTTCACTTTCCCGCTGTTCACCTTCCTCGCCGGCGGCGTGATCAATCTGTTCGTCCCCTCCGGCGGCGGCCAGTGGATCGTGCAGGGCCCGATCAATATCCCGGCCGGCATGGCGCTCGGCGTCGACCCGGCGAAGGTGGCGATGAGCATCGCGTACGGCGACCAGTGGACCAACATGATCCAGCCGTTCTGGGCGCTGCCCCTTCTGGGGATCGCCAAGCTCGGCGTCCGCGACATCATGGGCTACTGCGTCATGACGCTGATCTGGAGCGGTATTCTTATCTGCCTGGGTCTGATGATATTCTAAGTGTAACAAAAGGCGGAGGGGCAGATTAGCTGCCCCTCCGGTTCAGGAGGATCTGTTATGGCGAAAATGATTACCCCCAAAGAGGCCGCGGCGATGGTCAAGGACGGCATGACCGTCATGATCGGCGGCTTTCTGGCGGTCGGCACTCCGGAGTCTCTGGTGGACGCGCTTGTCGCTCAGGGGACGAAGGGTCTCACCGTTATCGCCAACGATACCGCTACCCCGGAAAAGGGGATCGGCAAGCTGGTGGTAAAGAAGCAGTTGAAAAAGGCGATTGTTTCTCATATCGGCACCAATCCCGAGACCGGCCGTCAGATGAACGCCGGCGAGATGGCGGTCGATCTTGTGCCCCAGGGCACGCTGGCGGAGAGGATCCGCGCCGGCGGCGCGGGGCTGGGCGGCGTTCTCACCCCCACCGGCCTGGGCACGGTCGTCGCCGAAGGCAAGCAGATTATTACCGTCGACGGCCGCGAGTTCTTGCTGGAGAAGCCGCTGCGGGCCGACGTCGCCTTCATAAAGGCCCACACGGCCGATAAGGCGGGCAATCTCGTTTTCCACAGCTCGGCCCGCAATTTTAACCCGCTGATGGCTACGGCCGCCGAAGTGGTGATCGTCGAAGCAACGAATATCGTCGAGATCGGCGCCATCGATCCGGACGCCGTGATGCTGCCGGGTATTTTCGTCAAATACCTGGTGCAGGGTTAGGAGGGGGAGAGGAAGATGGATTCGAAAGAACTGATCGCCAGACGCATCGCCCGCGAGTTCGAGGACGGCGACCTCGTCAACCTCGGCATCGGCATACCGACGCTCGTGGCCGATTTTATCCCCGCCGGCGTCCATATCACCCTCCATTCGGAGAACGGCTTCGTCGGCCTGGGCGCGGCCAACGGCGCTACCGACCCCGATACGACGAACGCCGGCGGCAAGCCGGTGACCATCCTGCCGGGCGGCGCGGTGTTCGACAGCGCGATGTCGTTCGCGATCATCCGCGGCGGCCATCTCGCGGCCACCGTCCTCGGCGGCCTGGAGGTGGACGAGGAAGGCAACCTGGCCAACTGGATGGTGCCGGGCAAGATCGTCCCGGGTATGGGCGGCGCCATGGACCTGGTGGTGGGCGCGAAGCGCGTGATCGTGGCCATGGAGCACACGGCCAAGGACGGCTCGCCGAAGATTCTCAAGAAGTGCACCCTGCCGCTGACGGCGCAGCAGGAGGTCGATATGGTGGTCACGAATCTGGCTGTCTTTATCCGCGACAACCGGGGCCTGGTACTGACCGAGACGGCCCCCGGCGTCACCGTCGAGGAGGTCAGGGCCGCTACCGCCGCTGCCTTCACCGTCGCGCCGGATGTGAAGGAAATGTCTGTATAATCTGCGCCACAGGCAAGGATATGGCCGGCCCGCGACTGGAGTTCCGTCGCGGGCCGGCTGTTTTCTGCGGAGCCAGGCGCGGCGGATTATTAAGGTTTTTAATGTGAAACCGCACTCTTGACAGTAGGCGAATACGGTGATAATTTGAAGATATCCGTTTCCCACGGAAAACATTTTAGGAGGCTGTCCAGGGGAAATTTTTTAGAGCAAGGAGTTAAAAAATGGAGTTCTTAGTCGCACTATCCAAAATCATGATGGTGAACATCGTTCTCAGCGGCGACAACGCGGTAGTCATTGCCATGGCAAGCCGCTGCCTGCCGCCCAAACAGCAGAAGATGGCCATCCTGTGGGGCAGTGCCGGGGCGATAGGGCTTAGGATCGTCCTCACTATCGTTGCGGTTGTCCTGCTGCAGATTCCTTATCTCCAGTTCGCCGGCGGCCTGCTGCTCGTCTGGATCGCCGCCAAGCTCCTCGTCGAAGATAGCCACTGCGATAACATCAACGCGTCCGACAACCTCTGGGCGGCGGTGAAGACGATCATCATCGCCGACATCGTGATGAGCCTCGACAACACGCTGGCGATCGCGGCGATCGCGAACGGCGATTATCTCCTCCTCGGCGTCGGCCTGGCTCTGAGCATCCCGCTGATCATTTTCGGCAGCAAGATTCTTGTCGTGCTTATGGACCGGTTCCCGATCATCGTTTATATCGGCGCCGCGCTTATCGCCTGGACGGCGGGGGAGATGATCAACGCCGACCCGAAGATCGGCCCCCATGTCGCCGCCTACTTGCCTCACTGGCTCGTGCCGACGGTGATAACGGTAGCGGTGGTCGGCTTCGGCTACTGGAAGCAGCAGCGGCGCAAGCAGGCGAAGGCCGCGCACGCGGAGACGGAAAACGAAGGTTGAATATAACAAAAAAGCGAGTCTATTCAGACTCGCTTTTTTGACGGCAACGGGAAAACCAGGCCAAGGCCGTTCAGAAACCCCTAGATGCAAGGCGCACCGGAAGAGCGCGCCGCGCCGCGTACTATGGGACGTACGCAAGCAAGCGCTCTGAGGAGCAACGCCGCAGATGGGGGTTTATCAACGGCCGTTAGTCCATGTAAGAGGCGACGATTTCGCCGACGTATACGGTATGATGATCCCCATCCTTGTACCACTGGGCATTGAAGCTTTTGTCGAGCTGGCCGGGGACCATGTCGTACTGGTAGACGACCCGGCATTCGTAGTAGAGGCCGCAGCCGTCCACGACCGGCGCGGCGACCTTGCTGCCCGGCCGGAGGGTGAGGCCGGCCGCCTTGACTTTGTCGATATCCCGTCCCGATTTGCTGCCGCAGAGGGCGAGGGCGTCCTTCATGCCGGCGAGCGGCAGGCTGACGGTGAATTCGCCGCCGGCCATGAATTTGTGGGTGTGGCGGGATGGCCGCGCCATGACGGTGAAGACGGGTTTGCCCCACATGAAGCCTATTGCGCCCCAGGCGATGGTCATGACGTTGTTTTTGCCGCTGTCGCCGGCGGTGAGGAAGGCTCCCTGGCTGAGCACTTCCATGGCCTTGTTCGCCTGGTCGCTGAAGCTGATTTCTTGCACGATATAACCTCCTTTTCTACAGCCCGCGGGCAAAAAAGCCCGCGGGGGGTTTATTTGAGATATATTCTGCCCGGATAAGGCGTTTCCTGGCGGCCGGGGATGGGGAGATAAAAATTTTCCATCTGGTCTGCCAGGCAACACGGCAGTATAATGGTTATAGCTTAAAACTAGGAGAGTATGCCCTGTGGCTGATTTTACGACCGCGAAAGAGAAGTATGTCCATGGCGTGTTCGCCGCTATCGCCCGCCGTTACGATCTGATGAACACGCTGCTGAGCTTCAACCGCGACAAGTACTGGCGGCGGTTCGCCGTCGAGCGGACGGGACTGGCGGCTGGCGGACGGGCGCTCGATGTGTGCTGCGGGACCGGCCTCCTTTCCCTGGAGCTCGCGAGGGCCGCCGGTCCGGACGGACGGGTGACGGGTCTGGATTTTTGCCGCGAGATGCTGGATGTGGCGGCGGCGAATATCGCCGCCAGCTCCTTCGGCCGCTCGGTCGAGCTGGTGGAGGGCAACGCGATGGCCCTGCCTTTTCCCGACGACAGTTTCGACTGCGCCACGATCGGCTTCGCGCTGCGCAACGTGCCGGATATCGCCGCCGTGCTGGCGGAGATGCGGCGGGTGGTGCGGCCGGGCGGCACGGTGGTTTCTCTGGAGCTGGCCAAGCCCGGGGCGCCGGTGTTCAAGCAGCTTTACTATCTGTATTTCGAACAGATTCTGCCTCTGCTGGGCAAGGCGGGGGTGGGTGTGGACGGACCGTACCGCTGGCTGCCCGAGTCGCTGCGGCGCTTTCCCCATCAGGCCGAGATCCGCGATATTTTCCGCGCGGTCGGTCTTAAGGAGGCCGTTTATCATGAGCTGACGGGCGGGATCGTCGCTGTCCATACCGGCAGGAAGTAAGGGGGGAGCGCGTGGGCCTGGCTAAACTTGCGGTTTTCCTGGAGATGATCAAGTTCGAGCATACCGTTTTCGCGCTGCCGTTCGCTTATACCGGCGCGCTGCTCGCTGAGCAGCGCCTGCCAAGCTTCCACGATTTCGTCTGGATAACGCTGGCGATGGTCGGCGCCCGGACGGCCGCGATGTCGCTTAACCGCATCATCGACCGCTATATCGACGCCGCCAACCCGCGCACGGCGGCGCGGGCCCTGCCCCGCGGCCTGCTGCCGCTCGGGACGGTGTGGCTTTACACGGCTTTTTCGCTGCTGCTGCTGGCGGTGTCCGCATATAATCTCAGTCCGCTCGCTTTCCGCCTATTCCCGGTGGCGGTGATCGCGCTTACTTTGTATTCTTACACGAAACGGTTCACCTGGCTGTGCCACCTCTTTCTCGGCGGGACGCTCGCTCTCGCGCCGCTGGGAGCCTGGGTGGCGATCACCGGCTCGGCGGATGCGGCGGCGCTGGCGCTGGCCGCGGCGGTGACGGTGTGGGTGGCCGGGTTCGATATCATTTACGCGTGCGATGATTACGATTTCGACCGCACGGCGGGGATTTACTCCATCCCGGCGCGGTTCGGCATCGCGGCCGGGCTGCGGGTCGCGAAGGTTTTCCATGTTGTCGCCGCCGGTCTGTTCGCTCTTTGCGGCCATATGCTGGGCCTCGGGGTTTTCTACTGGCTGGGGGTCGCGGCCGCCGCTCTGCTGCTTTTCTGGCAGCACCGTCTGATAAGCCCGGCCGATCTTTCCCGCGCCGGGGTGGCGTTTTTCAACCTGAACGGGAGTCTGAGCGTGGCGATGCTGACGGCCGTCATCGCCGAGGTTGTGCTGAGATGATTTCATTATCGACCGAAAACAAAAAGGGCCGGACAGTCGTCCGGCTCTTTATTGTTCTTACCCGTTGGCCTTCAGTTTCTGGAGGGCGAGGTATTTTTTCTGGAGCTCGTCTTCGAGGACGCCGATTTCTTTGAGGAGGGAGTCGACGGCCGGACCTTCGCACTGGCCGGTCAGGAAGACGGTTTTGCCGTATTCCTTGAAGAGACGGTCCTGCTTGGCCTCGAGAAATTCCATCTGGAGGCGGATTTCGGTGACGTCCTTGGCCCATTTCACTTCGTCGCCGAGGTCGTCCCACATTTCCTTGGCCTTTTTGGCGAAGAGGTCGCGGTATTCTTTGATACGGTCCTTGTCCATGGTCATTCCTCCTTTTTTGGCAGTAAGTACATATTCTGGGCGGGAGTGGCGGTATTCCTGCCGAATAGGGGCCGACAAGCGGGGTAAAGAGTATTTTTCTGTCGGCCGCGACAAATGTTTTTGGGCAAAAGACACTTGACTTTACCGGAGGGATGGCTTATAATCAGAACTAAATTTATATGGCAACGCGTTGAAAGGGAAGCCAAGTGTTGTGTGCCTTCAGAGAGCCGGCGGATGGTGCGAGCCGGTGGCCGGGCATGCGGTTCCGCCCTGGAGCGGCTGGTGACGAATCATGACGGGCGCCGCCCGATAAAGCGGCTTAAGTTGGCCGTTTGGCAATGTGGGTGGCAACGCGGGAATATACTCTCGTCCCTGTAGGGATGAGGGTATTTTTGTTAGCGACCTGCGGCGGCGGCATAAGCTGGGTGGCACCGCGGAAAAACCCGCCCCAATTTCGGGGCGGTTTTTTTATAAGCAAGAATATTTTTCTGGAGGGAACACAATATGAAAATACTCGTATCCGACCCGGTATCCGATAAGGGTGTAGCCATCCTGCGCCAGGACCACGATGTGGATGTGAAGCTGAAGCTGCCGCCCGAGGAGCTTATCGCTTTAATCCCGGGTTACGACGCGCTGGTGGTGCGCAGCGAGACGAAGGTCACCAAGGCGGTGATCGAGGCGGCCGACAATCTGAAGGTCATCGGCCGGGCCGGCGTCGGCGTGGATAATATCGACGTGGACGCGGCGACGAAGAAGGGCATTATCGTGCTGAACGCCCCGGAAGGGAACACGATCGCCGCCACCGAGCATACGATGGCGATGATGCTTTCCCTGGCCCGCAATATCCCGCAGGCACACCAGTCGGTGAAGAGCGGCGAGTGGCAGCGAAGCAAGTTCGTCGGTGTGGAGATGCGGGGCAAGACTCTCGGCGTGCTCGGTCTCGGCCGCATCGGCACCGGGGTGGCCAAACGGGCGCTGGCGATGGAGATGAAGGTGCTGGCGTATGATCCGTTCATCAGCGCCGAGCATGCCCGGACTCACGATATCGACCTCGTCGAGCTCGACGAGGTGCTGGCAGGCGCCGATTTCATCACGCTGCACCTGCCGCTGACCGCCGATACGAAGGGGCTGTTCGGCAAGGAGACGTTTAAGAAGGTCAAGCCGGGTGTGCGGATCGTGAACTGCGCGCGCGGCGGGGTGATCGACGAGGCGGCCCTGGCCGAGGCCATCAAGGAGGGTATTGTGGCCGGCGCGGCGATCGACGTTTTCGAGAAGGAACCCGTTGAGGCCGCAAACCCGCTGCTGGGCGTCGACAGTGTGGTGCTCACTCCCCACCTGGGCGCGTCGACGGCCGAGGCCCAGGTGGGCGTGGCCGTGGATGTGGCTGAGGGCATCCTGATCGCCCTGCGCGGCGAGCCGGTGACGACGGCGGTCAATATCGCCCCCGTGCCCGCACATGTTATGAAGGTTATCAAGCCGTACCTGGGTGTGGCCGAGAAGATGGGCTGCCTGGCAGTCCACCTGGCTGACGGGCGTATCGAGCATGTCGAGGTGGAGTATAACGGCCAGATCAGCGAGGTGGATACCCGCATGCTTACGACGGCGGTGCTGAAGGGTCTGCTCGGCCCCATCCTCCAGGAGACGGTCAACTATGTCAACGCCCCCGGCGTGGCCAAAGCCCGCGGCATCAAGGCCAAGGAGATCAAGAGCAAGGAGACGGCCAACTTCGCCAATCTCATCACCGTCCGCATCCGCACGGACAAGGGCGCCCATATGGTGGCCGGCACGCTGTTCGGCAAGGAGGAGGCCCGCATTGTGATGATCGACGGCTACCGGGTGGATGTCGACCCGACAGGCTGGCTGCTGATCGGGCCGCATATCGATAAGCCGGGGATCATCGGCAAGGTGGGCACCATCCTCGGCGACAACTGCATCAATATCGCCGGCATGCAGGTGGGCCGCACCGAGACCGCCGGCACGAGCATAATGGTTATGACGGTGGAGGCCGATCTGCCTACCCCGGTGATGATGAAGATCAAGGCGGTGGACGGCATCCTGGGCGCGAAACTGGTCAATTTCAACCTCAGCTGAATGAAAGGAAGGTCCCGATGGCAACTGTAAAACCGTTCCGCGGTCTGCGGCCGGCCCCCGAGCTGGCCGCCAGCATCGCCGCGCTGCCTTACGATGTGATGGATTCCGAGGAGGCGCGGCGGATCACCGCCGAAAACCGTTACAGCTTCCTGCGGGTGACGAAGTCGGAGGTCGATCTGCCGGACGATGTCGATCATTATTCGCCGGCGGTGTACGCCCAGGCGCGCGCCACCCTCGACGATTTCACCGCCAAGGGGTATCTGCGGCAGGATCCAGCAACCTGTTTCTATATTTACGAGCAGAAGATGGGCGGCCATACGCAGGTGGGCCTGGTGGCCGCGGCGTCGGTCGACGAGTATGAGGAGGGCGTCATTAAGAAGCACGAGTTCACCCGTCCCGATAAGGAGCTCGACCGGGTGAACCACATCGCCGCGACGGGCGCCCAGACGGGGGCGGTGTTCGTCACCTACCGGGCCGACCGGGGCATCGACGCTCTTGTCGAGCGCTGTCGTCAGAAGCGGCCGGCATACGCTTTCATCGCCGGGGACGGGATAAGCCACACGCTGTACGTTGTGGACGAGGCGGCCGATATCGCCGGCCTCGAAGAGGCTTTCCGGCAGGTGCCGGCGCTTTATATCGCCGACGGCCATCACCGTTCGGCGGCGGCGGCGCGGGTGCGGGAAAAGTGCCGGGCGGCGAACCCCGCCCACACTGGTGATGAGGATTATAACCGCTTCCTGGTGGTGATCTTCCCCCACGACCAGGTGCGGATAATGGATTACAACCGCGTGGTCGCCGATCTTGCCGGTTTTGCGCCGGCCGCGTTCCTGGCCGCCGTACAGGAGAAGTTCACCGTCGAGGAGCATCCCGCCGGCGCCTGTAAGCCGGCCGCGGCCCATGAGTTCGGCATGTATCTCGACGGCCGCTGGTACAGGCTTACCGCCAGGCCGGGAAGCTTCGGCGGCGACGACCCGGTGGCTTCGCTGGATGTAAGCATCCTGCAGGATAATCTGCTAGCGCCGCTCCTCAAGGTGGGCGACCCGCGCACCGATAAGCGGATCAATTTCGTCGGCGGCATCCGCGGCATGGCCGAGCTGGAGCGCCTGGTGGACGGCGGCAGATACGCCGTCGCCTTCTCCCTCTTCCCCACTTCGGTGGCGGAGCTGATGGCGATCGCCGACCGCGGCGCGATTATGCCGCCGAAGTCGACGTGGTTCGAGCCGAAGCTGCGGGATGCGATGGTGGTGCATCTTACCGGCTGCCGGTGAGGCCTTGCCGGGTACGAGGAATACGATGGTCGGAAGTCGGGAGGCTGAATATCTTTGCCTCCCGATTTTTTGTCGGCAGGGAATCGAAAAAACAGGAACAATTCGGCAATACGTCGAATTTTTGGAAAAATAGCATAATTGTCCGCTCCAGACGGATGGGGGAGGCAGCCTGATGAAAACCAATCCTTTCCTGATTGCCGCCAGAGTTGCTTGTACGTATGCTGTAATCGCCGGTTTATGGATCGTGTTTTCGGACACCATCCTGTTATCGGTCGCGCGGGATCCGGCTACCATCACCGCCCTGCAGGTCGCCAAAGGCTGGGGGTTCGTCGCCGCAACGGCAGCTATGCTGTTCTGGGTTATCCGTAGTAACCTCGAAACGATCGTCCGTTCGGAGCGGGCTGTGCACGAGCGCAACGAAGCCCTCGCCCAGACAAACGAGGAACTGACCGCCGTGGAGGAGGAGCTGCGCCAGCAGTATACCGAGATGTTGGTCAGCCAGGACAAGATCCGCCGCCAGAACGAGTGCCTCCTGATGCTGCGGGAGACGGCTTTTTCCCTCATGCACGAACAGAATGTCGACGCCCTGCTGCGCCTGATCGTCGAGAAGGCTGCCGCCCTGGGGGAATCGTCGCACGCTTATCTTTACACCCTGACCGACGACGGCCAGACGATGGAGCTTAAGGTGGTGATCGGCACCGCCATTAAGGAGATCGGCTTCCGCCAGCGCCGCGGCGAGGGCGTGGTCGGCCAGGTATGGAACTCCGGTTTGCCGCTTGTCATCCATGATTACGACAAGTGGGACAGCCGGATGGATGACAAGGGTTTCGGGGTCATCCGGACTTCGACCGGTTTCCCGCTGATCGTCGGCGGCGAGGTGGCCGGGGTCTTCGGTGTTAATTATTTCGACCATCACGAAATGGACGAGCATGCCCGGGAGCTGCTCGCCAGTTTCGCGGAGCTGGCATCGATCACCCTTGCGAACGCCCGCCTCAACCGCTCGCTGCGGGAGGAGCTGACGGAGCGCGCACTTATGGAGGCCGACCTGGAGCTGCAGCGGGCCCGCACCCAGGCCGTTCTGGACGCCATGCCGGATATCATCCTCCGCCTGAGCCCGGACGGCTTCCTCCTGGAGTTCAGGCAGGGCGGCAGCACCGAGTCGGTCGTCCCGCTCGATGCCTTCGTCGGCAAACACCTCCGCGAATTTACCCCGCTGTATCTCGGGGAGAAGATAGCGCACGGCATGGCGGAGACGATCAAGACCCGTTCTCTGCAGGAGTTCGAATACGAAATCACCGCTTCGGATGGCAGGCGGCTTTTCCGGGAGATCCGCCTCGTGGCTTCGGCTGACGACGAGGTGATCGCCATCATCCGCGACATCACCGAGCGCCGCGAGATGGAACGCGAGCTGAAAAAGATGAGCCTGACCGACCAGGCCACCGGGCTTAACAACCGCGCTTTTTTCGAAGCCGAGCTGCGGCGGATGAACGACGCGCGTTTCCTGCCGGTGGGAGTTATCGTGGGCGATATCGACGGCCTGAAGTTCATCAACGGCACACTTGGCCACGACATCGGCGATAAGCTGATCGTCGCGGCGGCCGAGATGATGGCAGGCTGTTTCGGCGAGGGCGACGTTGTGGCCCGTATCGGCGGCGGCGAGTTCGGGGTGATAATGGCCAACAGCGACGCGGGGATGGTAAAGAAGGCCTGCGGACGGATCAAGAAAGCGGTCGCCGACTACCGGGATACAACCAAGACGCCGCTTTCGATTTCGGTCGGCAGCGCCATCCGTTCCTGTGTCGACGAGACGCTTACCGATACGTTCAAGGCCGCCGACCGCAATATGTACCGCGAGAAGCTTCACAGCAACCAGAGCGGCCACAGCGCAATCGTCGCCACCCTCGCCCAGGCCCTCGAAGCCAGGGATTTTGTGACTGACGGCCACGCCGACCGCCTCCAGTATCTGATGGAGCGGCTGGCGGTAGCCGCGGGGCTGCCGAGCAGCGAACTGCCCGACCTGCGGCTGCTGGGGAGGTTCCACGATATCGGCAAGGTGGGCGTGCCCGACCACATCCTTTTCAAACCCGGCCGCCTGACCGCCGAGGAGTACGCAGTGATGAAGCGGCATTGCGAGATCGGCTACCGCATCGCCCAGGCTTCTCCCGAGCTTGCTCCCATCGCCGACTGGATCCTGAAGCACCAGGAGTGGTGGAACGGCGAGGGCTATCCGCTCGGTCTGGCCGGCGAGGATATCCCCCTCCCCTGCCGTATTCTCGGCATTGTGGACGCCTATGACGCGATGACCAACGACCGGCCCTATCGCAAGGCGATGCCGCACGAGGAGGCGGTGGCCGAGCTTGTCCGCTGCGCCGGCCGCCAGTTTGACGCGAGTCTGGTGGAGCTGTTCGTGAAGCTCCTGCAGCCGAGTTGACGCCGACCCGCCCGCATTATGCGCGCGGGTCGTCTCTTTTGCCGTCCTGCCCGGCGTCGGGCGGCGTGTGCATAATTTTCTTCCCCCCATATAAAGCTAGCATTGGCAGGCCGAGCGGCCGCTGCCGCGATTAGGAAATCTGATGGCGCCGCGGGAGGATTGTCCGGGCCGCAGACCGAAATAAAACGGGAAAGGAGTGATTGTGTTGGAAAAAAGGATGCTAGGTCGCACCGGCCTGGAAGTCACCGCCATTTCCTTCGGCGGCCTGCCCATGCAACGCTGCACGCTGGCCGAGGCGGGCCCGGTGCTCAACGCGGCTTTGGATGCGGGGATAAATTTCATCGACACCGCCCGCGCCTATACCGACAGCGAGGAGAAGATCGGCTGCCACGTTTCGTCCCGGCGGAAGGAGTATTACCTGGCCACGAAGAGCATGGCCCGCGACCGGGCGGGCATGGCCAGGGATGTCGATATTAGCCTGGAGACCATGAGAACCGACTATATCGATCTTTATCAGATCCATAACGTTAAAAACCGTGCCGATTTCGACAAGGTCATGAGCCCCGGCGGCGCGCTCGAGGCGCTGCAGGACGCGCAGAATGCCGGCAAGATCGGCCATATCGGCATAACCGGCCATAGTATGGAGCTGCTGACGGAAAGCCTCAGGACCGGTCTTTTCAGCACCGTGCAGGCGCCGTTCAACTGCATCGAGTCCCAGGCCGAGAAAGAGCTTTTCCCGCTGGCGCGGAAAGAGAATATCGGCATTATCGTGATGAAACCGCTGGGCGGAGGCCAGATCGACAAACCCGACCTCGCCCTCAGGTATATCCTGGAGCACGATATCACGACCGCCATCCCCGGCATGGATGAGGTGAAGCATGTCGAGGAGAACCTGGCCGCGCTGAAGAATTTCCGGCCGCTGACCGCGGCGGAGCGCGAGGAGCTTAAGAACCTGGCCGCCGAGATCGGCGCCAATTTCTGCCGTCGCTGCGGCTATTGCCTGCCCTGCACCGTCGGCATCGATATCCCGACGATGTTCATTTTCCATCTCCAGTACACGCGCTATAACATGAAGACAGCCATCCCCGGGCGGTACGCCGGGCTGCCGGTGAAGGCGTCGGCCTGTACCGAGTGCGGGGCGTGCGAGAAGCGCTGTCCCTACGATCTGCCTATCCGCGAGCGGCTGAAGAAGGTGGCCGCGGATCTGGGCTAGCCGGCCGGCCGCCGTTCCGGGGGCTCCGCCGGAGCCGGCGGGGCCGCGGGGGCGGGATCGAGCCGCACCGCGATACCGCCGAGATACGGGACGAGCAGGTTGAAGACGGCCGCGCAGGCGAGCGCGAAGGCGCCGAGGAGGAGGCCGACCGCCAGGCCGAGGAAGGCGCCGCCGAAGATGCCCACGGCACTGCGTTCGACCAGGCCGAGGACGACGCCGCAAGCCCCGCCTACGCAGGTGCCGGCCGCGAACGCCGTCCGGAAGACGGCTGCACAGGAGACCCTGGTGAGCATATAGTTATACACGCCATCACCCCTTGCCCCGAAGGAGGTATTTTAAAATGGCCGAGAAAGTATTCGACATCGCCGTGGTCGGCGGCGGTCCGGCCGGTCTGTCGGCCGCTCTGACCGGGCGCATCCGCAACAAAAGCGTCGCTTTGTTCGAGCATCTGGATTTCAGCCAGAAGCTGCAGAAGGCCCATCTGGTGGATAATTACCCCGGCCTGCCCCAGATCACCGGCAAAGGCCTGATGCAGCAGATGTCCGCCCATTGCCTGGCCCACGAGCCTACCCTTATCAAGGAGAAGGTTCTCAATATCTATCCCGGAGAGGTGTTCACGCTGCTGACGCCTGCGGCCACTTACGAGGCGCGGGCGGTAATCCTGGCGACCGGCGTGGTGGCGACCTTGCTGTTCGCGGGCGAGAAGGATTTCCTCGGCCGCGGGGTGAGCTACTGCGCTACCTGCGACGGGATGTTCTACAAGGATAAGAATGTGGCGGTGATTTCGTATACGACCGAGGGCGAGCATGAGGCCGCGTATCTCGGCGAGCTGTGCCGCCAGGTTTATTATCTGCCTCAGTATAAGGGCGAACTGCCGCGCTTTTTGGATAATGTCAGGGTGGTGAACGACAAGCCGCGGGCGATCAAGGGCGATACCCAGGTGGAGGAGCTTGCGACAGAGCAGGAGTCGCTGGCTGTCGACGGCGTGTTCATCCTCCGTCAGTCCGACCCGGTGGAGAACGTGCTCCCCGGCATCGAGCTGGACGGTGAGGTTATAAGGGTGAACAGGGATATGTCGACAAGCGTCCCGGGCGTATTCGCCGCCGGCGACTGCACCGGCAAGCCCTGGCAGATCGCCAAGGCTACCGGCGAGGGCCTGGTGGCTGTGCTCAGCGCCATCGGCTATCTCGAAGCGAAAGCCAGGCAAGCCGCGCCGTGAACCACAACGTCGCGTAGCCGAACACGGGGAAGAGCCCCTTGATGAGCTTGGCAAAACCGAATTGGCCGCAACCTACGGCGGCGACGGCGACCACCACTACGGCTACGGCCGGGTGGAGGCCCGTCGCCGCCGCCGCTTTGCCTGCACAGCCGTAAAGGCTGGCGAGGGCGGTGGTGTACATGGCGGCGAGCAGTATGGCGGTGTAGACGGCGCTGGCAAAGGGGTGCTGGCGGCTGGCGATTTCAAGGATGGGCACTTCCTGGGTGAGGCTGTCGGGGTGGTGGATCATGATGACGAGGGTAATAAACGCCGCCAGGCCGCCAAGGATCAGGCCGCCGAGCGCTCCGCCGCCGGCGCGGGCGGCATAGCGCGGGACGGTGCCGCCGAGCGGCACGAGCACGGTGGCGCCGACCATGAGGTTGTATGAGACGTAGATGAGGGTGGCGAGCAGCCAGTGGGGGGCCGATTGGCTGGCGGGGGCGGGCGGGGCCGCGAACGGCCCGGGGTCGGCGGCATGGTAGGCGAGTGAGTATAGCCCGACGGCGGTGATGCAGAGGATGAGGAGCGGCGCGAGGGCCATGTTGGCGACGGCCACGCCGCGGATGCCGCCGAGCACGGTGGCGGCGACGGCCACTCCGGCGGCGGCGAGGCCGAGGTAGTAGGACAGGCCGAGGTAGTCGCGGGCGACGGTGGCGATGCCGGCGAACATGACTGACAGCATTACGAACAGGAAGACGGCTGTGAGGACGTCGAGGACGAGGGCGGCACGGCGGCCGCACACGTGGTAGATGGCCTGGTGGTAGGCGGTGGCTCTGAGGCGGTAGCCGAGCTCCAGGAGCCGCCCGCCGAGCCAGGAGAACAGCATGGTGGCGACGGCGATGCCGGCGAGACCGGCTTTGCCGAAACTGGCGAAGAACTGGACGATTTCCTGGCCGGAGGCGAAGCCGGCCCCGATGACGGTGCCGGCGTATGTCGCCCCGACACGGATGGCGTCGGCCATTGTCCTGGAGCATCGCACGTCGCTCCCCCCTCTCTTTCGCTAAATTCTATGAGGGAGTGCGGTTTTTCTGACGTGGATTTTTATGGGAGGCTTCCCGCCAAAGGCAGCTTCACATAATTACAGATAAATGCATAGGATATTAATGAGAAGGCGCCCCTGTCGCCGCCAAGTAGGTGCCAGCGGCGGTTTGTACCGGTAAGTATGCGGTGAACGTTTAATATGGAGGTCGCAAGGATGGGAGTCTGTCAGAATATAGTTGTCGGCACGGTGTTGGCCGATCAGACTTTTACCTGTGTGGAAACTTTTACGGCAATACCGCTCGGGGTCGCTCTGCCGCCCGGTTCGGCGGTAAGCAGCATCGCTTTTACGCAAATTCAGGCCGGGTGCGCGACCGTGTTCGATACGGTGACGAACACGGTGGACATCGACTTCACGTTCACGGTGAGCGCCGCTGTCACGATATCAACCATCCCCGCGCCGATATCCGTCAGCGGCATAGTGCTTACCTGTTCGGGAACGTTCTGCGGACTGGCGGCAAATATGTTTTCCGTAACCGACCAGGCGCTGATCGATTGCGAGCTTGTTCAGGTGGCGGGGATAACGCACACCGACGATTCGCTCGATCTGGTCAACGGCACGCTGGCGACGACGATAACGGTTACCAGCAGTTTTGCACTCGTCCGCAGGGAAACGATAACCGTTTCGTTGTGCCCGGGCGGGAACGCAACGGCGGTTTTTATCCCTTCGACGCCCTGCCAGGCTGATGAGGATTAGCCGTGCCGAAGGCTGATAGGAATGAGCGCGGCCGGCAGACGAGCGCCGCATGAATAAGCCCGCACATTTGTGCGGGCGGTTTGTTTATTCCAGATTGTGTCTGTTTTTTACGATTACTCTTTTGACCGGCGGCCGTTCGGTCGAGCCGGATACCATGATGACGACAGGCGCCGGCCGCTCTTTGGATTTGGGCGTCGGGCTCTTGTCGGCCGCCGCTTGCTGACTGCCGGGGGGCAGCGCTTCGGTCGATACTTTGGCATGCCAGGGGGCAGGGAAATTTTTTTGCGTGGAGGTTTTTTCGTTATTGTGCGTCATCGGGCTGTCTTTCCCCTCCGTTAGTGGAGTTTCGCAGGTACCGCCGCCTGTTTGCTTGCGCCTGGCGAAGGTGTAGGAGAGGAAGCCTACGAGGATGATTGCCGCTATTCCCATGCAGGCAAACACAACGATGGATGTTAAGTTTATAAACATGCCGCCTGCCCTCCTCCGGCGCAAATAGTAGCTTGCAGCAACAGAATTCCTTGCCGCGAATTCTGTTGCTGCGTGAAGCGGGCGGAAATATTAACCGCCATTAGGCTCTGCTGTGCAAGTAGTCCTGGGAATGCGCACGATCCTGCTGTGGCTGGTGGGACAAAGGGCCACGATGACCTGCTCCTCGATAACGAGTTTGATCTTTGCGAAGGTGGTGACTATTTGCGTGATTTCAGCCGGATCGATAATTTCCCCGGTATAGGGATCGATTGTGCCGCACGTCCAGGAGAAATTGTCGAGCACATCGACGATCTTAAACAGTTCGCACTCGACATCCTCAAAGTCGATGCCCAGATCGGTGAGGTCGTTTTGGGTCAGGCAGAATGTCAGCAGGTAGGTTTCCTCGAACTTGAACTCCAGGCTGAACGGCGCAACCAACCCCGGCGGCGCGAAGACCGCCCCTTCGGGTCCGGCGGTAACGCACAGCTCTTTTTGATACATCAGGGTCAGTTCCACCTGCAGCGGATCGGTCGGAAGCAGCGGTGTCAGAAGCTGACAGTTGGTGACCGTAACCAGCAAGGTCCCGCTGATGTTCGCGTCGCCCGCCGCGGCAAACTGCAGGGGGCAAGCCTCCTCGGGGAATTGGTCGGAAACGATGAATATCTGATCGGCTAGCACCCTTTCAGTCCTGATCTTTTGGCAGTGTCCCATGTAAAATCCTCCTTCTCAATCGGCTGGATAAACATCTACTATACTGTATGTTAATTGTCATAAGAAGGTAACTATCGGCAGCGGTTATTTGCTGATATGCTACGGATAATTTATTCGCGGTCCGGCTGAGCGACAACGCTGACAGTGATTCTTCCCTGCAATGAATTGATAATGACTGCCTCGGTTTCGATCCACTCGGCGGAGTTTGCCGGCGGCGGGACTGGCTGAACTGGCTCCCCGGCGGGCTGGCAGTCTTTATGGGCCGCGTCGCCGGCTGGCTGGCGGACGCACGGGCCGGCCCGGCGGCCACAGCCGTAACGGTAGGCGAGCCGGGCAACGACGATGGCAGCCACGACGAAAATCGCGGCTGCCACCGTTAGGATGATTTCCGGATTGACCGTCATCGTGCCACCCCCTAAGGAAGGTCTGCGTCGCCGGCGGAATCGACCTGTTCCGCGGCAAGCCCGCTGTCGGCCCTGGTGAATAGGTTCTGCTCGTGCTTATGCTTGCGGCACAAGGCCACGTAAAGTTTTTCCTCGATAACCAGGTTGACGGCGATAACCACGTCCAGGCACACGGCGATGGTGGCGTGGCAGTCAAAGGCGCTGTCGGCGCAGATGAATTTTATTTTCGACTTGATTTTTTCCAGGCTGCCTATCTGACAGCGGATGCGTCCGGGATCGAGGCACTCATCCTTGACAGGCGGAATACAGCGGGTGCACTTTCTGTGAAAGGCAAACTCCAGCGGAATCTTTGTGCCATCCGGCAATGTCACCGTAAACTCCTCTTCGATGAACAGCAGCAGGTTCAGGACGACCGGCTTGTGCGGCCCGCAGAAAACAGGCTCGCATTCCAGCACGGTGACGTTGATGGTGCCGCTGAGGACCGAGCAGGGAGGTACGGCGAACCCGAGATCGCAAGGGCCGAGCTCCAGGCAGCAGCATACCGTCCGGTCGGCCAGCACCCGGTCAAGCTTTACGTGGGCGCAATCGCGGCGCCGCGGCGAATGGTGGTGGCCTTTTTTCTTATGATGATGGCCCTTCTTGGCTGGATGATGGCTGTGCTTGGCAGGCTTTTGGGTGCTTTTGACAATGGAAGGGCTGCCGTACTGGTAAAGAGTATGTATCAGCCTATCGATGAATAGCGCCATAGACTGTTGCCCCCTTTGTTGCAGAACTTACTACATAGTATTCAAAAAATAGTCTATTGGTCAGTTTCGGGCGGTTTTCTTTTCACATTTGCGCGCGGCCGGCTCCGGCTCCGCCAGACTGGCACCGTTCACCGGCGCCGGCCATACGATACAGGAAAGAGCGGCAAAGGACGGGTTGAAGAACGGTGCTGGTAAAGTGCGGCCCGCCGGGCAAAACATGGACTGTGCTGGTTTACGCGAACGGCAACAATGATATGGAGCCGGAAATTTACCGGGGGATACAGGCATTTGGGCATAAGCCGGCGGCAGACAGCACCAGGGTCGTTGTTCAGTTGGGCAGGGCTCCGCAGCGGTTGGTCAGGACGTTCCGGGGGCATGCCGGGACCCCGGACGGTGAGCAGTGGGACGGCGTCCGCCGCTATGTCGCGTGCCAAACCGGCTTGGAGCAAGTCGCGGCGCTGGGGCGGGCCAATATGGCCGACCCGGCGGCGCTGGCTGATTTTTTGTGCTGGGGAGCGGCGAATTACCCGGCGGATTATGTGATGGCGATACTGTCCGGCCATGGGGCCGGCTTTATCGGCCTCCTGACCGATTATACCCAGCCCTATCCCATGCTGATGAGCGTCAAGGGCCTCACGGCAGCTTTGCGGCAGTTCCGGCGGAAAACCGGCCAGCGGTGTGCGATCCTGGTTGTCGACGCCTGTTATATGAATATGATCGAAATCTGGTACGAACTGGCGTTTACGCCGACCCGCCCGGTCCGGTTTCTGCTGACGCCGCTGGGGGAGGCCTCGCTGGAGTGTCTGCCTTACGATGTGCTCGTCGAGGCTTTGGGCGTCGCCGCCGGGCGGGGATACGGCGTGCGGCGGTCTTTGGCCGCCGCCGTGGCGGCGGTGAACGGGACGGATAAAACCAGCGGCGATGTTCTCGCGGTCAATCTGGCGGCGGATAATTTCGCGCTGCTGAAGGCGGCCGTCGATGAGCTGGCCGGCTTTATCGCGTCAAGCGGTGTCAGGCTTGAGGCGGTGCTGGGCGCGGATTACCGAAGATCGTCTCATTATCCGCTGGCAAATTTGCTGCATTTTTCTCGCAGGCTGGCGGCTTCCTGCCCGGACTGCCGTTCGCCGTATAGCGCCTTGGAGGGCGCCCTGGGCAGGATAATCCCCGTGCCGCCCTACGCCGCCAGGCCCAAGCTCGCCAGTCTCGACGCAAGTATTTTCATGCCGGTGACACCGGGCTTATATCGGTGTTTCGCGGCCGATTACGAACACCTTTTATTCGCTGCCGGCAATCGCTGGCCGCAAATCCTGCGGGACGACGGTTCTGCCGACCGGGAGGCTGTTTCCCGCCCCAAACGAGGCGGGACGACGCTGCCGCCGCCGGTGGCCATGTCGCCTGAAAGTTTGGTGTATTCTCTCCAGGAGCGGTCCCCTGATCTGACAGCCGAGCAGGCGCGGCAGAAATTGCGGAAGCTGGGCTGGCGTATATAGCTTCGAATAGCTGCACATGTAGCAAAATATTGTGCGCGACATATTATGGTAATAGAAAGCCAAATAGATATTAGGAGGAGTAGGAATGCCTGTCAGAACGTTTAATTATACCGGCTCGATCCAGAATTTTGTCGTGCCGCCGGGCGTAAGTTCACTGATCATCAGGGCTATAGGCGCGCCGGGGGGGGGCTGGCGAACGGCGGCACCGGCCTCCGGGGGCTGGGAGCGTCCATCCAGGGGACCTTCGGTGTCGCGCCGGGAGACATACTGAATATCCTCGTAGGCCAGGGCGGCGGTGACGCTGACGAAGCCGGCGGCGGCGGCGGCGGATCGTTCGTATGGTTCGGCCCGGGGGCCGTTACGGTGGATAACCTGCTGATCGCCGCCGGCGGCGGCGGCGGGGCTACCGATACCAACAACGGTATTAATGCGTCGCTGACCACGTCCGGCGCAAACGGCGGCGGCATAATGGGCGGCGCCGGCGGCACGGGCGGCTTAGGCGGTCAGGCCGGCCAGTATCCCGGCGGTTCGAACGGCGGCGGCGGCGCCGGTATCATCGGCAATGGAGGCACTTTCCCAGCTGGCGGATTCAACGGTACCGGCGGGACGGCGATCGTGGCCGGGGGCGCGGGCGGCGCGGGCACCGTCGGCGGCGGCGTCGGCGGCTTCGGTGGCGGCGGCGGCGGCGGCGGCGACAGCGACCCCGACGGCTTCGGCGGCGGCGGCGGCGGCGGCGGCTTCAGCGGCGGCGGCGGCGGCGGCGATGGTGCCCCTGTCGACGGCGGTGACGGCGGCGGCGGTGGCGGCGGTTCCTTCAACGGCGGCTGCAACCCGGTCAATTCGATTGCCGCTTTCACGCCGAACGGGCTGGTCACAGTCACTTTCAGCACCAGAGGCATCCCATTCTGCGGCGAATAATTAAGCAGGCAGAACAAAACGGCAGGCTGCTGTACCAATAGCAGCCTGCCGTTTTCCTCTCTAAACAGCTTATGCTTCCCCTCTGCCGGAATCGCCCCCGGAGGCGGGGGTGCTCTCCGGCTTTTTCTCTCCCCGGCAAGGGTCGGCAAGTTCGCACAAAACTTTGGAGATACAATCGAGTTTATCGTTGATGACGCTGAGTTCCGTCAGCACTATGCAGAAAGCGACCTGCAGCTCCCGGAAATGGCTGGGGTGCATTTCCAGGCATTCGAAGACACAGCGGGTGACGTCTTTCAGTTTTTTCAGGCACGATGTAATCGGCTGGATGTCGCAGCAGTCGCAGCATACATATGCGTCGCAGGGGTCATGCGGGGGGCACGGGTCGTGACAGGGCTCGTGAGGGCACGGGTCGTGGCAGGGGTCATGCGGGGGACACGGGTCGTGGCAGGGGTCGTGCGGGCACGGGTCGTGGCAGGGGCCATGCGGGGGGCACGGGTCGTGGCAGGGGTCGTGCGGGGGGCACGGGTGATGCAGGGGGCATTTATGAAAGCTGCTGTCGGATGGCTTATGCGCAAAAGACCGGTGCTGGTCGTTGAGCGGCGCATCTTCGCGGGGTTTATGTTTACCCATAAGCTCCCTCCTTTCCAATTCTTATTACTATGATATGTTTTTTTAGTTAACAAGGTGCCCTCCCGTGACGCAGTGGTTAACGGTCACCATATTATGTAGCGCTACATAATATAAATCAGAAAGGAGTTGAAAACAAATGGCCGACCTTAACATGCTGCGTCAGGATATATGCTGTTCCCAGCCGCCGGCCGACCCTAATTACACCGTGTGCTTCCCTGCCCAGCAGGTGATACCGGGCGGTTTAATACGGGCCAACCCGTTCTATGACGTCACTAACGAGCAGTCGTTCTGGACGTATACGATTCAGATCGACCAGGCCCCCGGACCGGGATTCACCGACCTGAGCCACTGGGTCCTGCAAGTCTGTCCCGAACTGACCGAAGATGATTTCGTGGTGGAGGTGTCGGAAAACGGCGGCGCATTCCAGGTCATACCCCCGGACGAAATCGAAGTTTTGGCCGTAGATCCACCCACCGGGGTGACCAATGTTCTGAAGATCGACCGCGGACAGCCCAAAGGAACCACTTTTACCTACCGGATAACGATAACCGATTCTGCCTTCTACAACCTGGCCGCCGAACCGGGGACGGTGGCGATCAAGCACGGCAATCTTCCCGCCCCCGGGTTTCAGATTTTCGACGGCGCCTCCTGCGGAAGCAATGTTTTGCTCACCCCTTCCGTCGAGTGCAACCTGCAGGAAAACGTGGCCCTGAGCCTTATCAAAACTTGTCCCGAGCTTCCCCCGGGCGTCACCCGCTTCAATATCGGGGATACCGTGCAGATCACCCTTGAAGTGACCAATTCCGGTACCGTCCCGGCAGCTGATGTGACGGTCTTAGATTTGATCAACGTTCCCGCCGGCGTGACGATCAGCAGTCTGTCCATCAGCGACGAGGGAACGGCGAACCCGCCGCCGCCGCCGACCGGCTATACTAATACCGACATTACCGTCACTTGGTCGGCGCTGGCGATCCCGGACGATACCACAGTGACTCTGACTGTCGGGTTTACGATCCTGGCCGTCCCGGAAGGCGGCGCAGTCATCACCAACGCCGACGCCGGTATCGGCGAACTGAGCGGCACGGATACGTTCCTGTGCCTCATTCCCGTCGGCCGACCGACGCTTTCCAAGGCTTGCCCGGAGCTTCCCTCCCGCTGCAGTTTCTTTATCGTCGGCGATACCGTGACGATTACCCTCGCCGTGGACAATACGGGGGGAACCGGGACCGCGGTTACGGTTATAGATGTCTTCAACGTTCCCGCGGGTGTGGTAGTCAGCGATGTGACAACCACCCCCCTGGCGACTTCCGTTGATCCTCCGGCAGGTCCTTATTCCGATACCAGCATCACGGTGACATGGTCTGATGCGCCGGTTGCCGCTAATTCCATCCAGGTTTTCCGCATTACGTTCACGATCCTGGCCGCCCCGGATATTGGCGCCGAAATCACCAACATCGACGCAGGTATCGGCGAGCTAAGCGGCACGTCCCAGTTCCGCTGCATCATCCCCATTAACCGGCCGCCTGTGCCGGCGCAATTTCGGCGGGGAATCCCGCTGACAGCCTTTCGCGTTTAGGGTGTAGGAATAAAAAGAGAGATTAAAGGCATACTTTTCGCCGATATAATAGGTGCGCTAGTCTGCCGCAAAAGACACGGCGATGATCGACCGCTGTTGGCCCGCTTCTGGGATTTGCCAGAAGCTTTTTTGTTTTACGGGGAAATGTACGAACGAACCGAACGTTTCCGGGGCAGGATGTTGATTGTTGTAGGAAGAAGAATAATGTTTAGCCGGAAATAGTATCCAGCGTCTCGCGGAGGACACGCGGCTTACCGGCAATGCTGCGGGCGGATTATCTGGGGGCCAAGTCAAGTATCTCCTCGTTCATCTCTTTCACTTTGGATGACGTTGGATTGAGAATAGGCTGAATTTTACCGTGCGAGGGAAGGTTGCGAATGGGTACCGAAGACTTGTACAGAGTGCTGTTTAACGTTATTAGCGATGGAATTTTCCTGCGGGGATTTAAAGAAGGTGAAAATCCGTTTACCAAATTTATCGAAGTGAACGAGGCTGCCTGCAAACTGTCGGGTTATTCGCGGGAAGAGTTGTTACGGCTCTCGCCTCTGGATCTGACTCCTTCGCTGAATAATGTCGATTTCCGGTCTCTAAAAGAGAAGTATATGAATGATAAGAAGCTTGTCTTTGAGAGTGAACTGGTCCGGAAGGACGGGGGTAAGGTTCCGGTTGAGATTAATAGCCACTTTTTTTTGTTTGAAGGCCAGCAGGTCAGTATATCGATTGTACGGGATATAACGGAGCAAAAGAAAGCGAAACACACGTCCGTCAAGCTCGCGGCAATTGTGGATATGCTGCCGGATATTCTTTATTTCAAGGATAACGCCGGGGTTTATCAAACGGCAAATCGGGCTTTTGAACAGTTTTTAGGCCAGACCAGTGAGAATATTATCGGCAGGACGGACTACGAATTGTTGCCTCCTGATTTGGCCCGGCAATGCTGCGCCGGTGATACGACGTTGATCGAAAACGGTAAACCGCAGCGCTGTGAGGAAAAACTGTCCGGGAATGGCGAAGAACGTTACTTCGATACGATAAAGGTCCCGCTTTTCGATGAAGAGGGAAATTCGGCGGGAATCGTCGGCGTGAGCCGAGAGATCACTGAAGCCAAAAAAATAGCCCTTGCTTTACAATCGAGCATGGAGCATCTGTCGCTGGCGACCGAACTGGCAAAACTCGCGCCGTGGAAGTATCATCCGGAAGCCGGCCTATTCGAGTTCGGCGAGGGGTTCTATGCCATTTATGGGACAACGGTGGAGCGCGAGGGCGTTTTTATGACTCCGGAGGCCTACGCCAGAGAGTTTGTGCATCCTGATGATGTCGGGTTAGTGGAAAAAGCGGTTAACCGTGGTCTAATAACCACTGAACGCTGTTACCGCGGAAAGATCGACCATCGCATCATTCGCCGGGACGGCGAAGTGCGGCATATTGCTGTCCGGAATGTTATTGAAAAAGATGCTTCCGGCAATGTCATCGCATGGTACGGGGCGAATCAGGACATTACCGAACAGAAGGAAATCGAAAAAACGCTGCAAGAAAAAAACGCCGAAATTCAAGAGGCCCTGAAAAAGCTGCAACATACACAGGCCCATATGGTGCAGCAGGAAAAAATGGCGGCGATCGGGCTGTTGGCCGCCGGCGTCGCCCATGAAATAAACAATCCGCTCAGTTTTGTCTTGAGTAATTTTGATACTCTCAGAACCTATAATATCCGGTTGACCGAAATCATCGACGCATACCGGGATTTGGCGCGGCGGTTCCATACCGACACTATCGCTTCCCTGCGTTGTCGGGCGGATGATATCGAGGCACTTGAGAAAAAGACCAGGCTCGACTATATTTTGCAGGATATACCGCCGGTTTTTACCGAAACAATTGACGGGCTGAAAAGGATGGGAAATATCGTAAAAGCCCTGCGGCTTTTCTCCCGTGTGGATCACCGGGACGACTTCGAAGACTACGATCTGAACGACGGCATAAGAAATACGCTGATTGTCATCCGTAATGAGTTAAAGCAGGTGGCCGAGGTCGAGGAGGATTTGGGAGATATTCCTTTGTTAGAGGCTGTAGGCGGCAAGATCAATCAGGTATTGCTCAATATCCTGCTGAACGCCGTCCAAGCTCTCAAAACACAGCATGCCGGCACCGGCCGTATCAGGATTCGTACTTATTGCGACGATGCTTTCGTGTATTGTGACATCGAGGATAATGGCCCGGGGATCCCGGAAGAAATCCGCAAAGACATTTTCGACCCTTTTTTCACGACAAAGCCCAAGGGTGAGGGTACCGGACTGGGTCTCAGCATTTCCTTCGAAATAATCGTCAATCAGCATAACGGAAACATCTTGCTTAAAAGCGCAAGCGGTACGGGTACGACGTTTACTGTCAAGCTGCCGATCAAACAGGCTGATTCTTTAAGATAGCAGGTTCTGGAGGGAAGAATTGTTAACCGGCGGAATGCTTTGTGGAAAAAGGGCAGAAAACAGGGTTCTTGCCTGAAAAGCGATACAGATGCTAAAAGGAGTCAGGGCCGCACTTTCTGTGCGGCCCTGACTCCTTGCCCCAAGTACCCTATCCTCGGCTGCGCAAGGTTGTGGCAGCTCGCGGCGAAGGGGTTGAAGGCGCTTTTATCAACCGATCAGCCTTGCCCTTCCGCCCGTCATATTTTATCGGCATCCTCGTAGGTAATATCGAACAGGCCTTTAGGAGTATATACTCCGGATAATACTTTTTTTATCCGCTGGACGCGTTGGGCGTTTTCCCGGGGATGGCTTTTAACATTCAGCCTGTTGGGGCTTATCAGGCAGCCTATCAGGGCGATGTATTCGTCTTCCGTGAGTTCAGCTACCGGTTTGTGAAAATAGTAGGCGGCTGCGTCCGTTAATCCGTAGACGCCGTTTCCGAAATACATCAGGTTGATAAACAGGGTAAGCTGGGTTTCTTTATCGACGAGGGGGTCGAGTGCAAAGCGGGCGCACAAGGTCTGCTTGATTTTCATCGGCCCCGATTGGAATTTTTCAAAGTAAAAGCCCTTGGCGAGCCCCTGGGTGATGGTGGTCCAGCCGGCGCCGGGGGTGTGGAAGTCCACGCCGCGATGCCCATAAAAGTCGGGGTCCTCGATTTTCAGCAAAACGGCCCGCTGGCTTGGCGACAAGTCATTCGCGGTCATTTTCACCCGGCCGGATTTGTAGCAGGTTTCGACGGTCGCGGCGGTGGTGGCCCGGGCGAGCATGACTTCGGCGCCGTAGTAGAAAACCACCGCTGCCAACAATGCAAGGACGACCACCGTTATCTTTGCTGCCTTCGTCGCTTTCTTCATCCTGTCTCCCCCATCGCCACGAAAGCCGTTTGCCGGGTAGGTTTTCGGCATAAGGCCTGCGCTCAGTCTGACGCCACTTTCCGAGCAAAGTGCCCGGCAGCAATCGGTCGTCGGTTAACTGCTTTGTGACAGCTTAACGGGAATTGAGTTACATACTGTCGGCGGCCAGGCGCTTGTAGACGGCCCGCCGGGCTTTGGCGTCATCTTCGGCTTTGGCGTAGAAAGCCTCGGCCGTTTCCGGGAACTGACGCGAGAGAGCGGAAAAACGGACTTCGCTCCTGATGAATTCCTGGAAGCTGGCCATAGGCTCGGGCGAGTCGAGGAGGAAGGGGTTCTTGCCTTGGGCGGCGAGCTGCGGATTGTAGCGGTAGAGTGTCCAGTAGCCGGCCTCGACGGCCCGCTTGGCCTGGGCCTGGCTTTTGCCCATGCCGGCGGCGATGCCGTGGTTGAGGCAGGGGGCGTAGGCAATGATAAGCGACGGTCCGGGGTAGGCCTCGGCTTCGGCGATGGCCTTGATGGTCTGGGCTTTGTCGGCGCCCATGGCCACTTGGGCTACATAGATATAGCCGTAGGACATCATCATGACGCCGAGGTCTTTTTTGCGGGTTTTTTTGCCGCTGGCGGCAAACTGGGCTATGGCCGCCGTCGGCGTGGCTTTCGATGACTGGCCGCCGGTGTTGGAGTAGACTTCAGTGTCGAAGACGAGGGCGTTGACGTCCTCGCCGGCCGCCAGCACGTGGTCGAGGCCGCCGAAGCCTATGTCGTAGGCCCAGCCGTCGCCGCCGAAGAACCATTGCGAGCGCTTGACGAAGAAGTCGCGCCGCCCGTAAATCTCATTGAGCAGGTCGTCGTTGCTTCCAGCCGCTTCGAGGGCGGCAATCAGGCGGTCGGCCCGTTCGCGCGTGCCTTCACCTTCGTCTTTGCGGGCCAGCCAGTCGTCGATGGCCGCCCGCAGGTCCGGGGCGATATTTTTCGCCAGGGCTTCCTGCATTTTGCCGGCCAGCGTCCGGCGTACCTGGGCGGTGCCGAGGTGCATGCCGAAGCCGTACTCGGCGTTGTCTTCGAACAGCGAGAAGCCCCAGGCCGGGCCGCGGCCGTTTGCGTCGGTGGTATAGGAGATGGAGGGGGTGTTGGCCCCCCAGACGGTGGAGCAGCCGGCGGCGTTGGAGATCATCATCCGGTCGCCGTAGAGCTGGGTGACGAGCTTGGCGTAAGGTGTCTCCCCGCAGCCGGCGCAGGCCCCGGAGAACTCCTGCAGCGGGGTGGCGAACTGGCTGCCCTTGACGGTGAGTTTCTGCTTGGCGGGGATGGGTTTGGGGCTGAGACCGCAGGCAAAGCGCCAGCGTTCGTCGCAGCCGTTTCTCGCTTCGGCCAGCGGTTTCATGACCAGGGCTTTGTCCTTGGCTGGGCAGACGTCGGCGCAGTTGCCGCAGCCGGTACAGTCGAGGGCGGATACGGCCAGGTGGAAGCCGAGGCCGTCAAAACCGACGGCCGGGCGGGCGGCAAAGCCGGCCGGGGCATTTCGCAGTTCTTCCCCGCTGGCCAGGACGGGCCGCAGGACGGCGTGCGGGCAGACGAAGGCGCACTGGTTGCACTGGATGCACTTGTCCGGTTGCCATTCCGGCACTTCAATGGCGACCCCCCGTTTTTCCCAGGCCGTTATGCCCAGCGGGAAGCTGCCGTCCTCGCGGCCGTTGAAGGTGCTGACAGGCAGCTTGTCGCCCTCCTGGCGGGTCATGGGCACGATCACCTGCTCGATGAAGGCGGGCAGGGCTTCCTTGGGGCAGGATACGTCGTCCGCGGCGTCTTTCCAGGCCGCCGGCACGTCGATCCGCACGAGGCCCTCAGCGCCGCGCCCGATGGCAGCGAAGTTCTTTTCGATAACGGCCTGGCCCTGCTTGCCGTAGTCCTCGGTGACCGCTTTTTTTAGGTGGCGGACGGCGTCCTCAAGGGGGATGATGTTGGCAAGCTTGAAGAAGGCGGCCTGCATTATCATGTTGATGCGGCCTTCAAGACCGAGCTGCTGGGCGATGTCGACAGCGTTGATGGTATAGAATTGGATGTTGTTAGCGGCCAGAAAACGTTTCACGGCCGCCGGCAGGTTCGATTCGAGTTCGGCCGGCGTCCAACGGCAGTTCAAGATGAATTTGCCGCCTGTTTTGAGGCCGGCGAGGACGTCGTAGAGGTGGACGTAGCTCTGGTGGTGGCAGGCGACGAAATCGGCCTTGGTGATGAGGTAGGAAGAACGGATGGGCGTGCGGCCGAAGCGGAGGTGGGACATGGTGAGGCCGCCCGATTTTTTGGCGTCGTAGGCAAAATAGGCCTGGGCGTATAAGTCGGTGTGGTCGCCGATGATCTTGATGGCGCTCTTGTTGGCGCCGACTGTGCCGTCGGCGCCCATGCCCCAGAACTTGCAGCAGGTCGTGCCCGCCGGCGTCGTGTCGATGTCGGCCGGATACTCGGGCAGCGAGGTGAAGGTGACGTCGTCGGTAATGCTGACGGTGAAGCCGTTTTTGGGGCGGGCGGCCTTGAGGTTCTCGTAAACGGCGGCAGCGTGGGCCGGGGTGAAATCTTTGGAGCCTAGGCCGTAGCGCCCGCCGACGATGAGCGGGGCATCGGCGCGGTCGTAAAAGGCGTTGCGGACGTCGGTGTACAGCGGTTCGCCGGCCGCCCCTGGCTCTTTGGTGCGGTCGAGGACGGCGATTTTCCGGGCGCTGGCCGGCACAGCAGCCAGCAGATGCTCGACTGAGAAGGGCCGGTAGAGGTGGACGTCGACCAGACCGACCTTTTCGCCGCGGGCCGCGAGGTAGTCGATGGTCTCGCGGATTACGTCGCAGGCCGAGCCCATAGCGACGATGACACGGGTGGCGTCGGCGGCGCCATAGTAGTTGAACAGCTTGTAGTCGCGGCCGGTGAGTTTGTTGATTTCGCCCATGTATTTTTCGACGACTGCCGGTAAGGCCAGATAAAATTTGTTGACCGCTTCGCGGGTTTGGAAAAAGATGTCGGGGTTCTGCGTCGTGCCGCGGAGAACCGGGTGCTCGGGATTGAGGGCCCGGTCGCGGAAGGCCTTCACCGCCTCCATGTCGAGCAGTCTACCGAGGTCTGCATAATCGAGGACGGCGATTTTCTGGGTTTCGTGGGAAGTACGGAAGCCGTCGAAGAAGTGGAGGAAAGGCAGGCGGCCGGCGACGGCGGCCAGGTGGGCGACCGCCCCGAGATCCATGACCTCCTGGACATTGCTGGCGGCCAGTAGGGCGAATCCCGTCTGACGGGTGGCCATAACGTCCTGGTGGTCGCCGAAGATGCTCAGGGCGTTGGAGGCGAGCGAGCGGGCGCTGACATGGAACACGGCCGGCAGCAGTTCGCCGGCGATTTTGTACATATTGGGCACCATGAGCAGCAGACCCTGGGAGGCGGTATAGGTGGACGCCAGAGCGCCGGCCTGCAACGCCCCGTGGAGCGTGCCGGCGGCCCCTCCCTCAGACTGCATTTCGATGACTTTGACCGGTTGGCCGAAGATATTCAGGCGGCCGTGGGCCGACCAGTCATCTACAAGCTCGGCCATTAGCGAGGAGGGGGTGATGGGGTAGATGGCGGCGACTTCGGTGAAGGCGTAAGATACGTGGGCGGCGGCGGTGTTGCCGTCCATTGTCTGCATTTTTCTCTCGGCCATGGGCAAAGACTCCTTTTTTTGGATTGATTAAGCGCAATTCCGCACAAGAGGTTCTTGATCGCAATAATTCGGAATTCATTATTCCATTGTATTCTTGAAAATAAAGGTTTATCCTCCTTGTTTTGGCCGCCGGCGAATTTTTTTCAAGCAAAACAATGCAGCCAGTTTTCCCGGCGGGAAAACTGGCTGCGAATTGCCGCTATTATGTCCGGGACCGGCGTTATCCGAAGATCGCTTTGTAATCTTCGGAAATCTTTCGGGTCGTGCCGAGAACTTCGGGGACGATTTCCGCGATAACCTCGGGCGTCATCCGCACCTTTGGGGCGGTGACGCTCACCGCGGCCACGACCCTGCCGCCCGCGCCGTAAACCGGTCCGCCTACGCAAACGAGCCCCAGGTAAAATTCCTCGTCGTCAACAGCGTAGTTATTTTGCCTTATCTCCTTGATTTTGGCCAACAGCTCCTTGCGGTCGACGATGGTCATTGGCGTCAGCTGCGGCAGGGGATCGGGCAGAAGGCTCAGGATCAGGTCGTCGGGCAGGTCGCTGAGCAGGCTTCGGCCGAGAGACGTGCAGTGAAGCGGGTAGCTGTCGTCGAGGGTGAAGTAGGGCCGCAGATGATGTTTGGACTCGACGAGTTCGATATACGAGCACTTGTCCTGGTCGCGCACCGCCAAATTGACGTTCTCGCCGAACCGTTCGTTTAGGACGAGCATGTGGCGGCGGGCCTGTTCTTTCCATTTGAGCAGGTTGAGACTCTTGTTGAAAATCTGGAGGACCCGCGGGGAGAGACGGTATTTCTTGTTCTGCGGGTTCTGGTATAGGTAGCCCAGGAGCTCGATCGTGTTGACGATCCTTTGGACGCTGCTTTCGGGGAGGCCAACGATCTGCCCAAGTTCGGTCACGCCAAACTCGTCGCTGTCCTTAAAGCACTCCAGCACGGATAGCCCTTTGGCCAATGCCTGGACTTGGTACTTAGCCTCATCGGTCTTTTTCATGGCGCCCCCAAATATAAGATGGTTTCGGAAAAGGTCCCGCGCGAAAACTTAAATATATTGTAGCATACTTTTTTCCGCAAGAACAATAATATTCCGCCTGCGGCCCGGTTATCGCGCCTGATAGGCCGGTTGCCGGCGCGTGAAAAAAATAATTTGCCGGTGCCAGAAAATAGGAGGAAAATACAATATTGTAAAGAATAAAATGGAATATCATATTCCGTTATATTCTATTTTAATTTTAAAATATCGGAATATAATGTACGGGGAGCGGATTTGGCGGCAACCGGGCGCTCAGCCCCGAAATTATTTATAAGGAGTGGAGAAATGGATAAGCAAACGGCATTTGTGGTTCTTAACCCGTATGAGTCGAGGCGTCTGATCGCCAAGGCGGTGGCGAAGCTGCCGGGGGTGACATACGCCCTGCAGAACGGCTGGATCATCGTCGCCACCGGCAGCAGCACGGGATACGTGGCCGAGGAACTCCTCGGCGAGCCGATGATCAAAGAAAACTTCGTTTCCGGTCACATCTTCGGCGGCGAAACGTGGGGCGCGCCCAAAAATCCGGATTATATCTTCCCGGTGGTGTTGCATAAGGGAAAACGCCTGTCGATGATTCCGGAGGACGCGCTGGCGGAGTTCACAGCCGAGGACGTTTTCATCAAAGGCGCCAACGCCGTCGACGCCGAGTACCGGACGGCGGTGTTCGCCGGCAACGACAAGGGCGGCACGATGGGCTGGGCGATGGGGACCCTCCTGGCCCGCGGTTCGCAGTATATCGTGCCGGTCGGGCTGGAGAAGATGATCGCAAGCGTCCCTGAGGCCGTGAAACACAGCGGCATTAATCGTTTTGCTTATGGGGAAGGCATGAGATTCGGCCTAGTGCCGATCTGCAGACCCACTGTCGTCACGGAAATTCAGGCTTTCGCCCAGTTGTTCGGCATTGAGGCGTACCACGCCGGCGGCGGTGGCATCGCCGGGGCCGAGGGTTCGGTGGTGATAATTATCGAAGGCCCGGCGGACAAGGTGGCGGCGGCCTTCGAATTCGTCAAGGGCATCAAGGGGGAGAAGCCCCTGGCCCGGCCCAACGGTACTCCGGTCCAATAGTTGTAAGGAAATAAAACGCGGGAGGTGAAGCTCGGCCAAGTCTATCGGAGAATCGGGAAAAAGGAGGAATAATCAGTATGAATTCTGTTTGGCTACTGATTACATCGGCGTGTGTCTTGATGTTAGGGTACCGCTACTATTCCGCCTTTATCGCAGCAAAAGTTCTGATGCTCAACGATGCCAACGTCACACCGGCACATCGTTGCAACGACGGCCGCGAGTACGTGCCCACTAACAAGATCGTGCTGTTCGGCCATCACTTCGCCGCCATCGCCGGCGCAGGACCGCTGGTCGGGCCGGTGCTTGCGGCCCAGTGGGGCTGGGGCCCCGGCGCTGCCTGGATTATGCTGGGGGCGGTTTTGGCCGGCGCCGTTCACGACATGATTATTCTTTTCGCCTCGGTGCGCCACAACGGGCAATCCCTCGGCATGATCGCCCGCAAGGAGGTCGGCGGGGTCACCGGACTAACGACTTCGTTCGCGATCCTTTTCATTATCGTTAATTCCTTGGCAGGGCTAAGCATGGTAGTCGTCTTCGCGATGATGAAAAATCCATGGGGCACTTTCACCCTGTTCATGACCATCCCGATCGCCATCGTCATCGGCCTGTATATGTTCAAAATCGCCCCAGGGTCGATCCGTTCCGGATCGATCGCCGGCTTCCTGCTCGTCCTCGGCGCCGTGTTCGCCGGCCACTGGGTAATGCCAGGCGGGGCATGGGGCGGTCTGGCCGGCATATTCACCCTCACCAGGGAAGAGTTATCCATCGCCATTCCGATATACGGTTTTATTGCCGCCAGCCTGCCGGTATGGTTGCTGCTGGCCCCCCGCGACTACCTCAGCTCCTACATGAAGATCGGCACCATTTTGGCTCTTGCCCTTGGCATCCTCATCGTCCAGCCGACCATCAACATGCCGGTGTTCAACGCCGCGTACGCCGGCGGCGGCGGCCCGATTATCCCCGGACCGATTTGGCCGTACGTATTCATTACCATCGCCTGCGGCGCAATCTCCGGTTTCCACGCGCTGATCGGCTCAGGCACCACGCCTAAGATGGTGGACCAGGAGACCCAGATCCGCTTCATCGGCTACGGCGCCATGTGTGTCGAAGGGTTCGTCGCTACGATGGCCCTCATCTCGGCTATTGTCCTGTACCCCGGCGACTACTTCGCCATCAATGTCCTGGCACCCGCGTACGCCAAGGTGCAGGCCGTCTTCCCGCCGGTGGAGATCCAGCAGCTCCAGGCGCTCGTGGGCATCGACATTATGCACCGCCCCGGCGGCGCAGTTTCCTTGGCCGTCGGCATGGCCCACATCTTCTCAAGCATCGGCGGCATGAGTCATTTGATGAGTTACTGGTACCAGTTCGCACTGATGTTTGAGGCCCTGTTCATTCTCACCACCGTCGACGCCGGCACCCGCGTGGGACGCTACATCCTCCAGGATGTCCTCGGCACCTACGTCTACCCGCCACTGAAGGAAGCGGGCTGGATACCGGGCTCGCTCTTCTGCGGCGGCGTCATGTGCCTCGCCTTCGGCTACCTGCTCTATTCCAACAGCGTCAGCACCATCTGGCCGATGTTCGGCGTGGCCAACCAGCTGCTAGCCTGCATCGCCCTGGCCGTCGGCACAACCGTAGTCCTGAAGTTGGCCGCCAACAAGACCTACGCACTCGTCACCCTCGTGCCACTGACCTTCCTGGCTGTAACCGTTCTCACCGCCGGCTATATGAATGTCAGCCTCTACCTCGGGTTCAACACTTTCAACGGCAACCTTATGGCGATCCTCAGCGTTGTCCTGATCATAATGGTCTTAGCCATCCTCGCCGATTCCATCCGCGTGTGGCTGAGACTGTTTAAGACATCAAAGCCCGTCGGCATGAACACCGATGTGCCGGTAGCCTGCCAGTTCGGCGAGACAAAACCTACAATTACGCCTTAAGTTTAGAGTGTCGGCGCGACAGGACGGGAAATCATCGTTTTACAAGGCTTTTCGGAGAATTGAAATATGCGCTGTTAATCAATGCTTTGAGTGACATTCACACGGCAGCTGGCCCGAAAACCTCATGCCCAGAGGGAACCACAAGGAGGCTTCGCGATAACGTGAAGCCTCCTGTTCTGAGAAATTGTGTCTCGACGATAAACGACGTGCACCGTCCTGACGACAGTACTCTCTGGCGTAAAACTTGCAATGCCCCGAAAGATTATTTACCCCGACTGGAAAAATTGCACTCCTGGCGCCGGTCTTAGTATATTGCGAGCAGGTCGGGCTTTTCGGGGGAGGCTAGTTGGCAGCCGGGGGAAGTTCGCGGGTTTTTTCGACGGCGGCTTTGAGGTCGTGGAAGACTTCCCATATGGCTTTTACCTGGTCGTGGCCGGTGAGGCGGAGGAGGTAGGCAGGGTGGTAGGTGGCGATGGCGGGGATGCCGTATTTTGTGTCGAACCAGCGGCCGCGATCTTTGGTGATGCGGGCGTCGGGGCCGAGGAGGTATTTGAGGGCGACGATGACTTTGGGGTTGACGTGGCCGAGTTCTTCGTCGAGCCAGTTGAGGCCGCAGACGCGGCCTTCTTCGACGGTGGGGGTGCGGTTGCCTTTGGGGCGGCATTTTATGATGTTGGTGGTATGTTAGTTATCTGCCGCAGGGTGCAAACCCAGTTGGTAAATAGTCTCTCGGAATATACAATGACATTACTTATCAGTTCATCAAGGAGCATACTTTAGCAGTTCGATCCCGCTTATCTCCAACAGTCACGACAAAGGCTTCGCGTTTCCGCGAAGCCTTTGTTTTTTTATTGTCAGCCGGCAAACGGCCATGTCATACTCTCCTCCGCAAATTAATATGGTTTATAGGGCAAGTACTCATGGATAATTGCAGGAATATTCTTACGCGCAAAGAATATTTCTCAACACAATTACCAAAATTAACCATAAATGTATTTAAATAGTTTTTTACGGGGTGATAAATGATGATGCCTGCCGGGCGGAGGCCCGCCGTCGCCAAAGCGCTTTAATATATTTTACGGGGGGAGATGGGATCGTTGTTAATTCCGGCCAGCACCGTGGCTGAGAAGGGTTGTTCGGACAAATCGCCTCGGAACTAAACACGGTAAAGGGGAAAGGCTGACCCGAATCCGTCAGCCGACTACACAAAAGGGAGGGGATAAGCCATGAGTGAGAATGAGAAGAAACCGGAAGGCCAAGGCGAGCAGGATAACAGGTATATGTTCTTCACTCGGCGCGAGTTCGTCATCGGGGCGGTGGCAGGCGCGGCTGTGGGCGCCGCCGTAACGGGCGTGTCTATGAAGGGCGGCCCGGCGACAGCTCCGGCCAAGCCCGGCGCGGCTTCGGCAAAGCCGATCAAGGTGCCCAGCTATATAGCGGTCGATTACGCCAAGTGCACCGGCTGCCGAAACTGCGAGGTGGAGTGCGCGCTTTTCCACGACAAGAAGCTCGATCTGACGCGGGCGCGGATCAGGACCTACTATTTCAACCCGCCGGTGGATGTGCCGTCGCTGTGCGCCAAGTGCGGCGACGCTCCTTGCATCAAAGCATGCCCCGAGAAGGTGGGCGCCATGAGCAAAGACAAGACGACCGGCGCGGTACTTGTGGACGAGAAAAAATGCATCGCCTGCTGGGCGTGCATCGAGCCGTGCGCCAAAGACCGGACCGACGTTATCCGCAAAAGCAAGGACGAAAAAGTAATCGTCGGCATCTGTGATCTGTGCGGCGGCGACCCGAGCTGCGTCAAAGGCTGCCCGGAAGGAGCCCTGTCGATTGTCCCCGTCTACCAGGACGGCAAATACTTTGCCGCCAAGCCCGCCGACATCGCGCGGGCCGTGGCCAAAAACCTGTATAAGGCGTAAAGGGGGGATAGAAGATGGCGAACGGATACATGGGGAAAATCCTCGAGATAGATCTGACAAGCAAGAAAATCGGAACAATTGACACTGACATGAAGATCGCCGAAAAATTCGTCGGCGGACGGGGACTGGGCGCGAGATACCTGTGGGAAAGGGTGAAGACTCCCGGTCTTGACCCGCTCAGCCCGCAGAACCCTCTGATGATATTCACCGGGCCGCTCACCGGCACCATCCTGCCCGGTCCCTCGCGGCTGGTTGTGTGCACCAAAGCGGCCAACACCTCGCCGGCGTCCTCGTCCTATCCAAAGGCGTCGACAGTGGCTTATTCCTGTATGGGAGGCCAGATCGGCCCCGAAATAAAATTCGCCGGCTATGACGGCGTCATTATCACCGGCAAGAGCGAGAAACCTGCCTATATCGTGATCGACGACAGCAAGGTCGAGATCAGGGACGCCGCCAAGCTGTGGGGCAAAAATACCAACCAGACCGACCTGCTGCTCAGCCAGGAGCTGGGGCCGACCTTCCGCACGATGTACATCGGCCCGGCGGGCGAAAACCTGGTGAAATACGCGGGCATCATAACCGAGTCGTCGCGGGCCGCCGGCCGCTCCGGGGTCGGCTGCGTGATGGGCTCGAAGAACCTCAAGGCGATCGCCGTCCGCGGCACCAACATCGTGCCGGTGGCCGACATGGAAGGCCTGGTGGCGCTCCGCAAGGAAATGTTCAACGCCCTGAAAACCTGGAACGGCTACGACCAGTGGCGGCGCTGGGGCACGGCGGCGATGCTGCTCGCCTCCAGTCAGGCCGGCACCCAGGCCACGAAAAACTTCCGGGAGGGCACCGACCTGCAGGGGGCAAAAATCGGCGCGCCCATCTCCGAAAAGGAGTTCTGGGTCAAGCACCGCTCCTGCTTCCAGTGCCCGCTGCACTGCATGAAGATCGGCCAGGTGACGAGCGGCCCGTATAAGGGCACCATCGCCGAAGGTCCGGAATACGAGACAGGCACCATGCATGGCTCCAACTGCCAGGTCACCGACGTCGCCGGGATGATGAAATCGATCGAGCTGGCCGACGACCTGGGCTTTGACAGCATTTCGGTCGCCAACGTCCTGGCCTTCGTCATGGACCTGTACGACAAGGGCGTAGTCACCAGCGCCGACCTTGACGGCATCGAGATGAAGTGGGGCAATGTCGAGGGCATGATCGCCCTGCAGAAGAAGATCGCCTACCGCGAAGGCGTCGGCGCCATCCTGGCCGAGGGCGTCAAAGCGGCCGCCGCCAAATTCGGCAAGGACGCGGACAAATTCGCCATGCATATCAAGGGCCAGGAGATCGCCGCCTGGAACATCCCCGCCAACCACGGCTTCGCCATCGTCTACGGCACCTCAAACCGCGGCGCCTGCCACCAGGTCGGGCCGACGGTCGAAGAGCAGCAGCGCCGCACCATGTGCGACACCGTCGTCATCTGCCGGTTCCTCTATTACGGCATCGGCACCGCCCTGTTCCAGAAGGCGCTCAATACCGTCACCGGCTGGAAGCTGGACGACGCGGCCTTCTTCCGCGTGGCCGACCGCATCTGGAACCAGGAGAAGGTCTTCAACGCCCGCGAAGGCTTCCGCCGCGTGGACGATTATGTGCCCAAGCGGATGACCACCGACGCCTTCACCGCGGGGCCGAAGAAGGGGGCTATCCTGCCGCCTGACAAACAAGAGCAGATTCTCGACGAATACTATACGAAGCGCGGCTGGGACACCAAGACCAGCCTGCCGACCGAGGCCAAACTGAAGGAACTCGATTTGGGCGACCTTGCGCCCGTGGTGCAGGGTCTCAGGTAAGAAGACGGTCGTGTCGTGCCAGTTGGTTTTGCCAACTGGCACGGCAATGTTGGGGGAGTGGCGTTCATGGAACGGGTGACGCCGGTGATGATGGGCGTGGTCGCCGCCGCACTGGCGGTTATGGCCCAGGCCTTTCTATGGGTGGTGCCGCCTCCGGCTTACGGACTGTGCATCGTCTGTCACGGCCGCGATCTCATTGTATGGTTGGCCGGCACGCTGACAGGCCTGCCTGTCCAGGTGGCCGAGGCCAGCTCCGCCTGGCCGCTGCTGACGGTGCTCGGCGTTTTCCTCGGCGCTCGCTATGCGGCCGCCGAGCACGGCGAATACCGAGATCAATGGGTCGAGCCCCGCTTCACCGCCTTTTTCTGCGGGATGGGGGTAATGATCCTCGGACTGCTGATTATGGGCTGTCCGACCCGGCTGCTGCTCCGCGCCGCATACGGCGACCCCATCGGCGCGGCCGGCGCGGTTTTCGTGCTCCTCGGCGTGGCTGCCGCCACAATTGTGATGCGCAGGAGGGCGGGCTGATGCTGCCGGCCTTCATCAGCCTCATTTTCGGGTTCATCATCGGCTACATGGCCCAGCGATCGCGGATGTGCTTCATCGGCGGCCTGCGCGATTATATCCTCGTGCGCGACACCGCCCTGCTCAAAGGCCTGGTCGCCTTTTTCGCGACAGCGGCGGTGCTCTTCCCGCTCGCCCAAGCCATGGGTGGCGAAACGACCGGCTACCCCTGGTACGAACGTGCGAGCAGGACGGCCGCGGCGGTCGACGCCGCCAGGGAGTTCTATATATTCGCCGCCTGCGTCATCCCCGACGAGGTGCTGCTGGCCATAAAACGGGCCACAGAAGTGCCCTTCCGCGGCGTTTCCCTGCCCGGCGGCCTGATGGTGAGCTATGCCGCCCTGATGGCCATCGTCTGCGGCCTGGGGATCGGCTACCTGTCCACAGTGGCCAACGGCTGCCCCGTGCGCCAGCATGTTATGGCCGCATCAGGCAACAGGAGCGCCGGTGTCTATCTCCTCGGCTTTTACGCCGGCGCGCTCGTCTATAACTATCTTATCTTCCCGCTTATCAACAAATTATTGCAGTAGGCGGTGACTATCATGCCTTATTCCCGTCGCACGTTCATCAAGATGGCCGGCGCCGCCGCCGTAACGGTCGCGGCCTTAGGGTCCGCCAGCCTCCTTCCCGCCGAGGCCGGGCTCGTCAGACCGCCCGGCGCGGTGGCGGAGAGCGATTTCCGGCATATCTGCCTGCGCTGCCACCAGTGTCTCGACGCCTGCCCGGAAAAGGCAATCGCTTCGGCTCATCTCGGCGCCGGCTGGAGCAACGTAGCCACGCCGCTGCTCGCGGACGGCTGCACGCTGTGCATGAAATGCACCGAGCGCTGCCCTTCGGGGGCGTTGGCAAGAATACCGGCCGCCGAGGCTAAGATGGGCACCGCCGTCGTACTCGAAAAAGAGTGTGTGGGCTGCGACAAGTGCATTAAACCCTGCCCGACCGGCGCAATCAGCAAGGTGCCCGGCAAACGTCTCGTGGCCGTCGACCCGGCAAGATGCACCGGCTGTTACACCTGCGTCAAAGCCTGTCCCGTCAAGCCGGTGGCCATTAAGGTTACGGCGGCGGGGGCCAGGCGTCTGGCCTTCTCGACCGCGAAAACTTAGAGGGAGAATGACCATGGCCATCTACCTGGACAACGCGGCGACCTCCTGGCCAAAGCACCCGGCCGTGCTCGCCGCCATGCAGGATTACCTGTCCACGGCCGGGGGCAATCCCGGCAGGTCGGGGCACAGCATGTCGGTGGAAGCAGCCCGCATAGTATTCGCGGCCCGCGAAGGGCTGGGCCGGCTGTTCAACGCCGCATCGCCCGACCGGGTTACTTTCGCCAAGAACGCCACCGAGGCATTAAATATGATCATCTTCGGCCTGCTCGGAGCGGGCGGCCATGTCGTCACCACCGGCATTGAGCACAACGCCGTCATGCGGCCGCTGCGCAGGCTGGAGTCGCTGGGAGCCGCCCTGACGGTGGTGCCGTGCGACCGGACGGGCATGGTGGACCCCGATGACGTGAAAAGAGTTGTCACCAAAAACACCAGGCTGATTATCGCGACCCATGCCTCCAACGTCACCGGTGCAATCATGCCGGTCGCCGCACTCGGCCGCATCGCGCGGGAATGCGGTGTGCCTTTCGCTGTCGACGCCGCCCAGACGGCCGGTTGCGTGCCCATCGACATGCAGGCCGACAACATCGATCTGCTCGCCTTCACCGGCCACAAGGGGCTGGGCGGGCCGCAGGGCACAGGCGGGCTGGCGCTGTCCCCCGCGGTCGAGCTGCCGCCGCTGCTCTACGGCGGCACCGGCAGCGTGTCCGAGGCCGAATACCAGCCGGACTTCCTGCCCGACCGCCTGGAAAGCGGCACCCTCAACGCCGTAGGCATCGCCGGCCTGGGGGCCGCGGTGGCCGAACTGGCGAAGACCGGGGTCGCCATGCTCGCCGCCCACAAGCAGGGCCTTGTCGCCGCGCTCGTGAAAGGGGCGGCCTCCATCCCCGGCATCACCGTTTACGGGCCGGCGGACGCGGCGGACAACGCCGGCGTAGTCTCCCTCAACTTTGACGGACTGGTCTGCTCGGAAGTGGGGCTGGCCCTCGACCGGGCGTTCGGCATCCTGACCCGGACGGGCCTGCACTGCGCCCCGGCCGCCCACAGGACGATCGGCACATTCCCCCAGGGGACGGTGAGGCTCAGCGTCAGCCGGTTCACGACCAGGGAAGAAATCGGCCGGGTGGTAAGCGCCCTGGGCCAGATTGCCGAAATGGCGAGGTGAGCGCCTTGAGCGAGCCGTGCGGTATAATCACCTTCTTCTCCTCCCAGCACGCCGTCCAGGCGGAAAAGGTGCTGAAAAGGTCCGGCCTTTCGGTGGAGCTTATCCCCGGGCCGAAAGATATAAGCCCCAACTGTGGCGTGGCCCTGAAATGCGCCCTCCGGGACCTCGCCGCCGCCGAGGCGCGGTTGCGCGAGGCCGGCATCCGCTACGAAGCCGGCCACAGTTACGTCCTCGTCGCCTCGAAATCGCTGCTCGATAAACTCCTGGGGCGGTGACGCCGTGGACAACACCCGCCTGAGCCTCGTAGAGCACCTGACCGATCTGCGCCAGGCCATGATCGCCGCCCTGGCCGCCCTGGCCGTCGCCACAGCCGCCGGCTATTTTATGGCCCCGGCCGTTTTTTCCGGTCTGAAGACGGTGCTGCCCGGCGTGCAGATGGTCTTCTTCGGGCCGCTGGACGGCTTCTACCTGCAGCTCCGCCTGGCGGTGACCATCGGGCTTATCCTCTCTTTTCCCGTGACGGTGGCCAGCGCCGCCTGGTTCGTGGCTCCCGGCCTGCGCGAGGAGGAGAAACGCCTTGCGGTTGCGGCCGGCGTGGCGGCGACCGTACTGTTAGCCGCCGGGGTAAGCTACGCCCTGTTCGTGGTCCTGCCGGTGGTGATGGTTTTCCTCATGAGCTTCTCCACCCCCGAAATGACGCCTTTTATCGCCGCCGAGGAATACCTCTCCTTCGTCCTCTCCTTCATCATTTACGGCGGCCTCGTTTTTCAGCTGCCATTATTTATTTTTATTCTCTTAAAGACCGACCTCATATCGCCCGCCCTTATCGGCGGCCAGCGCAAGCTGCTGGCCGCGGTCCTGACGGGGTTGACGCTGTTTTTTTCCCCGGGCGGCGATCTTACCGTCCAGCTTTTGCTGGCTGTACCGCTTTTCCTGCTTTTCGAAGGCGCCGTGCTGCTGGCGAAGCTGGTCAGAGGCAGGCGCAACAGCCAAAAGGAGTGATGCTGAACATGGCTCAGGAGGATATTCGGGTCACGGTCAAGGGGCAGGTGCAAAAACCAGGGACGTATGCGGCCAAAGCCGGAGAAAACATGCTTGACGCCGTCTTCGCCCACGCAGGCGGCCTGGCCGACAGCCGGTTCTCGCTGCGCGCCGTCCTCGTCGGCGGTGCGCGCGGGCATTTTGCCGCCGCGGACGAGCTTGCCGCCCCGCTGACTTCGCCCGCGGAGCTTATGGTCGTCGACAGCGGCAGCTGCCTGGTCAACTTTGTCCGCCTGCTGTTTGCCTATAACAAAACGGTGCAGGCCGGCTACGGGGGTTGCCCCGCCTGCCGCGGCGCCCTGGCCGCCGGCGCCCGCCTGCTTGCCAGGCTGTGCACGCCCCTGAGGAGCGCCGCCGACCTGACCGAGCTTGAAAGGCAGGCGGGAGTCGCTAATCCCGCCTGCCCCGACCAGTGCAGCGGCCTCAAGCCTCTTGCCAGCGCCCTCGATCAATGGCGGGAGGAATTCGCCGAGCACGCCGCCGGCCACTGCCGGGCCAGCATCTGCGCGGAGCTCATGCTTAGTCCCTGCAACAACGCCTGCCCCGCCGACGTCGACCTGCCGGGCACCATCGCCCTGACCCAGCTGGGCCGGTACACCGACGCCGTTGCCCTGGGTCGGCATGACAACCCCTTCTTCCTGACCTGCGGCCATGTGTGCGAGGAGCCCCCCTGCCAGAAGAACTGCAAGCGGCTCAATTTCGACGACGCCATCTACTCGCAGAGCCTGCACCGTTACGCCGGCGAGAAGGCCGCCAGGGCCGCCGGCGGGCTCGGCAAGGCCCTGACCCACGATACCATCAGACCCGGCACCAAGTCCGGCAGGAAGGTGGCCGTGGCCGGCGCCGGGCCGGCCGGCCTCGCAGCCGCCCACTTCCTGGCGAGGCTGGGCCACAAGGTCGTCGTCTACGACCGCAACCCCAAGCCGGGGGGGATGATGACCTACGGCATCCCGGCCTACCGGCTGCCGCCGGCAACGGTGGAGGCCGAGATAGCGGCCATCGCCGCTCTGGGCGTGGAAATCCGCGGCGGCTGCGCCCTTGGCCGTAACATAACCCTTTCCCGGCTGCGGGAAGAATACGACGCCGTGCTGCTCGCTCTGGGCAACGGCAAAAGCCGCAGTCTGGGCATACCGGGCGAAGACCTGCCCGGCGTGATCCCCGCCCTCGACTTCCTCCGTCAGGTGGCCGACACCGGCGCGGCGGAGGTCGGCCGGCGGGTGCTCGTCGTCGGCGGCGGCAATGTAGCCGTCGACGTGGCCCGCACCGCCAGGCGCCTGGGCGCGGAGCACGTCGTCATGATGTGTGTCGAGGACAGATTCGAAATGCCGGCCTCTCCGGGTGAGATACAAGCGGCCGAGGACGAGGGCATCACGATCAGCGTCCTCGCAGTCCCGCTCGCCTTCAGCGGCGACGGCCGCGTTGCCGGTGCCCTCTGCACGGCAATAAAGCCCGGGCCTTACGATGTCCTGGGGCGGCGCTGGCCGCCGGCGCCGCTCCGGGAAGCGGGCAGGGATGAGGAGTACGACACGGTCATAATCGCCATCGGCCAGATGACGGAGTTCGACGGCCTAGAGGACAGCGGACTGGCCTGCACCAAAGTGTTCATCGCCTGCCCTGACGGCCATGCCACCAGTCTGCCTGGCGTTTTCGCCGCCGGCGACTGCGCCGGCGCTCTTAACTCCGTTGTCAAGGCGGTGGGCAGCGGCAAAGCGGCGGCCTTCGCCATCGACCGCTTCCTCACCGGGGCGGGCCGGAAGCTGAATTCCCCCCTGCGAAGCAAACTGGGCTGCAGCGAGGGGGAATACGCCTGGGCAGCCGCCAGGCGTGCCCGTATGCCCGAGCAGGACCCCGCCGTCCGGGTGGGCAACTTCGCGCCGGTGGAACTGGGCCTGGACGACAGCCGGGCCGCCGCCGAGATGCTGCGCTGCATCTGCGCCGCCAAGGGCGGCAGGCAGTAACCTGTGGAGGGTGAGAAGGATGAAACCTCGTCAACTCAAAATCGCCCGGACTGCCAGCCAGATCGTCTTCTTCCTGCTCCTGGCCGCCTTGCTTGTCGGCACGTTCTGCTCGGTAAGCCTTGGCGGTGATTATTACCTCTCCTGCCCGCTGGGCGTGTTGCAGCTTACCCTTGGAGCGAGGGAAATGCTTGTCGGCGCCGTCGTCTCCGGCCTGCTGCTCATCGGCCTTACCCTGCTCCTCGGGCGGGTGTTCTGCGGCTGGATCTGCCCGTTCGGCGCCCTGACCGACTGGCTTCGTAAGCCGCTGGCCCGCTGCCGCGCCGCCCGCGCCGACGGCCCCGCCCTGCACCCGGACAACAAGGTTCTCAAGTACGGCGTCCTCGGCGGCGTGCTGCTGGCGGCGGGCATCTTCCGTTCCCCGGCGTTCTGCACAATTTGCCCGGTGGGCACAACCTGCCGCACCGCCGGCCTCCAGGGCGTCAACTTCGGGCTGGAGACGGCGACCGTGCCCCTCATCCTCAGCCTGGAGACAGTCAACAGACGCTTCTGGTGCAAGGTTCTTTGCCCCATCGGCGCCTTGCTGGCCGTGTTCGCGCGCTTCCGGCTGGCCAAGATCCGCCTGCCGTTCGCCGCCTGCGCGGGCTGCAACCGCTGCGAGCAGGCCTGTGCAATGGGTAATTCGCCGCGCCAGGGGCACGAGTGTCTGAAAACCGACCCGACGGTGCTCCAGGCCCTCATAGAATACGGCGTCCCCGACCTCCTCGACCGCCCCGGGCAATACGAACGGGCGCCGCAGCCGCTGCGGGACTTGCTGGACGCCAAGGCCGGCTCGCTGTCGGTTTCCGGTGCCGAGTGCACCAGCTGCTATTCCTGCGTTGCCGCCTGCCCGGTGCTCAACAGGCAGGCGGACAAGAGCGGCGCTGTCGACCAGTCCGCGCAGATAAGCGCCTGAAAGGGGCATTGCCGTGGAAACAAGCGACATTTACACACTGCTCGCCCAGGTAACGGTCAAGCTGCGTCGGCGACTCCTATTCCTCGCCGCCCTGCTGGGGTTCGCCACCTGCGCCGGCTGGTTTATCGCCGACGATGTCATGCGCTATATGTTCAAGATGGTTCGCCAGGTCATCTTCATCAGCCCCACCGAAGCATTTGTCACGAAACTGAAGGTCTCGGTCGCCATTGGCCTGTCTTTGGCCATGCCTGCCTTAATGCACACGGTCATCGGCGCACTCAAAGGACGGCTGAGGGATTTCTCGCGGCAAAGCCACCTGCTGCTTACTGTGGCGGGCTTCAGCCTGTTTGTGATCGGCGCCGCCTTCTGTTTCTTCGCCGTGCTGCCGGTGGGCATCGGTTTTCTCCTCGGCTTCGCCACCCTGGAGATGCAGCCCCTGCTGTCCGCCGGCCGCTTCGTATCCTTCGTGCTAAGCTGCATGATCGCTTTCGGGCTGATGTTCGAGCTGCCGCTCGTCATAATGCTGCTCGCTTCTCTTGGCCTCCTCACCGCCGACACGCTGCGGAGCAAAAGGCGCCATGCCATCGTGCTGATATTCATCGTGGCCGGTGCCCTTACGCCCTCGCCCGACGTCGTCTCCCAGATCCTGCTTGCTGTCCCCATGCTAGGTCTCTACGAAGCAGGCATCATCCTTTCCCGTCTGTGCAAAAAGCCTGAAGAAAAACTGCCCGAAATGCCTCCAGATCAGCAGCAGATCTTCAATTAAATGGGCACGGGTCGCCTAGACCGCATTCCCGTACACAGATATTAAAAGCTTCCGCGTCTTTGCGGAAGCTTTTAACTTTTGGTTGAAATCCATCTACATGATGTAACCCTTTAGGATTTACGGGGCTTTGTCCACGAGAGGACTTTTTCATTCCGCGGTCGGTTGCATAAGGAAAAAACGGCGCTCCGCTACATTCAACCTTAACGGATTCTTCGCCGCTCCTGTCGCCGGCTCTCATACATCGCAAGCAGGTCCGGCCTATCCGCCGATGCCAGTTCGTATCCCGGCGCGAATTCGCGGGTCTTTTCGACGGCGGCTTTGAGGTCGTAGAAGACTTCCCATTTGGCTTTGACCTGGTCGTGGCCGGTGAGACGCAGGAGGTAGGCAGGGTGGTAGGTGGCGATGGCGGGGATGCCGTATTTTGTGTCGAACCAGCGGCCGCGGTCTTTGGTGATGCGGGCTTCGGGGCCGAGGAGGTATTTGAGGGCGACGCCGCCGAGGGCGACGATGACTTGGGGGTTGACGAAGGCGAGTTCTTCGTCGAGCCAGTTGAGGGCGCAGACGCGGCCTTCTTCGACGGTGGGGGTGCGGTTGCCTTTGGGGCGGCATTTGATTATGTTGGTGGTATGTCAGTCATCTGCCGTAGGGGTGAATGTCCAGTGGATATCTGGGCTGACGGGTGTATGCCAATCTTCTCGGAGACACGCGAACGCGGGTTTATTGAACAATTTGTACAGAATGTGTAATCCCTTTGATTTTAGAACAATAAACAAAAAGCCTTACATACCGCTAATATGGAAGGCTTTGCCTAGCGAGTCTTTATCTAATTAGAGCCTACAAGACCGGCAAGTTAAACCGAGAGGGGACTACCGTCCGTCTTGCTCATAAGGTTATCGCCGGGCCAACGGACAGTTCGGCCAGGATTGTGTACATGTTGGTGACGCCGCCTGCCGCCAGGCGATCTTTGAGGTGAAAGTGATCGAGGCAGGTGCCGCAGGATAGCACTTTGACGCCGCTTTCCGCGAACGAGGCGAGGTATTCGGCGACGGACGAGCCTTCGACAGCCAGTTTTACGGCGCTGTTGATCAGCAGGATAGACCGCGGCAACGGCTCGATTTCGCCAAGGGTGTAGAAAAATGACTTCATGAGGATGGCCCCCAGTTCTTCGCTGCCGTGCCCGAGGGTATCCTTGGTAATAAGGTAGACGACGGTACCCGAGGCAATGGCGGGTTTGCCGGTTTCCGCGGCAGGAGTGCCTTTTGTGATGCGGATATGGTAGTAGCCGCTTCTTTCCTCGACGCTCACGCCGCAGCCATTGGCGGCGGCGAACTTGGCGACATTCTCCCTGGCGGCGGTGTTATCCACAATTGTAGTGACGACGCCTTCTCGGATGACGTCGAGGGCTTTTTTGGTCGCGATGACCGGCTGGGGACAGGCCAAACCTCTCGCGTCAATTTCGCTTGACATGATTTTCTCTCCTAACCCATCATCTCCAGAAAAGCCTGAACCCTGGTTTTGATCTGCTCTACATCGCCCTGCGAGTAGTCGGTCTCGATATGCAGGTACGGGACGTTGCCGTTATCGCTGAGATAATCCTTAAGCACCTTGCTCTCGACATTGTAGGTATGACATCCTTGCCAGACGATATCCACGACGCCGTCGGCGCGCCACTCGCGGGCAACTTCCGCCACCAACTCCATCCGTCGAGGGTTGGGGCTCATGCAGGAGCAAGGAGTACCCAAATACTTTTCGGCTATTGCCTCCAGCGCCGGTTTTGACTCATCCACCAGGCTGACGAACTGCTTCATGCCGGCGCAGTTTTCGATATAGACCACAGCCGCGCCGCAGTCCTCGATGACTTTGAGTACCTTCTCAGCACCGATGCCGGTGGGCACGCCGGTGACGACAATCCGCTTCGCCCCCTTGGGGAATGCTCCCTCGCCGGCGGCGACCCGTCTCTTCAGTTCGTTGATAAGTTCCCGTACTTGGGCTGTAAACTCCCGCCGGTCGAAAACGAAGTTGCGGGCCCAGAGGATTTTCAGCATATCAAGGCCAGACAGGGGGACTGGGTCGTATTTCGTGAAGGCGGCCAGTTCCTGGATCAGCAGCCGCTCGGCGTTGAGCTCCTTGATGGCGGCGACAAGTTTCTCGTCGGTTATCTTTGCTCCGAAAGTCGTTTCGAGAAGGTCTTTCAGTTCCCGCACCGCGGCCAGCCAGTAGGCCTTATCGGCCTCTGTTGCGTAGCTTTGCGGCAGTTTCATGACGTGCAGCGGCTTCATCTTCGCCATATGCTCGAACATTTTCTTTTTGCCGTCGCAGGTCGTCTCGCCGACAATAAGGTCGGAGTGCAGGAAAAAGGGGCACTTGTCGGTAACCGCGAAGCCGTAGGACGATTTGATCAGCGGACAGAAGTTACGCGGAAGCGTTTTTTCGCCGTCGGCGATGGGTTCTTCCTTGGTCGCACACAGGGCCACCGGCTGAGCACCAGCCGCCAAGGCCACCTCCTGCGGAGCGAACATGCAGTAAAAGCCGACTACCTTTGCGCCCTCTTCTTTGAGCTGTTTAAGCGAAGTGGCCGCATGAGGAATTGCCATGTCGAAATGGGCCATGGCCTGAGCACGGGACAGGGTCATCTCCTATTCTCCTCCTCTTTGTAAATCATTCCAAGCCAGCAGCGCCGCGCCGATCGAGCCGGCGAACACCGCGTCTCTAGGCACTGTTATCGGTAGCTTCAGTTCGTTCTCAAGGGCTTTTTGCATTGAGTAATGTTGAGCCACGCCCCCGGTCAACACTACCGGCGGACAAATGGTTATCCGAGCGGCCATGGCGGCTACTCGGGTGGCGATTGATGTATACAGGCCGGCAACGATGGCTTCTCGCGGCGTGCCCCGGTTCAGCAGTCCGATCACTTCCGATTCTGCAAACACCGTGCACATGGCATTTATCGGACAGTAATCACCGCCACTGGACAGCGACGCCATTGCAGACAGATCGAGGCCGAGAGCGTTGGCCATAACCTGCAGGAATCGACCTGTGCCGGCGGCGCACTTATCGTTCATGATAAAGTCGAGGACGCGGCCGTTGCCGTCCACTCGGATGGCTTTGACATCCTGACCGCCGATGTCCACCACCGTACCCACTCCTGACACCAGACAGGCCGCCCCCGAGGCGTGGCAGGTTATCTCCGTCACCGCTTTCGTCAAGGAGTCGAGGCCGACCCGTCCGTAGCCCGTGCCGTATATCCTTGCGATATCGTCTACAGTCTCACCCCGCCGTTCTGCCGCCTTGGCCAGCATGCCAGCCGCAACCTCCCGTGGATTCCAGCCGGCCGGCTCGATATAGTTCTCCATAAGGGTGCCATCGTAAAAAGTAACCTTAATGGCGGTCGATCCAGCGTCGACCCCAGCAACAACGCCTTTAATCCTTTCCATTGTCCCTCGCTCGCAATTATATAGATAAATTTTTAGTATTATATATATATTTTCTATATAACTCCATGTATTCCTACCATATGCCAGACTAAATAAGAAAATCGCCGAGAGTATATTGTAAAAATGAAAGCGTCGGCAATGCAGGAGGTGTTACTGTATATATTGGAAGAAGGCTACGGAATCACTCCGTAGCCTTCTAGATATTCACAGTTTCGTAACTCCCCGGTGAAGCTTAGAAGCATCTTGTCAAGGTCCTGGTATATGGTAATTTGCTAATAATAGACCGATTCCCGCTTCTATGGTGGGGAGAGAATTCTCAGCCTTTTCGCCGTTCTTGGCGTCTGCTTTCGTACATCGCCAACAAGTCAGGCTTTTCGGGGGAGGCGAGGTCACAGCCGGGGGCGAGTTCGCGGGTTTTTTCGACGGCGGCTTTGAGGTCGTGGAAGATTTCCCATTTGGCTTTGACCTGGTCGTGGCCGGTGAGGCGGAGGAGGTAGGCAGGGTGGTAGGTGGCGATGGCGGGGATGCCGTATTTTGTGTCGAACCAGCGGCCGCGGCCTTTTGTGATGCGGGCTTCGGGGCCGAGGAGGTATTTGAGGGCGACGCTGCCGAGGGCGACGATGACTTTGGGGGTTGACGAAGCCGAGTTCTTCGTCGAGCCAGTTGCGGGCGCAGACGCGGCCTTCTTCGACGGTGGGGGTGCGGTTGCCTTTGGGGCGGCATTTTATGATGTTGGTGGTATGTTAGTCATCTGCCGTAGGGGTGAATATCCGGTAAGTGTCGAGGTTCGGAGGCCCGGATGCGGATAAATTGACCGCTTAGTGAGCAAGTTAGTGTAGATTGTTGAATCTGCGATATATCGCTAACTTGTATTTCCAATCTTGACCAGATGCCGACCCTGTGATAATATAACGGCAGAATATTGGTGACAATATCCGGACAACTTAATATATGGGATAGGTGCCCGAAAGGGCTTAATAGGGAAGTCCGGTTGAACGCCGGCGCGGTCCCGCCACTGTATTGGGGAGCAAACCCGAGTGAATGCCACTGGGACGGAAGTCTTGGGAAGGTTCGGGGGAGCGAAGATCCAGAGCCAGGAGAACTGCCTATCTGACAATCGCCGTTATCACCCACGAAGGATGGGGAGGAGATTCTCGACGCAACCTTTGCGCTGAATCCTTCCCGGCATTATTGCCGGGTTTTTTGTCGGATACAGTTGTGCCGGTTTTTTATCGAGAGCCTTCCGTTCTTCGGGAGGCTCTCTTTTATTATGGGCCACCCGGCCAACATTTGTTTGCCGTTCAGTTATATTGACTTTGCCGCGCCTGGGCAGCGCGGCGCCGTCCCTTTCAATAGGGACGCCCTTTTAAAATGCATTTTGAAAATAAAAGACCTGCCAGCGGGGGTGATGCATTTGCCGTGAGAAGAGTCCTATTATGCCGCAAGGAAAAATGACGAAGGAGTGGTTTCCGTGATAAAAGGGAAAAAGCTGCGGCAAGCGGTTTGCTCGGCGCTTGCCGTCAGTTTAAGCTGGTCGGTGGCTACCGCAGCCATGGCCCAGGAGCGGGCCGAGTATAATCTCGATCCGGTTGTCGTCACAGCAATGCGGGGAGAGTCCACCGACCTGAAAACGCCCGCGTATGTCAATGTCTATGACCAGGAAAAGCTCAAGGCCACCGGGGCGGCCAACCTGCTGGACGCCCTGAAATACACCGAGGGCATCACCTATGACGGCTACGGCGCCCAGGGGCACCTATACAGCTCGATGACCGCCAAGGCCGTAATCCGCGGAATGGACCGCGGCACGGTCGTACTGCTGGACGGCGTGCCGACGAATCTATCCGGCTATTACTCCCTCGAACGCATTCCGTTGAGCAATATCGAGCGGGTCGAGGTGGTCAAGGGAGCCTCCTCGGTGCTGTACGGCACCGCGGCGATGGGCGGGGTGATCAATATCATCACCAAGAAGAAGGTCGAAAATAGTATTTCCTTAGAGCAGGGCAGCTTCGGGG
>JAHDOI010000089.1 GCA_018434945.1 Selenomonadales bacterium
AAAGATAGCTACCATCCTGGCCAGGAGCGCTGGCTGACAGGAAGGTAGCTTTTTTGATGCCCCAAAATGCGGTTTCTTATGGTTAGGTGTTAGCCATGTATTATTGCTTCTTGAATTATGGGGGATTCTAAAACATCCTGAGAGTGCCGCTTAGGCACTCTTTTTTCGTTCTATGGATTGCGTTGCGGACGTTCAGAAGCGTCCAGATGCTAGGCACGCCGAGGCTTGCGCCGCGCCGCGTACTCGGCCGTACGCAAGCAAGCAAACGAGTCGTAACGACGCAGATGGATGCTTATCAACGTCCGCCCTCTTTTTTATACACAGTTATGCGGGGGAAGGAGGCGATTTGGGTATACCCCTCCAGCGGCGCCCCTCCCCTGCCGACAAGGAGATAAATCTCCGGCCGGCCTGCGGTACGGGCGGCGAAGGCGGCTGTTGTTTCGGTGGGCATGGTGTGTTTTCCGGCCCAGACGTTCGTTGAGGGGGCGGCGTTTTCGACGAGGCGGGGGATGGCGTAGCCGCTGTAGAAGACGGCCGATGTGTGGTAGTCGCCGACGGCGCCGACCGTGGCCCCCTGCACGGGCAGGGTCGTTGCGGCCTCTTTGGCGGAGCGGGACGCGGCCATCGGCATGAGCACCTGATAGATGACCATCAGGCTGACGGCGACGACGGCGGTCCCCACTGCCAGCGATTGGAGGAAGGCCTCGCCCCTGTAGCCCAGCCACAATACCGCGGCAACACCTGCCACGCAAACCACTTGGAGCGGCCACCAGGCGGCCTCCGGCAGCCAGGCCCCGCCCACGGCGAATACCGTCAGCAGCAGCGCCGCCGGCAGGGAGAGCCACAGCAGCGCCCGCGGCCGCTCGGACTCGATGCTCGCCAGTTCCCGCGCCACGAGGACGGCGGCGGGGAAAAGAGCGGGAAATACGTAAGTGAGGTATTTTGTGGCCATCAGGGTGTAGAAGACGATGAAAGCGCCTATCCAGACGGTCAGAAAGGCGAAATGGCGGCGCTTCCGCCCCGTCCAGAGGGCGCGGAGGAAAACCCCCGTCCAGGGGAGCAGACTTACGGGGAAAAGGACAAGGTAATAGTAAAAGACGTTGTCCTGGGGATGCTCGGAAACGGTGGCGCGGAGATAGTTGTGCAGCCCGAGGAATGTGTCGACGAAGTCGCGGCCGTGGGCGAAGTACATCGCAAGGTACCAGGGGGCGGCCACGGCAAGGAATACGGCAGCGCCGGTGAATAACCGCAGCCGCGGGAAAAGCTCCCACCGGCGGGACAGAACCAGGTGCAGGAAAACGACGAGCGCGGGCATGACGAGACCGACCGGCCCTTTGGTGAGGACGGACAGGCCGGCGGCGGCATAGGCGGGGATGAACCAGCCCCTCCCCTCCCCTTTCAGTCCCAGGTAGAATGAGGCCAGGCTGACGCTGCCGAAAAAGAACAGGACGGCATCGGTGATGACCATCCTGGCTATTACCCAGAATTCCAGCGAGGTGCCGAGAACGACGGCGGCGAGAAGACCGATCCGGCGGCTGCCGTAGAGGCGGGCGGCGAACCAGGAGACGAAACTGACGCTGGCGGCGCTGAAGAGGGCGGCCGGAAAACGGGCCGCGAATTCGCCCACGCCGAAGACGGCGTAACTGGCGGCGACGAGCCAGTAGATCATGGCCGGCTTGTCGAACCAGTACTGGCCGTAGATTTGGGGTGAAACCCAGTCGCCGCTGAGAAGCATTTCTTTGGCGGTGAGGGCGTAGTTTGATTCCACGGGGTCGGTTATGGCTATGAAGCCGTTAAGTGGCAGGAAAACCGCCAGAGCGGCCAGGAAGACGATGAGGGGCATGGCCTGATCCTTTCTGTCACTGCTTGACGATCAGCTGCTTTTTATCAGCGGTGGCCAATACTTTCAGATTCCGTTTATCCGAATCGCTCAGCCACTCCCAATCGGTGGAACGGACGATGAAGTAAGCCTTGCCGGGAGTTTGCCAGTGGTCGGGTTTGAGTTCCGTGCCGTAAACGCCGGCATAAAAGGAGAAACCGGGCCGGAGAAATTTGACGACATATACGGGCGATTTGCCGTCGTAATTGGCTGTGAAGGCCTGGGCGATGTCACGGGCGTGAAAGGCCGGAGCGGCCGGGGGCAGGAGAAACGACATGAGAACGACGACGAAGACGGCCATGCCGGCAATCTGCAGCCAGAAGGCGCGCTCGGTCTGCCGCCTGACGACTAAGTACCAGGTGCCGAGTATCATGACGGCGAAAAGGGCGGCGGTGAGGTAAGCGCCAAGCAGCAGCTCAGGCATTCCCTGATTGGCGCCGTACACAGCGCCGGCGGCAAACAATCCGCCGAACACGGTGAAGAGGATCGGCCAGGCGAAGGGGCGGGCGTTGCGCCGTCTGTCGATAAGCCTGTCGAGGTACCAGCCGACGATCATGGCGAGCGGCGGATACATGGGCAGGATGTAAGATACGAGCTTAGTGCGCGAGACTGTGAAGAACAGGAAGATGAAGGCCGCCCAGATTACCAGGAAGAGCAAGGGACGGCCGTGCTGCGGGCGGCTGTCGGTCAGGGCCGCCCATACGGCCTGAATCATGACCGCCGTCCAGGGCAGGAAACCGAGGATGAGGACGGGGATGAAGTAGTACCACAGCACCCCTTCGGGATGCTCGGGGCTGGTGAAGCGGACGAGGTTGTGGAAGCCCAGGAAGGTATCAACAAATGCGTTGCCGTGGATGACGTACATTGCTATGTACCAGGGCAGGCCGAACAGGGCGAAGAGGACGATTCCGGCCGGTATCTTCATCTCTCTGAGAAGGGAGAAACTGCGGGTCAGCAGCATGTAGATGAAGATTATCGCGCCTGGGAAGAGGAAGCCCACCGGCCCCTTGGTAACGGTGGCAAGCCCGACGCAGATGTAAAACAGGTAGTAGCGCTTTTCGAGGAAGGCGAGCAGCGCGACCGTCAGGAAGAAGTTAAGGGTGATGTCGGTGACGGCCGCTTTGCCGAGATAAAAGTATTCGATGCTGGTGACGAGGATGAGGGCGCTCGCCAGACCGGCGCGGGCGCCGAACAGCCGGGAAGACGAGGAGTAGACGTAGAGGGCGCCGAGGATGGCGAGCACGGCCGACGGGAAGCGGGAGGCAAATTCGTTTACGCCGAACAGCTTGAAGGAGGCTGCCACCAGCCAGTAGTACATCGGCGGCTTGTCGTACCAGTATTCGCCGTAGATGCGCGGCGATACGAAGTCGTTGTGCCTAAGCATCTCCTTGGCGGTCTCGGCATACACCGGTTCGTCCGGATCGAGCAGCGGTATGCCGCCAAGATTGAAGAACATGACGAAGGCTGCGATAAGGATGAGGAGGATCGTGCCGAAATTGCTTCTATCCGTCATAGTAACCTCCGTGATTTATGATGGCATTCCGCCCGCCAGAGCGTTATAGGTGGCGGCAAGCCCGTCCAGGAGCGTCGTCCGTGGCTGCCAGGCCAATGCCTTTACGGCGGCGCTGTTATCGAGGCAGGAGCGGTAGATGTCCCCTTCCCGTGGCGGATGGCGGCGGAGAGCGGCTTCCCGCCCGGATACTTTCGCCAACAGGGCGGCAAGCTCGCTGACGCTGGTTTCCGTCCCGGTGCTAATATTATACACAGCGTTGGCGGCCGGCGATACGAGGGCCCGCCAGTTCGCCTCAGCTACGTCACCGGCGTAGACGAAATCCCGCGTCTGGCCGCCGTCGCCGAAGATGTCAAGAGGCTGTCCGGCGGCAAGCCGCCTGGCAAAAATACTGACGACCCCGCCTTCGCCCGCGTCTCCCTGGCGTTCGCCGTAGACATTCGCATAGCGGAGGATGACGTAATCGAGGGCGAAGATATCGCGGTACAACCGGAGGTAGTTTTCCGCCGTGACTTTGCTGAGACCGTAGAAAGAAGAAGGCGACAAGGCGGTGTTCTCGGGGATGGGGACTACGGCGGCCGCGCCGTAAGCGGCGGCGGTAGAGGCGAAGACAACCCTTTTGACGCCGGTGGCTCGGGATGCCTCGAGAACGTTGACGGTGCCCTGGACGTTGACGGCGCAGTCGAACGCCGGGGCGGCCAGCGACTTGGGCACAGCCGTCTGGGCGGCAAGGTGGATGACGAAGTCGAAGCGCTCGGCGGCGAACAGCGGGCCGAGGTCGTCCTTGGCGATGTCCAGCCTGACGAGCCGCGCGGCGGGGTTTACGTTGGCCGCCAGCCCTGTGCTGAGGTCGTCGGCGACGACGACGGCGCAGTCTTTGGCCAACAGGTTTTCGACGACATGGGAGCCGATGAAGCCGGCCCCGCCGGTAACAAGTACTTTCACGGGAGCCCTCCTATATGTACAAGTGATGCGTATTAGATTATGGGGTTATCCCAAGGCCGTTCAGAAGTGCCCAGATGCAAGGCGGCTACGCCAGGCGCGCTGCGACGCGTACTCGGAACGTACGCTAGCAAGCGCCTGGTGTAACAACGCAGCAGATGGAGCCTTATGGGCGGCCGCCCTTTTTCGGCTGGTCGAACAGGAAGTCCTGGCCGAAAACCTTGACCGTATAATAAAAGCCGATAGAAAAGGGCAGATATTCGGCAGCGATCCGCCAGGCTACGGCAAGGATGCCGACCGTGCCCGGCGGCAGAAGTTCGCCGAAGAGGATGACGAATCCGCCTTCGGCAATGCCGGAGCCTCCAGGCGTCGGCGCGAAGTAGAGCAGGATGTTGAGGAAAATCATGCGGCCCATGACGAGAGGCCAGTCTACCGTGGCCCCGAGGCCGAGGAAAAGGACGGGAACGACGGCGTAAAGAGCGATGAGGCTGGCGGCCGATTCGGCGAATACCCTGAGCATGCTGAGGGGTGCGTTGAGCAGCAGGAATACGGCGCCGCGCGTGTCGCGGTACAGACCGAATATCTGGTGGCGGCGGCTCCGCCCGGTGCGGCGGGTAAGACGCTTCAGCACCCTGAGGGAGACAGGCGATCGCAGGAACCATACGCCGGCGACGCTGGCCAGCACCATGGAGCCGCTGACGGCGATGAGGACCTGCGGCGGTATCCAGGGCAGCAGGCCGGGGTCGTAGGCAAATACCAGCGGCAGACAGACGAACAGGAACATGATGGACATGATGGTGCGGATGAAGACGACGACGGTGGCGATGCCGGTGGGGACGCCGGCGCGCCGCAGGAACATGACCTGTGCCACCGCCCCGCCTGTCGCCCCCGGGGTGAGGAGAGCGGCAAAATAGTTGCTGAATATAACCTGCACCGCCTGGGTGAGGGTTATCCGCTGGCCGGCTATGCGCACGAGGTGGAGCAGCCTTGTCCCATCGAAATACATGCCGATCACCATGAGTATGCCGACCGCCAGGAGCGACCACGGACGGAAGGCTCCCAGGTTGCTGAGGGTGTCGATATCGACGGTGAAGTAGATGACGGCCGCGGATATGCCGCCGACGAGCAAAATGAGCAGGGCAAGGCGGCGGTAAAATTTATTCATGGGCGATCTCGCGGAAGGAGATAAGCCGTATGCCTTTGGACTCGAGGCACCGCCTGGTTTCGGGGCTGGTCAGGGCGGCAAGTTCGTCTTCCCACCTGTAGCCCCATCCATACGACGCCCCCAGCGCGTCGGCGTCGTCGCCGGGATGGACCATTATCTCGCTTACGCCGTCCGGCAGACAGCCGAGGATATTTAGTAGGTATTCCTGGCGCATGTTGCCGCCGGCTAGCATGCCGAAGAAGTGATCGGGAGCGGCTACCCCGCGGCGCTTTGCTTTGCTGCGGGCCAGGGACGCCAGCGAGGAAAGACCGAAACGGCCGGCGAAACGGCCGACGGTGCACGGAAATCCGCCGGAAAAAAAGCGCGGCTCGGACGGGATGCGCATAGCTTTTATGCCGAACTGCTCCGCCAGGTCGAGGGCGATGTCGATAATGCCCGGCAGAACATGCAGGTGCTGATGGCTGTCGAGGTGGGTGATTTTTACGCCGGCGGCGGCAGTTTTGGCCAGCTGGGCGGCCAGCTCGACGCGTATTTCATCCTTGCTGATGCGGCCGCGCAGGTACCGGGCCAGGAAGGCCGGGTACTGGGCGGGAAAACGCCCGTCGCCGTCCACCAGCGTCGGGATGGCGGCGGGATTTGCCACCGGCCTCTCCCCCACCAGTGTGAGGTGGACGCCCGTGCCGAGAGACGGGTGGCGCTCGGCTAAAGCCGCGGCGTCACGGAAGGCGTCCGCGCCGGGCATTATGGAGGTGCTGGTTATGCAGCCCCCTGTGTGGCCGGCGATGATGGCCCTGTTTACCGCCGGGTGGAGACCGAAGTCGTCGGCGTTGACGATGAGCAGTTTCATTGGCGGACCCTTTCCTGTGCGGTTACGTTCCTATTGTTTACCGGCGAGGCGAAATTCTTCCCGGTCTGGCGGCGGGCTGCGCCTGCCCTAATTTTCCAGGTATCCCGGCTGTCGGTCAGTCAATAATAAATACGTACCCCAGTATATTACGAGGAGGTTTCTCTGTGGACAAAAAGAATCAACAGTCCAAGTCGCAATTCGGTACCCTGACCGCCAAACAGGACGCCAACCAGGATTATACGTCCTCGTCCAAGAGCGGGGCCTCCGGCGGCGCGATGAGTGGCGGCGCGATGAGTGGCGGCGCGATGAGTGGCGGCAGCGCCAGCGGAGCCGGCACGCTGACTGCCCAGTTCGACGCCAACAACGATTACGGCGGCGGCGGCAAGAGCGGCAGCCAAAGCCAGTCCGGGCAGCAGAAGGTGAAGACTTCGGATAAGAATATCAAGTGATCATCGCGGTAAAGGGAGCCTGAGAAAGGCTCCCTTTCCTCACCTCATCAAACGTTTCTCGCCAGCAGGGCACCTAGTCTGGCTATTCCGGAGGCGATCTCAGCTTCGCCGGTGTTTGCGAAACTGAGGCGGAAGGTGTTGTGACCGCCGCCGTCGGTATGGAAGGGCGTGCCGGGCACAAATGCGACCTTTTCCTCGTCGATGGCCTTGTTGAGCAGCTCGCGCGCGTCGAGGCCGGACGGCAGGGTAACCCAGATGAACATGCCGCCTTCAGGCTGCGTCCAGGAAACACATCCGGGGAAGTACGCGGCCAAGGCGGCCAGCATGGCGTCGCGCTGACGACGGTACTGACCGATGATGGTGGCGATGTGAGCGTCGAGGTCGTTGTCGGTGAGAAGCCGGTGGAGCGCCCGCTGGGTCAGGGAGTTGGTGAGGATGTCGTTAAGTTGTTTGGCGGCCGTTACCTTTGCTGCTATCTCGGGGTGGGCTACGAACCAGCCAACGCGCAACCCGGGGGCGATCACTTTGGAGAATGTGCCTGTATACATGGCCCAGTCGCTGTCGGCAAGGCTTTTGATCGACGGGATGTCGGCACCGCCGAAGCGGAGTTCGCCGTAGGGGTTGTCTTCCAGGAGGAGGATTTCCTGGCTGGCGGCAAGCTCGCCGAGGCGGCGGCGCCTTTCCAGGCTGAGAGTTATGCCGGTAGGGTTCTGGAATGTCGGATTGACGTAGATGAATTTCGGCCGCACCTTTTTCACCTGGCGGGCCAGTGCGTCGACATCCATGCCTTCGTTGTCCATGGGTACGGGGAGAAAACTGGCCTGATAGCTGCGGAAGGGCTGCAGGGCGGCCAGGTAGGCGGGGTTCTCGACGGCGATGAGGTCGCCGGGGTTGAGCAGCAGGCGGCCGATGAAATCGATGGCCTGCTGAGAGCCGCTGGTGATGACGATGTTTTCAGGTTTGCAGGCGATGCCGGAGCGCCCGAGGCGCCGCGCCAGCAGCTCGCGCAGCGGCGGGTAGCCTTCGGCGAGGCTGTACTGCAGGGCTGCTCCGCCCTGTTCCTCAAGCACGGCGGTGTAGGCGGCCGCCAGGCGGTCTACGGGGAAGGTTTTGGCGGATGGCAGCCCGCCGGCAAAGGAGATTATGTCGGTTCGTTGGGTGATTTTGAGCATCATTTTCACGGCCGGGTCTTCCATCGTGGCGACACGGTCTGCCCAGTCAATTTTCATGCGGATTCCTCCTCGGGACGTGTGGTGTTAAAGTTTCCCCAAGAGCGGGCGGCGGCGCGACCGTCGGGCCGTCAGCCTGGCCTCGTATTCTTCAACAAGGCCGATCTCGGCGGGAGATAATTCGTAGATTTTGTAGACCATCTGGTTGAAGAGGTCGTCCATGGCGCCGGCGCGGGTTCCGGCCCCGCTGTCGCCTTCACGGCGCCGCCGGATGAGGGCGGTCATTATCCTTACAAGTTCGGGGGCACGGGCGCTGGCTTCGGGATGGACCTTTATCGGCAGAAGTTCGAGGGTGTCGATGTCCGTCTGGGCCATCGACCGCCCGTATTCCATCGTAACAGCGTGATAGTAAAACGACATCAGGCGAGAGTTGAGCAGCAGGAGCAGGTATTCGAGGGTGACGGCGGCGCTGGTGGCGATGAAGCTGTGGAGGTTGTTGAGGTGATAGTACCCGTTGTCGTCGATGCAGGCGGTGATAGTGTACCCTGTCTGGCGGATAAGGATTTTGCGGCCGCCGACGATGGCGGGATCCCAGCCGCCTTTGTAGAGCCTCGCCGGGTCGATGTTGAGCCAGTGACCCTCGTAGCTAAGTCCGTAACGTTCGACCTGACTGCCGGATACCAGTCCGCGTTGCCAGGTTGGCCCGGCGCACTCCTGGCCGATGATGTCGCACTGCCTGGATACGGAGCGGACGCCGGTATGGCCTGATGAAAATTTTCCCAGTGGTTCATTGCTATTATCTATTTTATCAATCAGGTTTTTGACCGTCAAATCCGAAAACAGTCGGAAACGCTGGTGGGGAAGCGCGGCAAAATAACTCTGGGGGTAAGAACATCCAGGCGCGTCGCCCCCGAGGTCGTCCTTGCTTTCGACGTGATGGACGGTAACCGTCTGCCGGCTGCGGCCGGCAGAGTCGCTTTCCCGTCTGAGAATACTGATCGCCGACATGCCGACGGCGGCGTTTTTGAACACCGGCAAAGCTATGTGGACCATAGTCTCAATGGCGGTGTTATCCATGATGTAACGGCGGATCTTCGAGTAGTAGCGGCCGAGAAGAAAACTGTCGGGGAGGATGAACCCGAGCCGCCCTCCTTCCACGAGCATTTCAATGCCCCGTTCGAGGAAGAGGACATAGTAGCTGAGTTTATATTCGGCCGAGGCGCTGAACGCACTGCGCAGGTAGGCTTCGTAATCGCGGTCGAGGCGGCGCGTGCCCCTTAGGCCGAAGGATAGATAGGGCGGATTGCCGACGACATAGTCGTAGCGGGACGACCAGAAGGCCCGGTCGCCGGCCGCTCCCTGCTCCGGGCGTCGGAGGCTGTCGCAGACCAGTATGTTGGGGCGCAGCCCGCCACTGGCGGCCGGCCTTTTCAGCAGCAGCCCGGCGGCCGCGGTTTCGGCCGCGAGGGCGTCGATGTCGGCGCCCCAGAGGTTGTGGGTGATAATGTGGCGGTGGATGCCGTCGTCCGACCAGTCCCTGTCGGGGAAGCGCTCCGTCAGGAGGTCGCGGGCGGCGGCATATTTACCCTGGAGGAGGTCATAGGAGCGAAGGAGGAAATTGCCGCAGCCGCAGGCGGGGTCGAGGATTTTGATGTGCGGGTGTGTGGCGACATCGGCCTTGGCCGCCGTGCCGGCAAGGATGAAGTCGACGATCTGCGGGGCTGTATAGAAAAGACCCTGGGCCCTGCGGCCGAGGGCAAGTTTTTCATAGAGTTCGCCGAGCAGCCAAGAATCACGGGGCAAAGTGCACAGCCAGCGGGAGATGATGGCGTGAAGGCGGTCGGGCAATTCGACTTCGCCGGGTAACTGGCCGCCGGCGGCGTCGGGCAGTGGGCGGCCTCCCGTCGCCAGGGCGGCGACAGCCTCGGGGGTGGGTGCGCCGCGCAGAACGCCGACGAGCATGGTTAAAAGGCCCCGTTCGGCCTCAAGACCCAGGGCAGTCAGCCAGCTTTTCAGTTCCTGACACTCCGCCAGAAAGTGCTTCCAGTTCATGCCGCACTCCCCGCACCGTTTTCCCGCTCCCGGTAATGTATATTCGCAAGCAATAATTCCCTGAACTGCCGGGACTGATTTAAAACGCTCCAGATGCTAGGCGCGGCGAGGACGTGCAGCGACGCGTACACGAACGTACGCTAGCAAACGCCCGGAGACGCAAGTGCGCAAGTTCTTGCGCTTTAGCGCTTAGAACAGCGGCCTGCCCCTTGCGGGTACAACGCAGATGGACGTTTTAAACAGTCCTTAAGTTTTCGCCACAAACTCTACGTGGGAGGCGTAGGCGCTGTGGTTGTGTATCGACTCATAATTCTCGCACTCGACTTCGAACCACGCCACCCCGTCCAATTCCCTAAGTGCGAGGACGAGGTCGCGGAGAACATCTTCGACGAATTTGGGGTTTTCGTACGCCAGCTCGGTGAGGAACTTTTCGTCCTCGCGCTTGAGCAGCGAGAATACGGGGGCGCTGGCCTGTGCTTCCATGAGGGCTGCGAGGTCTTCGATCCAGACGAAGCGGCCGGGTTGGAATCTGACCTTGACCCGCATGAGGCCGCGCTGATTATGGGCCCCGTAGGATGATATCTCCTTACTGCAGGGACAAAGTGAGGTGAAGGGAACGGTAAGACCAAGGACAAAATCGAGGTGGTTGCCTTGTTCCAGGCTGCCCGCGAACAGGCAGTCGTAATCGAGCAGGCTCTTCATGCCGCTAACGGGCGCGGTTTTCTCGATAAAGTATTTGAAGGCGATGTCGATGCTGGCCCGCCTGGCTTCGAGCCGCCCGGCCAAGTCATTGAGGATGGCTTCCATCTCCCGGTAGGATACGGGCTTTTGGCTCCAGTCGCTGAGCACCTCGATGAACCGGCTCATGTGGGTGCCTTTGTATTCCTTGGGCAGGTCGACGGTCAATTTGATGTTGGCAAGCACCGACTGGAAGGAGCCGCTTTTGAGTTTGATGAGGAACGGCAGATGGACTTCGCTGACGCCGACCTTCTGGATGGCGATGCCCCGCTCGTCGGTCAGGCTCTGTACGTCTTTCATGTTGGTAGTACCTCCGCTACAAGGAATTCCATTCTTACGGCCGTTCAGAAAGTCCCAGATGCAAGACGCACCGGAAGAGCGCGCCGCGACGCGTACACAGGACGTACGCTAGCAAGCGCTCTGAGGAGCAACGCCGCAGATGGGGCTTTATCAACGGCCCTGCTATAAATAAGCTATAGGATCTTGCACGCCGGCCTCGGCGAAGCCTTTCAGGCGCAGCATGCAGCTGTCGCATTTCCCGCAGGCCTTTTCTCCGCCTGCATAGCAGCTGGTGGTGAGGTGAAGGGGCGCGCCGAGCCTGGTGCCGAGGAGGACGATGTCCTTTTTGGCCAGGTCGATAAGCGGTGTTTCCACCTTGATGCGGCGTCCGTCCTGCACCGACGCTTTGGTGCTGTAGTCGGCCAGCTGCTGGAAGAGGCGCACAAATTCGGGCCGGCAGTCCGGATAGCCGGAGTAGTCGAGGGCGTTGACGCCGATGTAGATCCGGTCCGCGCCGCTTACTTCGGCATAGCCGAGGGCATAGCTGAGGAATATGAGGTTGCGGGCCGGCACATAGGTGGAGGGGATGTCCTGCCGGGCCGCGTCTCCGTCGGGAACGGCGATGGCCGCGTCGGTGAGGGCGCTGCCGCCGATGGCGGCCATGTTGGTCGATATAACCATGTGGCGCTTTACGCCATAGTGGTCCGCGACCTGGCGTGCGCAGGCCAGTTCGCGGCTGTGGCGCTGCTGGTAGTCGAAGCTGATGGGCAACAATTCGCAGCCGGCGGCGAAGGCCACAGCCATGCAGACGGTGGAATCCAGCCCGCCGGAAAGTAGGACGACAGCTTTCATTTCGGGAAACACTCCTCTTGGCGACTGTAGGGTTATTATATGGCTGTCCCCGTGCAGGCTATGCGGACACGCGCCGGAGACGAAGGAAGGCTGTTATCTAAACAGCCTCCAATGCCGAGGGATAGTATTTTCCAGCGGGAATTCAGGTCCGTATCACTTTGACGATACTCAGGTCCTTTTTGCTCTCAAGGTCGATGAATTCGCCGTTTTCGTCGCGTACCACCGGCCGGGCGGAGATGAACTTGCCGAGGTAAACGACCTCCGCTTCCCGTCCGTCGCTAAGAAGAACGACATTGCCGATGAAGTAGTCACGGACGTTGTTGAGGAATACGGCGCAAATGTTGGGGTCGAGTTTGTCGTACATGTCGCGCATTAGGGCTTCGACCGCCGCGAACGGAGTCGCTTTTTTGCTGTAGACCTTATCGGAGGTCATGGCGTCGTAGATGTCGACGACTGCCACCACCTTCGCGAAAGGGTGTATTTTGGCACCGGAAACCTGGATGGGGTAGCCGCTGCCGTCTTCACGCTCATGATGCTGGAGGATGGCGTACATTACTGAGGCCGGTAAGCCAAGTTCCTTGACCAGGTTGTACCCTCTGGTGGTATGGAGACGCATGATCTCCATCTCGGCCGGGGTAAGTTTGCCGGGTTTGCGGAGTATCTCGAGCGGGATCTGCGTCTTGCCGATATCGTGCAGGAGGCCGGCCAGGACGAGATCCTTGAGCTCCTCGCCGCGGTATCCCAGCCAGCGGCCGACGACGCCGCAGAGTACGGCCACGTCGATGGAATGGTAGAAGGTATAATCGTCCTGGCGCTGGACCGCCTGGAGATGGTTGAGAATGCCGGACGTATTGATAAAGGGTTCGAGGGCGCTGTCGGCCAGTTCCCGCATTTCTTTGAGAGGTACTTGTTTGAAAAAGCGGACGGTTTCGAAGGATCGTTTCAAGGTGCCGACGGTGTCGTTATATCCGCTGGAAAGTGCCACCTGTGTTTCGGAGAGGGGCGGTGGTTCTTTTTCCGCACTGTCGACCACATGGCGAATGTCGACGACCGACACGCCCCACCCTTTCAGCCGCTGAATAAGGTTAGGAGTAAGGACGGTACCCTCGCCGAGCGCGAATTTGTCGTTGTCGGTGATAAGACTTCCCGCCAGCTCCATGCCGGGCTTGACTTCGTCAATCCGGTACCGTTTGGTGATTACCCGGATCATTCATACTCCCCTTTTCGCGGATATAGCGAAAAATACGGAATGACAGAAAATGATTACATGTATTTGTCATGTAATTTGACATTTCCCGCGAATTTCCTGCATTGGGAGGCAAATACATGCGCTGTTTTGAATATTTTGCGCATTTTTCCGGGTTTTGCCGCGGCGATTACTGCGGACCCTCTTTTCCGAGAGCCTCGCGGGCTAATTTATCGGCCAGCTCGTTGCCCGCGACACCCGCGTGTCCCGGCACTTTGTTGAAAGTGACCCAAGGCAGGCACGGTCGCATGTAGCTGACGTAAGCCTGGGTGAATTTGTTGTTCGCTTTCCAGTCGCCGAGCGCCCAGGCGGCGATGCCGACATAGTCGTGATGGATGATCAGGGGTTTGGCGCCATTGTCGTGGGCCCATTTAACCGCCCGCATCGTGGCGGACAGTTCGCCGGCGACGTTATGGATGGCCGCCGCCGCGTCGTTTTCGCCGGCGCCTTTGTCGGCGAACACGACGTCCCCGTGGCGGTAGACGACGAAGGCCCAGCCGTAACGGTTGTCTTGTTTGCGGAACGTGCCGTCGACGTATATGTCGTAGCCGTCAACGGACTGAGCCGGCTCGGTTTCCGCCTGTTCGCCGGCGGGCTTGCCGGCGAGGTAGTCGCGGGCCGCCTGTTCGGTGGGAAAAGATTTATACTCAGCCCCCGGGAATCGTTCGACCTGCTGTTTGCATTTCTCCCAGGTCAAGTACACACCTGGCTGCCGGCCGGCCCTGACAGCATAGTATTTCACTTTCGATGCCACTGGCTCACCCCCCGTATTTTCAGACCGCGCATGGTCACTCGCCGTCGTCCGTCCGGCCGTAAAGGGGCCAGGCAAGCGACAGGGCCTTATGCCAGACTATCTTGAGCGGCAGTCCTTGTTCCACGGCTATTTTGCGACAGTCTTCAAATTCGGGAGCGGCGTTGGCAATCTGGCCCTTCACCGCGCTTACCTTGACCTGCACCGGGCCCCAGGGTGTTTCTACGGCGACCATCTGCCGTTCGGCTTCCAGGCGACTGACCGGATAGTAGCGCATGCCGATGGTGGTGGTTTCGGCGAGGATGAGAGCGGCAACGGCCGGAAAGGAGGCGCCGTCGGTCAGGACGGAGAGCGTTGTCGCCGACCGGCCTTTTTTCATTATTATCGGCGTTAGCCAGACGTCGCGGGCTCCGGAAGCAAACAGCCGGTCCATGACATGGGGATATATCTGGGGATTGAGGTCGTCGATGTTTGCCTCGATGACGAGGTATTCGGCCTGTTCCTGCGCGACAGCCAACTCGCCTAGCACGGCCCTGACGACATTGGGTACTTCAAGATCCCACGAACCGGCGCCGTAGCCTATTGAGCCGCTCACAAACCCGTCCGGCACACTGCCGCTGCCTGCCGAAAAGACGGCAACCAGCGCTGCGCCGGTTGGGGTGACGAGCTCTTTTGCGATGTCGCCGTGCTGCCACGCGATGCCGTGGAGCAGTTCGGCCGTTGCCGGAGCGGGGACGGGCATGCGGCCGTGGCTGCATTTTACGAAGCCGCTGCCGGTCGTGAGCTTTGAGGTGAAGACACGTTCGATACCCAGCCAGTGGAGGCCGAGGACGGTGCCGACGATGTCGATGATGGTGTCGACGGCGCCCACTTCGTGAAAGTGGACTTTGTCGACGGTGGTGCCGTGGACTTTGGCCTCCGCCTCGGCCAGACGGAGGAAGACTTTTTTCGCGTCTTCCTTGACGGCGGCGGGAAGATCGGAGCCGTCGATGATGGCGTTGATGTCAGGCAGGTGACGGTGGCGCCGCTGTTCGAAAAAGCCGGTCTTGACATCGAGGTACGTGGCGGCGATACCCTGTTTTTCAACCTTCTTTATAACGAGTTCATAACCTGATACCGGCAGTTTGGCCAGTTCCCGGCGCAGGTGGTCTTGCGGCAGGCCAAGATCGAGGAGAGCGCCGAGAAACATGTTGCCGCTTATGCCGCTGAAACAGTCAAGATATAGGGTACGCACGGTGTCACCTCATTTTGTTTATGATACTGGCGAGGCGCCCGGCGCCGAAGCCGTTGTCGATGTTGACGACGGCCACGCCGGCGGCACAGCTGTTGAGCATTGCGAGAAGAGCGGCGACACCGCCGAAATTGGCCCCGTAGCCGACGCTGGTGGGCACGGCGATGACCGGTTTGGCGACCATGCCGCCGATGACGCTGGCCAGCGCCCCTTCCATGCCGGCGACAACGATTATGACGTTGGCCTGTTCGATGATCTGGCGCTGAGCGAGCAGTCTGTGGATGCCGGCCACACCGACGTCGAACACGCGGGTGACTTTGTTGCCCATTATTTCGGCGGTGAGGGCCGCTTCCTCGGCGACGGGGATGTCGCTGGTGCCGGCGGTCATGACGAGTATGACCCGGTCTTCGTCAACGGCGATTTCCTCCCGGCGGACGACGATCATGCGGGCGAGCTCGTGATAACAGGCTGACGGCACGAGGGCGCGGGTCGCCTCGTACATCTCGGAGGTGGCCCGGCTGGCGATAACGTTGCCGTTGACCTGTGCCAGACGCTCGACGATGGCGGCTACCTGGCCCGGCGTCTTGCCCTGGGCGAAGACAACTTCCGGAAAACCCTGGCGCAGCATGCGATGGTGGTCTATTTTCGCGAAATCGAGGTCTTCGTATGGCAGGTCCTTTAGCTTGTCGAGGGCTGCCTCCATCGACAGCCGGCCGTCCCGGAAGTCGGCGAGGATGGCGGCGACCGTTTTGTTGTCCATGTTACACCTCATCGAATTTTAGCGTTTCGTTCATGCTCCCGGTGCGGTAACCGGCAAGGTCGAGGGTTACGAAGGTAAACCCGAGGGCTCTGATGTCCGCGGTAACGGCCGCGGCATTGCCAGGGGCGGCAAGAACGGCGAAAGCCGCGGGGGCGACTTCGATGCGGGCCAGATCGCCATGGTGGCGAACCCGCACCTGGCCGGCGACCAGGCGGCGCACGGCAAGCTCGGCCGCTTCCACTTGCCGGAGCCGCTCCTCGGTGACCGGCAGCCCGTAGGCGAGGCGGGAGACGAGGCAGGCGGCGCTGGGCTTGTCCCAGGTCGGCAGCCCCCAGCGGCGGGATACGGCCCGTATTTCGTCTTTAGTGAGCCCGGCGTCGAGAAGCGGGCTTACTACCGTAGGCATTTCAGCTACGGCTTTCATCCCCGGGCGGTAGTCGCCGGTGTCGTCGGCGTTCGTGCCTTCGGCCACCCAGACGTAGCCGTTGTCCTTCGCCCACGCCGCCAGGGCGGCGAACCGGCCTTTCTTGCAATAATAACAACGCTCACGGTCGTTGGCGGTGAAGGCAGGGTCGGACAACTCGGCACTGTCCAGCCAGCTGTGCCTGATGCCGAGTTCATCGGCGACGGCGGAAGCATCATGTATTTCCTTGGCCGAAGAGGTGGCCGACCGGGCGGTTACGAGGATCACCCGCCCGCCCAGAGCCCTTTTCGCCGCCGCCGCCAGAAATGTGCTGTCGACGCCGCCGGAAAATGCGACCGCCACGCTGCCGAGACGGCATAGCTTTTCTTCCAGCAAGCTTACTTTTTCCTCAATTGTCACGCAAATACCTCCTGCCGACGTCAATAAAAAAGACACAGCTATTCCTTGAGGAATTCTGTGTCTTCATGACACGGTTTCGGGTAACATTTTACCATATCCCGGCATATGTCTCAAGCCATTTGTGGCTGTCGTCAGTTTTGCAGGTGCTTCTGACGGGACCCGATCAAAAGTGCCTCGAGATTTTCCATTATCTTTAGCTGGTTTTCTTCCAGCAGGCTGATGCCCTGGTTGAGGAGCAGCAACTGCGGATTGATTCTTAGCTTAGGGTTGCGGGCAATCAAATCCAGGTGTCCGGCGGCCATCTCAAGTTGTTCGGCGGCGGCCAGAATCTGGCTGTCGAGGAGTTTTTCGAGCAGCACGTAATGATACACCTTTACGGCGTCTATGGCCTGGCCGAAGCCTTCGCTGCTTGCCTGGCGCTGGGCGAAAGTATTGAAGTGGACACTGAATTCCTGAAACTCGCTGCTGGTGGCCACTGCCAGGTCATGGTTCAGAAGATAGATCAGTTTATATATCTTGTCGATATAAGAGTTCTGCAGCTGTATCAGGGACAGCACATCGCTGAATTCGGTCCCCTGGCAGGGTGCGAGGTGGAAATCCTGCAATTCCACTCTAGTACCACCTCCACTGAAGCGTAGTCGGTACTATATCCTATTCATTGTTACGTGTTATGTTTACGTTTTCGGACAGCTTGCCGGCGACAGTGACGAAAAAATTGCCTGAACCGGGCAGGCCACTTGCCGGTACGGCGCAGTTGTCACAGCTGGCGGCTAAAATACAATGCCGCCGTAGTTCCGCCTTCCCTGCAGCCTTATACCACGGCCACGATCTGCAGAGTCCGTTCGTGCAGGAGATTGACGATGCCTTCACGCGTCCAGACGACCGGCCTGGCCGGCTCCTGGCTGTTTATCCTCAGCACCGCCCCGGCAGAGCCGTTGTCGAATCTCACCGCGCTGCCGATATAATAGGGAACAACGATTTTGTTTACGGCATCGACGACCCGGCTATCGAACTGCGTGCCCGCGCCGGCGTTTATTATGCGGATGGCCTCGTGGGCAGGGATGCGCGGCCGGTAGACCCGGTCGGTTATGAGGGCGTCGTAGACATCGGCGACGGCTACGATGCTGGCAAGGGGATGGATTTTGTCACCGCCGATACCCCAGGGATAACCTCGTCCGTCCGGGCGCTCGTGGTGCTGGAGGGCCATCAGGGCTATGCGGCAGTCGACTTCGGTCTCCATCCGCAGGACGTTATAGCCGAACGCGGTGTGTTTTTTGACCTGTTCGAATTCGTCGGGGGTCAGGGGCCCGTTCTTTTCGAGGACCTCGTTGGGGATACAGTTTTTGCCGTAGTCGTGGAGCAAACCGCCGAGGCCGAGGATGTATATCTCGTCACGCGAAAGGCCCATAGCCATGCCGAAAGCGACGGCGAAAACGCCGACATCGACGCAGTGGCCGTACAGGTAGTCGCTTTTCTGCCTGATATCCGAAAGATATATCAAGAGGTTGCCATGCCCGGACAGTTCCTCAATGACCTTATGGATGCACTCACGCAGGCCAGGAAGGTAAGCGGCGATGCCGCCCCGGTTGCGGAAGGCGTGCTGCATGGTCTGGATCATGCTTAGCCTGGTGGCGGCGCTGATGAGGTTCGGGACGGCGGAAAGCTCCTTGTTGGGCGATTCGGGCGCGGTGACGCGGACGGTGCTGACACCGTGCTTGCCGAGCAGGGCGACGATTTCCTTGCGGAGAGGCGTGCCGGCTGTGACGAGAACCTGGTTATGGCCGTTTATGATGTCTGCGGCCAGAATCATGCTGCTGGTGGCTTGGACGAGCGGTACCTGCTTAATAGCCGTCACCTCCGTTCGCACAAAATAATAGAACCCCGCCAAACCTTTACAGTCCGGAGGGGTTCACTACTAGCTCAGTGTAAAATAAGTGACCACATAGTTTTTTACACGTCATCGCATTCCACTGTCTGCATAGTATTTAATTGGCATTCCTTTGATTGCTGACTAAAATTCGACATGACATAAGTGATTCCTGCTTGATTATTGGAAAAAATGATAAAAATTTACCATAATTTTTTATGTTGAAAATAGCGGGCAAGTGATCGGAGCGGCTCCTTCCAAGATGTTGTATTTCCGTGTATCGCCCTCCCCTTCCGGCAACCAAACCAGGCGTTTCACAAAAAAGGGAGGCGAGTGATGCCGTTTCTTGTTATGTAGCCGGTTTCCGGCACAAGGCTCTCGCAATAGTGTACATAATATAAAGGGAAGGGAAACGGTGCGCCGGTCGCGAATAATCCACCTGTAATCGTTTCCACGCAAGGGTAATCAACTACTGGAGGAAGACAGATGCTGACTATCAACCCAGACGCCGCCGCTTATCTACGCGAGCAGAACAAGCCTATCTATCTCGACATTCCGCCGGCCGTCGGGACCTGCTGCATCCATATGCGGGATTGCCCCGCCGTGCGTTTCGGCGAACCGCCTTATGACCGCGAGTACTACGAGAAGCGCGATATCGACGGCGTAACCGTTTTCGTGCCTTACGAGCTTCCTGATCAGCCTTTGCGGATAGTGCTGCACAGCTACTTCGGGTTCAAGAACCTGACTATATCGGGCTGGCACTTGGCCTGAAGATGCTCCGGATTACCGGCTGAACAAAAACGCCCCTCTATGCGAGCAACGCATGGAGGGGCAGCCTTCATTCAAGAGCTAAAAACAGCTGGGGACAATCAGCCGCCGGCGGGATTATCCCGCCGCCAGGCAGCGGCCAAGGCCACGAATCTGGGTGCCCATTCCGGGTTGGCCACGGCGTGGATGTGGTTGTAGGTCGCAAAGGTGTTCTTGTATAGGATGCCGTCACGACAACCGTCGATGCCATGCCCGCGGACGACCTCGTATGTGAAGTTGAGGCCCGGATCGGCGGCGGTAATACGTGAGTGATGGAATTCGTGGCCTTTTACTTCGGCCCCGGGGGCGAAGAATGGGTTGCCTTCCAGGCTGCGCATCAGGGTGTAGCCGTGCCCCTGCGGCCCTTTCTCGACGACAACGGAGAACGGCAGCACGCCGCACATCGGGTAGGTGCGCCCATCCCAGATTATTTCGCGGCCAAGATACATGAGCCCGCCGCATTCGGCGTAGATGGGCAGCCCCGCCTCGGCCGCACGGGCAATGGCCTGGCGGAGACCGGTGTTGGCGGCGATGGCTTCGCCGAAAACCTCGGGGAAGCCGCCGCCGATATAAAGGCCGTCGATCGCCGGCAGTTCGGTGTCGGCGATGCTGTTGATGTATACGAGCTCGGCCCCGGCGGCAGCCAGGGCTTCAATATTTTCCGGGTAGTAGAAGGTGAAGGACTGGTCGTGGATGACGCCGATCCTGGCAGAGACCCGTGTTCGCGCCTCCCCGCCGCCGGCGGCGAACGTCAGGGCCGGCGCCTTGGCGGCGACGGCGACGATGCCTGGGATGTCGAGGTGGCGGGAAGCGACGGCGACGTTGCCGGCGACCGCTTCGCGCACTGTGCCGTGTTCGGCCGCGGGGACAAGGCCGAGGTGGCGTTCGGGGAAAACGCTGTAGGCGTTCTTGGGTACGGCTCCCAGCACGGGGATGCCGCAGTATTCCTTGATCGCAGCCCTTAGCATGCTTTCGTGGCGCGGCCTGGCGACCTTGTTGAATATGACGCCGGCGATGGCTATGTCAGGCTCGAAATTCATGAAGCCGAGCACCAGGGGAGCAATGCTGCGGGTGGTGCGGGTGACGTCCACGACGAGGATGACGGGCGATTTAGTGATGCGGGCGATCTGGGCGGTGCTGCCTGTGCCCTTGAGGTCGACGCCGTCGAACAGGCCCATGGCGCCCTCGATCAGCGCGATATCCGCCCCTTCCGACCCACGCCGGAGGGTTTCCCTTATCTGGTCGTCGGCCATCCAGTAGCAGTCGAGGTTTCGGCAAGGGCGGCCGGCGGCGTAGCCGAGCCAGCTGGGGTCGATGTAGTCAGGACCTTTTTTGAACGGCTGGACGGCGTAGTCCTGGTCGCGGAGGGCTCCCACCAGGCCGATGCTTATGGTCGTCTTGCCGGAATGGCCGTGCGGGGCGCCGATGACCACGCGGGGAACGTTCCAGGTTTGGGTCATGGAATAATATCCTCCCCTATAGTAGGGCTAAAGGCGGAATTAAAAGGCTCAGATGCAAGGCGCACCGGAGGCTGACTAGAGCGTGTCCCATTTGCGGGCATATTCCAGCAGCACCTGAAACTCGGTGTCTTCGAAGCCTTTGGTCAGCAAGTATCTCTTCGCGTCCTGGGCCTCCATCTCAATGGAGTCGGCGAAGACGCGATCTTTTTCGAATTTGAAGGTGAAGCCGCGGGCCGCCAGGACGTCCATCATCGCCGCCACTCTTTCGGCGCGGCGCGCAAGGCTTTCACCGAAACGGCGGACACCTGCCGCCGAGGGGGGCTGCAGTTCCGACGGTGCCACAAGCTCGTAAGGCACCGGTTCTTCGATGAGTTTGAGGATTATGCGGGTTAGGTGGTTTACCACCGGCCTGTAGTTTTCGCTCATGATATCGCCTCCGAATTAAAGTATACCATAAAGACGGTCCGGCTACTACGGAAAAGGCCCGGCAGAATAACTGCCGGGCCTCTTGAGTTATTCTTACTTGACGCTCAGCCAGTAGTCGAGGAACACCACGTTCGACAGCCAGTAGCCCAGCGGCACGTTGATGAGCACGCCGATGGTGAAGGCTGCGAAGGGCTTCCAGCCGGTGGCGGTCAGCTCGCGGAAGCGAGTGGTGAAGCCGATCGACAGGAAGGTCCAGGTGAAGGTCCAGCCGCGGAGCGTCTTGATCGGGCCAAGAACGTCCTTGGAGTACGCGGAACCGACTTTGGGGGCGACGGAGGCGATGAGGATGGTGGTGAAGATCGAGGCGACGAAGAAGCCGATGACGAATTTGGGGAAGCGGCGCCAGATTTCGCCGATGTCGACGCGCTCGGAGCCGTTGCCGTTGCCTTCTTTTTTCTCCCAGACGGTAACGGACAGCCAGGCGACCAGGAGGGCCCAGATACCGACGAACATGTCGCGGCCGACGACCTTCATGAGGGTGAAGGTCTTGATGGCGCGCTCGTCGCCGATGGCGGCGGCGGCGGCGAAGCCGGCGGCGTCAGCGAACTCGGAGGTGCCTATCCAGGCGCCGGCCGGTCCGGGTTCCATGCCGAGGGCTTTACACCAGATGGGCAGCAGGATGACCATGACTACCGCCCAGACGATAACGAGGGAGATGGCGACAGAGACGTGCTCTTTCTCAGCGCGGCAGGCGCCGCCGATGGCTATCGAGCCGGACACGCCGCAGATGGAGCCGCCGGCGCCGAGACAGGCGCCGAAGCGCGGGTCGAGACCGAACAGCTTGGTGGCGGCGAAGAAGATCGAGAAGAAGGTGACGGCCGCCACGATGGTGGCCTGTGCCATAGCCATGGGGCCGGCCTGCATGATGATGGTGAACGGCAGGGTGGCGCCCATGAGGACGATACCGGTCTTGACGTAGAATTCCGTCTTGAGGGCCGACTGGAACCACTTGGGTAGCGTGACGGTGTTACTGACGATCATGCCGAACAACAGAGCCAGCAACGGGGTCTCAAGCTGCCAGTATTTAAGGGTTTTGTTGGCGCCGAGAGCGGTGATGGCTACGGAGATAACGAACAGGACGGTGAAGCCGGCCGCGTAGTTGGCGACATTGATCTTCATCGTTTTGGCGGCGATACAGAACGCCGCTAGGAAGAAAACGAACAGATAGAGGAATCCGGGTACCTTCGCGGGCAGCGATGCGAACATCTTGCCTGCGTCCGTCCAGGTGGATACACCGACGGCCATTGTTTTGAACATGCCGGTGCCGCCCATAAAAAAGGCTGCCGAAATAACGAAGGTAAGGCCTAAACCGATGATGATTGCCCAGGTATCTTCGCGCTCGTACCAGGGGAGGGCTGATTGAGGAGCTCCTGCCATGAATTATTCCTCCTTTAGAATAAAACCTTACGTGGTTACTGGGTGATACTGAAAATTGCGTCTATTCCCGACCAATCACCCCCATTTAACCGCTTATAGCCCAACAATCTTACCTTATATCTTTTCGCCGGCAACCTTGTGAATCCCCTAACGAGCGTGGATAAAAATTTTTGATGGTGGTATAAAGAAGTGTTATAAATTGCCGGGAAAAGACCACGCCACCTGTGCAGGAGCCACAGGCGGCGTGGAAACTGTTTACTTTAGACGCAGCCGGTCGGCTTGGGCAGGCCGGCCAGTTTGCAGGCGCCCTTGGCCGGGCCGGACGGGAACATGTCATAAATCTGCTTGAGGCTGAAGCCGGTGTCCTTGCAGAGTTTGCGGATCATCGGCGCGATACCGAACTGCTTGTAGTAGTCGCGCAGGTAGTTGATGACCTTCCAATGGTCTTCGGTAAGCTCGGTTACGTCCTCAAGTTTGGCGAAAGCCTCGACGATGTCCTGATTCCAAACGTCGGGGTCTACCAGGAAACCGTCCTCATCAACTTCGATTTGTTGGCCTTTTACGTCAATGCTAGACATGATTCTACCTCCTTTGATTTATATGTGGCATGAGATTCAATTTATGCCAGGACGATTGCCTTGCCGACAACGTCCATGACGCCGCCCATCTTGAGGTCTTCCATACCGTAGTGCTTCATCACATGGGGCATCTGAGCCTTGCAGATGGAGCACGGAGTGGCGAGGAAATCGAGTGGCAGGAGTTCCTTGACCTGCTCGGCCTTCTTCTTGCCGAGCTGCATGCGGATGTCCATCATCTCGTCCATGAGGATGCCTGAGCCGCCGCCGCAGCAGAAGTTGCGCTCGCGGTTAGGGGTCATTTCGACGAACTCGGTCACGCAGGCTTTGAGGATTTCCCGCGGCTGTTCGATGATGTCGCCGGCGCGGGCATAGTTACAGGGGTCGTGGAGGGATACACGCCAGGGCAGTTTCTCGAACTTGAGTTTACCCAAATGCTGGTAAGCGTAGTCGAGGATATGGACGATGCCGAAGGGCGCGGGGCCGTTGGAACCTTCGGTGTACATCTTGGCGGCGCGCCAGCCGTGGCCGCATTCGCCCTGAACGACCAGCTTCGCTCCGACCATTTTGGCGGCGTCGCGCATCCGCTGATTCTGTTCCTTCATGGCGTCGTTGTTGAAGAGGAGGCCGAAGTTCGCCGCCTCGAGGACGGTGGACGGAATGGTCCAATTGGCGCCGATGGCGTGGAAGAACTTGGCCACGCCGATCATGGTGTCGACGTTGGAGAAGAAGTCCGCCGAGGAAGGGATGTAGAGGATATCGGAGTCGGGCTTGTCGACGGGTATCTTGATCTCGAGGCCCGTCTCTTCCCGCATCTCGTCTTCCATGAACTCGCAGCAGTCGATGGTGGCCGGCTTGGGGATGCCCATGTTGTTGCCGGTCTTGATCATGTTGGCAGCGACGCCGGTCATGAAGCGCGGCACGACGCCGATGGCGGACATTATGCTGCGGGCGGCGATGGTGATCTCGGCCGTATCGATGCCGAAGGGGCAGTAAACGGCGCAGCGCCGGCATTCATTGCATTGATAGAAGTAAGTGACCCATTTGGCGAGCGTCTCGGCGTCGTAATCTTCGGCGCCGATATAGCGGCCGATGGTCTTGCCTGTCCAGGTAAAATAACGTTTGTAGATCTTGCGGAAGAGGTCCGCCCGGGCGGCGGGGATATTGTTGAAATCGCCGGTGCCCAGGTAGCTGTGACAGGCATTGGCGCATGCGCCGCATTTGGTGCAGGTTTCGAGCATTACCATGATCGACCTGGCCCAATGGCGGTATTCGTCAATCCCTTTCAGCAGAGCCTGCTGCTGTTCCTTTTCGGGGACGGCGACCAGACCGGCAGACTGAAGGTCTTTTTCCTTGGCCATGTGCAGAGGAATTTTCATGCCTGCACCCCCTTTGCTTGGCCGGAGTCGGCAACCGGGGCTTTCGCCCCCGCGAACGGGGAGCGCAGCGGCGTGCCGGCCGGCGTAGGATAGACCGGCGCGGCTTCCACGAGCATGGCCCTGTTGACAAGGAAGCCGGCGAAGTGGAGCATCTTGGAGAAGGGGAAGTAGATCATGAAGAGCATTACGGTGGTGAAGTGGGCGATAAATATGGGGTCGTCGGGGATGGGCGTTGGGCTGAAGGTCAGCAGGTTGCCCATGAACGCCTTGACGGCCGGCAGGTCTACATGGACGCCCGGCAGGCGCATGTGGTTGCCGGTGAGAGCGATGACGAGAACGAACAAGAGGTCAATGTAGTCGGCCGGGTCGGAAAGCTTCTTGACCTCTGGATTGGCGAGACGACGATAAAAGAGAACGATGAGGGCCACCAGGAGGGCTATCCCGGAAACGGTGCCGAGGAAGGCGGACGTAGCCTGGCTGGCTGAGGACGACATACCGATCAGGGTGAACTGGTTCATGAGGAAGTAGATACCGACGATATGACCGCCAATGACCATTGCCAGCGATACGTGAAGGACCCAGGCCCACAGCCAAAGGTTTTTGTCGTTTTTGTAGAGGCTCTTGAAGAGGATCAGTTCCGTTCCCACGGCCGCAACGCGGCCCGCGCCGCCGGTGGGCGCCGGGAAAAGGGTGAGTTGGAAGGGAACGGGCGCTTTCAGCCAGCCCGCCACCCGGTAGATTACACCGATCAGGAAGATAGCGCCCGCAATGTAGGGAAGCACCTGTCCGACGAAGTATAGCATACTATAACCTCCAGCGGGGCTTGGCCGGGAGGGACAGTCCCTCCCGGCCGCCGCGCGTTTTTAGAGTCTGAACTGACTGGTCGAACGGAAGGTGGTCGGAGCAAAGGTGAAGTCGTCGATGTGTTTCTCGGTGAAGGGGATATCGGTGAGTTTGAAGAAGCGCTCCCAGCCGATGCGGTCGATCCACTCGCCCATCCGTTCGCCGGCGCGGGCATTCTTGGCGTATACTTCCACCAGATGCTTGACGGCGTCGGTGACTTCCGGCCAGCGGGGCGGGTTGTTGGGCAGGAACGGGATGGCGAGGCGGGAGAATTTCGGAGCGGTGCGGGCGTTGGACACTTTGCCGCCAACCCAGATGGAGACGCCGTCATTGACAGGATCGGCGATTTCCATCGAGGGGCACATGGTGTAACAGTTGCCGCAGAACATGCATTTTTCTTTAATGACTTCGACGCTCTTGAGTTTGGGGTTGGGACGGATGGCGCCGGTCGGGCAGGCGGCGATGACCGAGGGGATCTCGCAGGCCTTGGCGACGCCTTCGTGGTTGATGCGGGGAATGGTGCGGTGGATGCCGACGATGGCGATGTCCGAGCAGTGGCAGGCGCCGCACATGTTGACGCAGCAGGCTACCGCCAGGCGAACCCGGGCAGGAAGCTTCATGGTGGTGAAGTAGCCGTGGAGTTCGTCCATCATGGCCTTTACAAGGCCGGAGGCGTCGGTGGCCGGGGTGTGGCAGTGGATCCAGCCCTGGGTGTGAACGACGTTGGAGATGGCGTTGCCGGTGCCGCCTACGAGGTAGCCGCGGCCTTTAAGGTCGGCGAGCAGGGGCTGGAGCTGTTTCTCGTCGGAGACGAGGAATTCCACGTTGTGGCGGGTGGTGAAGCGGAGATAGCCGCCGCAGTACTTTTCGGCGATGTCGCAGATCTCTTTGATCCAGTCGGTGCTGATGAGGCGGGCCGACGCGATACGGACCGAGTAGAGGACGTCGCCGGTTTCGCTGACGTGCTTGAGAACGCCGGGCTGGGGAATTTCATGGTAAGACCATTTCCCGTAGTTGTTGGCGATGACCGGCGGGATCATCGTGCGATAATCGGGAGGGCCGAAATCAGTTTTAGCCATGCTTCACTACCTCCTCATCCTGCCAGAAGATGTATGGGTTGGCGCGCGGTGCGGAAACCATCTGCGGCTGGGGCGTCAGGCCGATGCCCTTGAGGAAGTTGCCCATGCCAACGCGGTAGATGAGTTCGCCGATACGCTCGCGGGCCTTGGCGTGCTCGTCGAAGTATTCGGTGATCCTGCTGATGAGGTCGAAGATCTCAGTGTAGGGGGCGTCGACTTTCATGAACGGCACGAGTACCCAGCCGATGAAGGCGGACTTGACGACAGGGGCTTTGCCACCGATGAGGATGGCGGCGCCGCGGTCTTTGCCCGGCTTGATGGCCTTGGGCATCATGTCGATACAGTTCATGCAGCGGACGCAGTTTTCGGCGTCGAATTTGAGCTCGGTGCCGGTGTATTCAAGAGCTTTGGTCGGGCATTTGCCTACGACGAGCTGCTGGATGTCGAAACCGCCTTTGACGTATTCGTTGACGGCCTTCTGGTCGATCTTGAGGGTGTCGCGCCAGGTGCCGATAACCGCGAAGTCCGAACGGGCGGTGGCGGCGGCGCAGTCGTTGGCGCAGGCCGAGCACTTGATCTTGAATTTATACGGCCAGGCGGGACGATGGATTTCGTTCTGGAAGTGACGGGTGACTTCCTGGATGAAGTCCATGCTGTCCATGCAGGCGAATTCGCAGCGGGCCATGCCGACGCAGCCGCTCGGGGTGCGGAGACCGCCGCCGGAGCCGCCGAGGTCCCAGCCTTTTTCGCTCAGTTCGTCGAAGCAGGGCTGAAGGTTCTCGGTGGTGGTGCCGAGGAGGATGACGTCGCCGGTGGAGCCGTGCATATTGGTCAGGCCGCTGCCGAATTTGTCCCAGGTCTCGCACAGGCTGCGCAGGGCTTCGGTGGTGTAGAAGAAGCCGGGGACCATGTTGACGCGGACGGTGTGGAATTCCTTGACGTTGGGGAACTCTTCCGGCTTGGCGGAATAACGGCCGATGACGCCGCCGCCGTAACCTTTAACACCGACGATGCCGCCGTGTTTCCAGTAGCCGGTTTTGTCCTTGTAGGACAGTTCAAGCTGGTCAACCAGGTCCTGGGAATTGGCTTTCTTGGCGGCAGCTTTCTTCATTTCGGTTACGAAACTGGGCCACGCGCCTTTCTCGAGATCATCCAACAATGGGGTTTTGGATTGAGCCATACTCTTCACCTCCGCATTTTTAGGGCCTTTAGTACTCCTGTACGACGATAGCCTCGGTCGGGCACATCATCATGCAGCTTTGGCAACCCATGCATTCTTCGCCGGTCACTTCGGCTTTGCCGTCGACCAACGACAGGATCTTGGCCGGGCACGTGGCGACACATTCGCTACAGCCAACGCATTTGTCCTGATCGATCGTAACTACAAACAACAGTATCACCTCCCTCACAGAACATGTCCGCATCGAGGCTGCCGACCCACACAAAAAAATGAGGCATCAGGATCAACTAATGCTCACCTTGTGTTCCTGATACTACGGGAAAAAAAGTACGTGATGTTTTTTACATTTTAAGCGTAGCAGAATTTTGCGATAACGACAAGCCGCTAGGCACATCACTTTTGCTTTGCCGGGTATAATGAATTGTTTATGATCATTATCGCCTACTATTCTGGAACCAGCCGACTTTCTCCTCCGGCGACGCCTCTCTCCTGTGCCGGTAATTACAGGCAGCAGCTACAATACACTATTATGTTGATATAACGGATTCAAGTACCATTATGCGAACTTTTGGCGGCGCGCCGAAATGGAAACGGCCCGAACAGTGCGTTCGGGCCGTTTTTCACTCATCGGGATCGGGTGCGAACTTTACCGATCATCCATTTGAAGGGAAACTCGCATGCATCCATGAAAGCGGCGAGCTTTTGCTCGAAGGTGTTGTTACGCCACCAGCTCTGGAAGTTGTCGACGAGGAAATAAACGAGCGGGACGATAATTAGGGTGAGGAATGTCGAGGTGATGAGGCCGCCGACAAGCACTACGCCCATCGAAGAGCGAAGCTCGGCCCCGGCGCCCCAGCCGAGGGCGACCGGCAGCATGCCCAGGATCATCGCGAATGTGGTCATGAGAATTGGGCGCAGCCTGACCGTGCCTGCTTCGATAAGCGCCTCCCTGATGGTCATGTCTCTCCCCCTGAGCTGGTTGGTGTAGTCGACGAGGAGGATGGCGTTTTTTGTGACCAGGCCCATCAGCATTATGAGGCCGATCATCGACATGATGTTGATGGTCTTCGCCCCCAGCAGAAGCCCCAGCACAGCCCCGACAAGCGAGAAGGGCAAGGACAGCATGATGGTCAGCGGGTGGACGAAGCTTTCGAATTGGGCGGCGAGCACCATATAGATGAGCACGACGCCTAGAATAAGGGCTTTGCCTATTTCAGCGTAAGAGTCTTTCATCGTCTGCGCCTGGCCAACAAGGCGGTAAGTGTACCCGAAGGTCAGGTTCATGTTGGGGATGATGGTGTTCATGGCCTTGGCGATTACTTCGCCGGTGGATATGCCGACGGCGTTGCCGTAGACGATAAGCTGCCGCTGCCTGCCTTCGCGGTCGATCTGGGTGGGACCGGCGCTGAACTTGACCTCGGCGATATCGCCGAGACGGACGAATGTGCCGTTTTTGCTGCTGACCCGCAGGTTGGCCACGTCGTCGATGCTCCGACGGTGCTGTTCCGGCATCTGGACCCTGATATTGTAAGCTTTGTCGGCAACACTGAACTGGTTTTTCTGCACGACTCCCTGGAAGGCGATCTGGATAACGTTGCCGATCGCGGTGGCATCTACGCCGAGCTGCCCCATGCGCGCCGGGTCCAGGCGAATCTGCACCTGGGGCTCGGACTGGGCGCTGGAGACGTCGACGTCAGTAGTGCCGGGGATTTTGCGTAGTTCGTCGGCCAGTTGGCCGCCAAGCGACCGCAGAACTTCAAGGTCGGGACCGCGGAAGGCGATCTGGATGGGGCGCGGGTCGCCGCGGCCGACGCCGGATGCGTTGTTTACCGCCACCTTGAGCCCCTGCACCTTGCGGAACTTGACCCTCAGCTCGTCCATTATCTGCATCATCGACTTATCGCGCTGGCCGGAAGGCACGAGCCGCACGCCGATAAAGCCTTTGTACACCGGGTTTCGCGCTGAGCCGATGTTGATAAAGGCTGTTTCCAGGCCGCGAATGGCTAACACTTCTTTCTCGATAGGCGCGACAAGCTCTTTCATCTTTTCGATGGAGGTTCCCGCCGGCGCTTCCATGGCGATGTTGAATTCCCCCGAATCGTACGTCGGGGAAAACTCAAACCCCAGCAAGGGAATGAGCAAAACGTTGATGAACAGCGAGAGGATAGCCACGGCGACCAACTTTTTCGGCCGTTGCAGAGCCCAGCGCAGTGTTTGCTTGTAAAGGTCCCGGAAGCGAAGGAACCAGTCCTCCCATACATCCAGCACCTTTTGCACCCATTTAACCGGCCCGCGCAGAGCCGCCCGGTCCATCGGCGTTATTTTCAGCCAATAGGCCGAAAGCATCGGGGTAAGGGTAAATGCCACGAACAGTGAGAAAGCGACGGCAAATGCGACCGTCAGGCCGAACTGTTTGAAGAACTGGCCGATGATCTCGCCCATATTGCCGACAGGCACGAATACCGCCAGGATGCATAATGTTGTGGCAAGCACGGCGAGGGATATCTCGACCGTTCCGTCGCGGGCCGCCTCGAGCGGCGACTGTCCGTGCTCGAGGTGCCGGTAGATATTTTCGATGACGACGATGGCGTCGTCGATGAGGATGCCGACAGCGAGGCTGAGCCCCATGAGGGACATGTTGTTGAGGGTGAAGCCCATGGATTTCATGAGGAAGAAGGTAGCGATGATCGAGGTGGGGATGGCGATGGCGCCAATTATGGTCGCCCTGGCGTTCTGCAGGAACAGGAATGTTATCAGGACAGCCAGCAGGCCGCCGAACACCAGCGACATCGTTACGTCGTGGACATTTTCGCGGATATAGCGGGTACTGTCACGGGCGACGACGACCTTGATATCGGACGGCAGAACGTTCTTCTGCAGGAAATCCATCCTGGCGCGAACGCGGTCGGCGACGGCGACGGTGTTTGTGCCCGACTGCTTCTGGACGGCGATCATGACGCTGGGCGTGCCGCCCGTGCGGGCGTAGTTGCGCTCTTCCTCCCAGCCGTCCTCGACGGTGGCGATGTCGCCGATCCTGACTGTCTGCAGGCCCTGATTGGCGACGACGATATTCTTGACGTCGTCGACCGACTTATACTGCCCAAGGGTACGGATGGTTATCTCCGTGCCCTTCTCACGCAGGCGGCCGCCGGGAGTATCCACGTTCTGGGCGTCGAGCACGTCGAAGATCTGTCGGAAGCCGATATTGTAGGCTTCCAGCTTGCGGGGGTCAACATATACGTGGATTTCCCGCGCCTGGGCCCCGAAGACGCTGACGTCGGCCACGTCGTCAAGACGCTGCAGCTCATCCTTGATTATATCCCAGGCGATTTTGCGGATCTCGCCGCGGGGGCGGGTGTCGGAGGCAAGCGCGTAATACATGATGGCCTGGGCGGTGATGTCGTAACGCTGTACCGCCGGCTCGTCGATCTGGTCCGGCAGCCGTCTTCTGATGCCAGCCACTTTTTCGCGCACGTCGTTGGCCATCATCTTGGCGTCGGTGCCGAAGTTGAATTCGAGCGTGGTCTGCGAGAAGCCTTCTAAGGTCACGGATGACAAGGTCTTTATGTTTGACACCGAACTTACGGCATCTTCGATCGGTTTGGTTACGAGGGTCTCCATTTCCTCCGGCGATGTGCCGGCCCAGGTTACCGTTACGGTGACTATCGGGAAATCGACGTCGGGGTAGAGGTCGATGCCCAGTCTGGGATAGGCGTTTAGCCCGAAGACGACGAGCAGCATTACAATCATCGTCGTGAAAACGGGCCGCTTGATAAAGGTAAAAATACCCATCAGCGTTTATTCTCCTTTCCCACCGGCCCGATCGATTGTCGCCCCGTCCCTGAGTTTGTTCTGTCCTCCTGTTACGATCTGCTCACCTTCTTTGAGCCCGTCGAGCACCTCGGCCCAGCCGCCGCCGACATAGCCGAGCTTGAGGATTCTGAGCTGAACCTTGTTGTCGCCGGATACAACATAAACGGCTTTCTGGTCTTCCCTCAGCACCAACGCGCTCTCCGGCACGGCGACCACATTTTTGCGCATATCGCCGGCGACTTCGACCCTGGCGAACATCCCGGCAAAAAGATCCCCCTCGGTGTTGGGCACGGTAACCTCGGCGGTAAATGTGCGGATAGGAAGCGAAGCAGCCGGGGTCAGGCGGGTCACCTTGCCGCTGAGCTCACGGTTGCCGAGGGCCGTCACCCTGACGGTTGCGGGCGAGCCTATCTTTAGCTGGCTGATTTCCGCCTCGCCGACGGAAGCCTTGACAAGCATCGAACTCGTGTCAGCGAGGCTGACGACCGGCGACCCCGTTTTGGCGTAATAGCCGGCCTGCAGATAGCGTTTCGTGATGACGCCGTCACGCGGGGCGACGATATTGGCGTTGCCGAGCCTGGCCCTCAGCTGAGCCAACGTGCCTTCGGCGGCCCTCAGCTGACCGATGGCCAGGTCGCGTTTGATCCGGGCCGTGTCCAGGGCCTGGGCGGAGATGGCTCCCTGCTTGGCCAGGGGTATAGCCCGCTTCAGATCGAGTTCGGCCTGTTCGAGGTTGGCCCGTTTTTCGTATACGCTGCCTTCGGCCGTGCTGGCCAGCGGCGCCAGTTCGTCGGTATCCAGCGTGGCCACCACCGTCCCCGCCTTGACCTTATCGCCTTCGTCGGCATAAAGAACGGCAAGCCGGCCATCGACCTTCGGCGAAAGGTCGGCTGTCCAGAACGGCTCCAGGTTGGCGGAAAAACTCAGCACCGGCTGGATGTCGTGCCTGGCAACCGCGCTTACCACCACAGCCACGGCGCGCCCCTGGGTCACGCGCCCTGCCCGCTCCTTGTTCGCCGCAAGGTTGGTATAAATGCGGAAAGCGATTATTGCCGTGAACACGATTGCGACAACCGCCACGATTCTAACGAGTCTCTTTTTGTCATTCGCCACGCTTTTCTTACCCCCAGCCGTGAAAATTCACTTGATAGTATTCGCCTCCGAGCGTTACTCTCCTGCCGACGGGTGACCGGCCAGTCCATAATATTTACAAAAACTAGAGCGACCCAGACAAAGGCCGCTCCAGGGGTAAAACGAAGCAGACGGGCGCTTATGGGCGGCCGGAAAAGGCCGTTCAGAAGCGTCCAGATGCAAGGCGGACCGGAAGATCGCGCCGCGTACTCGGATGTACGCAAGCAAGCGCTCTGAGGACCAACGACGCAGATGGATGCTTATGGACGGCCGCTGTGGTCGGTGCCGCCGACGACGATCTCGGGTATCCGTATCGTCGGCTGCGCGTCAGACACCGGCGCCCCCTGGCCGTCTTTGCCGCACGTGCCGATGGAGAAACCGAGATCGCTGCCGACCATATCTATGCGGCGCAGCACTTCCGGGCCGTTGCCGGCCAGGGTCGCGCCCCGCACGGCGTGGGCTACCTTCCCGTCCCTTATCAGGTAGCCCTCGGCAACGTCGAAGACAAAGTCGCCGTTGACGGTGTTGACCTGTCCGCCGCCCATCTTTTTGACCAGCAGGCCGTTTTTGACCGAGCCGATGACGGCGGCCGGGTCTTCCTTGCCGGCGGCGATGTAAGTGTTGCGCATACGGGGGATAGGCTTGTGCTCAAAGGATTCCCGCCGCCCGTTGCCGGTGGTGTCGACCTTGTCCCGCCCGGCTGTCAGGTAGTCGTACATGAACCCTTTCAGCACGCCGTCGGCGATCAGGACCGTCCTCTGGGCGGGGAAGCCTTCGTCATCGAAGCGCAGCGTCCCGTAGCGGCGCGGCATGGTGCCGTCGTCGATCACGGTTACGCCGCTGGCGGCCACCTGCTCTCCCTTACGGCCGGCGTAGACCGACAGGCCTTTCTGGACAAGGTCGGCTTCCAGGCCGTGTCCGCAGGCTTCATGGACCATGGTGCCTCCGGCGGCGCCGGCCATGACGACCGGCACCCTGCCGGCGGGGGCCGGTTTGGCCTCCAGCGCGGCGATCGCCCTGCGGGCAGCTTCGCGGGCCATGGCCTCGCAGGCGTCGCGCTTCGCCAGCTCGAAGCCCTGTGTGCCGCCGATAGCCTCGAACCCGGTCTGTATCTGCCCGCCGTCGGCGGCGACGGCGTTAACCGACAGCCGGGTCCGCACCCTGCGGTCCTCGACCAGCCGGCCGAGCGAATTCGCGATGGTCACGTCCTGGATAACGTCCCCGTACACCACCATCACCTGCTTGATCCGCCCGTCGACCTCCCTGGCCGCCGCGTCGGCGGCCGATACCACTGCGACCTTATCGTCGATGGGAACAGTATCGGGCATTACGGCGATGTCCAGGTCGACCGTCGGGCTGACCGACTTGAGGTCGATGCTGATGTCGCGCGCCGCCACCTCAGCCGCGCGGCTGGCCACGTCGGCCGCCTTGATGAGTTCGTCGGCGGTGATCTTGTTCGTATAGGCGTACGCCGTGGTGTCGCCCGAAATGACGCGCACGCCGGCGCCGCGGTCTGTACCTGTCTTGACGCGTTCGATCCTGTTATCCTCGCGGGACACCATGGTGGTTGCCCGGTTTTCCACGAATATGTCGGCGAAATCGCCGCCGCGGCGCAAGGCTGTGGCCAATACGTCGCTGAGCACCCTCCGGTCTAGCATCAAATCTCCCCCATGCTGCGCGCGGCCGAGCCGGCGCGATGTCATAGCGCTAGTATTCGTAATGGCGGACTTAGATAAACCCTAGGCCTACCCGGTTATTTCCGCCAGCACCCGGCGGACGGCCTCCTCCGGCACATCAACGCTGATGGCGACGCGGCCGATCGCGTCGGGCAGCACCCAGTTGACGGCTCCGCCGACGCTTTTCTTGTCCCTGGCGAGGTAGGCCGTCAGGTCATCCACGCGGCAGCCGCGGGCCGAGGTCGGCAAGCCGAAGCGCCCGAGGAGAGCGGCGACGGTTTCGGCCGCCTCGGGGCCGCAGCGGCCGAGCAGGCAGCTCAGACGGGCGGCGCCGTACATGCCGATAGCCACGCCTTCGCCGTGGGTGTAGCGGACGAAGCCGGTAGCCGCCTCGACGGCGTGACCGATAGTGTGGCCGAAATTGAGGATCATCCTGAGGTGGCTTTCTTTTTCGTCCTGTTCGACAACCGCAGCCTTGATCTCGCAGGAGCGGCGGATTATCTCACCGATGGCCCCGGCCTCGCGCGCCAGGATGGCTTCGCTGTTGGCGCCGAGCCATGCGAAGAAAGCGGCGTCGGCGATGACGCCGTACTTGACGACTTCCGCCAGGCCGGAGGCAAACTCGCGGGCCGGCAGGGTCGCCAGGAGGGTTGTATCGGCGACCACGAGGCGCGGCTGATAGAAAGCGCCGATGAGGTTTTTGCCTGCGGGATGGTTGACGGCCACCTTGCCGCCGACACTGGAGTCGACCTGTGCGAGGAGGGTGGTCGGCACCTGGATGAACGGCACGCCCCTGAGATAGGTGGCGGCCACGAAACCGGCCAGGTCACCCACGACCCCACCGCCGACGGCGATGATCGGCGACCTGCGGTCCAGACCGCAGTCGATCGCCTTGGTGTATAGGGCTTCAGCAGTGGCCAGCGATTTCGACTCCTCGCCTGGAGCAATAACAGCCAGACCGGCGTGCACGCCGGCACCCCGAAGGGCGGCCAGGGCGCGGTCGCCGTAAAGACCGGCGACGTTGGCGTCAGTAACCACCAGTGCCCGATCGCCCAGTCCGAGGCGACCGACGAGATCACCGAGCCGGTCGAGGCCTCCGGGCAGTATATGGATGGCGTATCCGCCGCCTGGCAGACCGACGTTAACTTCGGCCATGGATGTGCCCCCCCTGCCTGAGAAAGGCGATGATTTTCTCCGCCGCCACCCGGGGCGGGATATTGCTGGTGTCGAGGACGAAGTCGGCCTGGGCGTACAGCGGGGCCCGCTCGGCCATCATCCGGGCGACGACTTCCTCGCGGTCGGGCCGGGCGAGGAGCGGCCGGGTGTTCCTCCGCCCTGTCCGTTCCAGGATTGTCTGCGTCGAAGCGGTCAGGCAGATTATCACGCCGCCTGCGCGCAGCCGCTCCATATTTTCCGGGTCGAGGACGGCACCGCCGCCGGTGGCGATCACGGTTTTCCTGCGCCGGGAAACGCGGGCGATCAGGTCTTTCTCCCTGGCCCTGAAGTATGCCTCGCCGTGCCGGGCAAACATTTCGCTGACCGCAAGGCCGCTTTCGTGTTCCATCATCCGGTCGGTATCGATGAAAGGTCGGCCGAGACGGCCTGCCAGCAGGCGGCCGGTGCTGGTCTTGCCCGTCCCCATGAACCCGATGAGCACGATGTTCTTCATCTCGCTCCGCCGCTCAGGCGATGACGGTAGTGCTCCACCGCCGCAAGCAGATCGCTGAGGTTGTCGCCGCCGAATTTCTCCACCACCGCCCCCGCGAGGACGATGGCCACAGCCGCTTCGCCCACCACCGCGGCGGCCGGCACGGCGCAGATGTCGCTGCGCTCGGTGTTGGCGCGGGTGGCCGCCTTGGTGGCGATATCCACCGACGCCAGCGGCGCCATAAGTGTCGGGATGGGTTTCATCACCGCCCGGGCCACAATGTCTTCGCCGGTCGAGATGCCGCCTTCCACGCCTCCGGCCCGGTTGGTTTCGCGGTAGTACCCGCGGCCGGGGTCGTAGAAAATTTCGTCGTGGGCCTGACTGCCGGACAGGGCGGCGTTGGCGAACCCCTCCCCTATCTCGACGCCCTTGATGGCCGGTATCGACATTAGGGCTGCGGCGAGCGCCGCGTCGAGGCGGCGGTCCCAATGGACGTGGCTGCCCAAACCGGGCGGGAGCCCGGACGCGACGACCTCGAAGACGCCGCCGAGGGTATCGCCGCGCGTCCTGGCCGCATCCACGGCCGCCCTCATCGCCGCTTCGGCCGTCCTGTCGGCGCAGAAAAGCGGCGAATCCGCCGTGAGCCGGCCGATTTCTCCGGCGGCGAGCGCGCGGTGCGCGGCGGTTATTCCGCCGACGGCGACGACATGGGCGGCCACGGTCACGCCCAAGGCCGCCAGAAGCTGGCGGGCGACGCCGCCCACGGCGACGCGGGCGGCCGTTTCCCGGGCGCTGGCCCGCTCAAGGATGTTGCGGATATCGTCATGGCCGTATTTCTGTATCCCCGCCAGGTCGGCGTGGCCGGGTCGCGGCGCCGTGACCGGCTCCCCCGCCGCCGGGCCGGACGGCGACATTTTTTCCTGCCAGTTGGCCCAATCGCGGTTCTTTATCGCCAGCGTCAGCGGACTGCCCAGGGTACGCCCGAAGCGCAGGCCGGACAGCACCTCGGCTTCGTCCTTCTCGATGCGCATGCGGCCGCCCCGGCCGTAGCCCTGCTGGCGGCGGGCGAGGTCGCCGTTCACCGCGGCGAGGTCCACGGGCAGGCCGGCGGGCAGGCCTTCGATGACGGCTGTCAGGCACGGCCCGTGAGATTCGCCGGCAGTCAGGAAACGGAACATCGGTCAGTCCTCCCCAATCATGTGTATAAGAAAAAACTATAACTCTAGTATTTCGAAACAGGAATAGCCATATCCTGCCTGGAAGACAGCAAAAAACCAAGGCAACCGCCTTGGTAATGGTCATTTCTTGAAGGCCGTTCAGAAACCTTCAGATGCACGTCCTGATTACATCAGTCGTACGAACGCATGGCGCCACTCGCAGAAAGTCGTTACGAATGATGTGCGGGGCGCACCGGAGGAGCAAGTGCGCAAGTTCTTGGCGCTTCAGCGCCTAGAACTGCGGCCTGCCCCTTGCGGATACGCCGCAGATGGGGGTTTATCAACGGCCGCGGCCGTCACTTTTTGACGCTGTAAATTACCACCTGCAGCTTAGTCTCCAGCCCGCCCCCCAGCTTCATATTCATCGCCAGGGAGTTCACCGCGTTGAAGCGCGGCGCGTCCTCGAGCTGCTTGAGGAAGCCGGCCGTCTGGAAAAAGTCGCCTCTGACGAGGATATCGAGCGGCGTTTCCTGGTAATTGTTCCGGCTTACGGGCTGGGCAGGCTTGATATGGATGACCTGGACCCCGCTGGCGCGGGCCGCCTTCTCGACGACGACGAGGAAATCGCTGACCCCCGGAGTCTCGGGCAGCATCCGGTCGACGCTCCGCCGGCGGGTTTCGAGCTCGGCCATGTGTTTGGCGGGATCGGGATGGGCCAGCACATAGGCCTCGATCGTATCCACCTGCCGCTTCTCGTTCCGGTAGAGCCCGTCGAGTTCCGTGAGGCGGTGCCGCTGCGGCTGGAAAACGAAAGACCACGTCACTGCGGCGGCCAGCACGGCGACTACGGCGAACAGAATCAGCTTATGTTTTAGGGAAAGCTCTTTGGGCAGAGTAAGCGCCACGGTTACCTCCCCTTGATCTTGAGGGTGATATCGAACTTGGTCGCAAATGTTGCGATGTCCCGCTCGGCCTTGACAAGCGTCGGTTCGGCGAACAGGTCGTCCTGCTCGAGTTTGCGCATGTAGGTGGCAAGATCCGGGGTGCTCTTGGCCATCCCGGTAAGCTTCAGGACGTTCTTGTCGGTCGTCAGGTCGGTGAACCACAGCTCGGACGGCGTCTTGGCCCCCAGCTGGGTGAGGACGGCGTACCATGATGTGCGTTCGCGGGTGATGGCGATGAGCACGTTCTCCTTAGCGTCGATGCCCTGCTGTTTGGCGTTGGCCGCCAGCATGGCGTCGCGGGACGGGCGCAGGAGCTGGTGGCGGTTCTTAGCCTCCTCCAGGTTGCGCTCCGTGTGGACGAGCATGAACTGGAAATAACCCCATACACTCAGGAAGGCGCCGAGAACGAGGAAAATAAGGGTGCAGAAAATCCGGGCTGTCCGCCATTTGGGCTGGCGTTCGGCCAGCGGCAGAAGGTTGATGCGGATCATTCTTCCCCTCCCCTCAACGCGAGGCCCACGGCCACGCCGAGGCGGCCGCCGAGACTACGGATGTACTGGGGATCGAAGCTGCCGGCCACGTCGAACGGCGCCAGGGGGTCGTGGATGACCACCGGGACATCGAGCTGGGCGGCGAAATAGTGGACGATGTTCTCCAGGGCGGCGCCGCCGCCGGTGAGGAAGGCCTTATCGATGATCGCTTCCTTATTCTGGATGCGGTAATACTCGATGGTGCGCTGCGCTTCGCGGGCCGCTTCGGTGACGAGCAGCTCAAAGCGGCGGTGGACGCCGGACGTTTCCTCCTGGGTGCCGGGACGGAACAGCAGCCCCTTCTGGCGCTGCTTGAGGCGCTCGGCCTCCGCCTGGCCGAGTTCGAACGCTTCCATGACGACCTCGGTGAACCGCTGGCCGCTGATGGGCACGGGACGGGCCACCACCGGGGCGCCGTCCTGGAAGATGGTGGCGTGGGAAAGCTCGGCGCCGATATCGACCACCAGCGCGTTGCCGGCGGCCGGCAGTGTGCGGTAGGTGGCGAGGGGCTCGGCGTCGATGGCGGCCGGGCGGAGGCCGGCGCCTTTGACCGCCGCCACAAGGTCGTCGACGGTTTCGCGGGACGCGGCGGCGAGCATGACCCTCAGCTCCAACTCGCTGGTGGCGCGGCCGGTGACGGCGTAATCGTAGTAATATGTGTCGGGGGCGAAGGGGACGTATTTTTCGCTGTCCCATTTCACAGCCTCCCGCAGCTCCTCGGGGCTGAGAGGCGGAAAGGAGATTTCGCGCACGAACAGGGCGGGCACGCCGATGGCCAGCGCCGCGTCGCGGATGTTGGCCCCGCTGGTGCCCACGGCCTGACGCAAAATAGCCGCCAGGGCGTTGACGTCGCGACACGCGCCGTTCTCCACGATGCCGGGCGGCAGGTCCACGACGCCGACGGCCTTCAGCAGGGGCCGTCCCTTGCGGCGGTCGAGCTGGACGACTTTAACGGCGCTTGTGCCGATGTCGACGCCGAGTAAGTTATCGGTCTGACGGGCGAACAGGGACCGCAGGATGTTCCGCATGGGTGTCACTACTCATCGGCCCGGTGGTGATGGGGCCGCGCCTTGACGAGGATGATGGCGTTGGTGAGCGCGGCGACGATGTCGACATAGAACTGCTGGTCGAGGGACTTGACCTTGGTCAGCGTCTGGCCCTTGTCGGTGACGACGTACCGGGGCGGCAGGAAGTTGAGCGCCAAAGCCGCGATGTCGTACTGGCAGTGCTTGCAGTTGCATGAGTCGGCGTGGTTGGCGAGCTGCTCGGGCAGGTGCTGCCAGACGAGGGTTTCCATGTAGTTGATCAGTTCCACAGTCCCACACTCCTTCGGTTTCGGCCGTTGATAAGCGCCCATCTGCTTTGTTGCTCCTCGGATGGCCCACTTGACGTACGCAACCAAGTACGCCTTCGCGGGCCATCCTGCGGTGCGCCGCGCATCTGAGCACTTCTGAACGGCCTTGAGATGCTATCCAGACTTTCTTATCATGTATTAATTAGACAAAAGCCGCCGGCTACCTGCCGGGCGGCAGCGGGAAACGGGAAAATATCAGCGTCCGAGGAAGCGGCCCGCGTACCAGGCGACGATATCCGGGCCGTAGAGGAGGGCGACGAACGCGCCGGCGGCGATGAACGGCCCGAAGGGGATGAGGTCCTTGCGCTTCCTGATTCGCAAGAGAAGAAGCACCCCGCCGCCGAGACCGCCGGCGAGGAAGGACAGGAAAAGCGCCAGCAGGGTGTGCTGCCAGCCGAACCACAGGCCGAGCGCGGCGGCGAACTTGACGTCGCCCCCGCCCATGCCGCCGCGGGTGGCGACGGCGATGGCCAGCAGCAGCCCGCCGCCCACGAAGGCGCCGAGGAGCATGTCGAGCAGGCCGACAGGCAGGGTTACCGCCGAGCCCCACAGAGGCGCGTACGCAAAGGAAAGGTTTATCGCGACACCGGCTCCGGCAAGCCATACGAGGACCTTGTCGTAGATGAGCTGGTGGTCGAAGTCGATGAGAGTGATGACGACGAGGAAGGAGGTCAGGACGAGGGCTTTAATGAGCGACGGCCCGAGGCCAAAAACAAAGAAACACCACGCGAACAGCGCGCCGGTCGCAAGCTCGACCACGGCGTAGCGGGCGGAGAAGGGGGCGCCGCACGACCGGCAGCGGCCGCGGCGCAGGATGTAGCTGAGGACGGGGATGAGGTCGGCGGGCCCGAGGCGGACGCCGCAGGCGCGGCAGTGGGACGGCGGGCTGACGACCGACTCCCCGGCCGGCAGGCGGTAGACGCAGACATTGAGAAAGCTGCCCACCGCCAGGCCGAGAAGAAAGATGATAAAGAATAGCAAGGGCGTACTCCTAGAAGTTTCGATAGACAAAAGGCAGCAAGGTCAAGGCACTTCGGAAGCTGCCTTGACCCGGCAAATGCTTTTTGCTACAGCATGGTCTACGGCGCCGGCACAGTTTCGGCGGTAAAGGTACCTTCATGGTCACCACCAGTGATGACAACCTGTCCGCGGCCGGTAGCACTAATTCCATAGACAGCCGTCGTCGCCCCGCCGTAAAGCGGTGCAGTCGGAGCAGCGGCCAGGTATTCAGGCACCAAGTCAGCCACGGCAGTAGCATTGGCGCCAGTTCTGGCGAAAAAGATCGCGTTGGCACTGTCGATGGTCCGCAAGTCGGCCTGGAGTTTAGCTCTCTGGGCGGCCGCAGTGGTCCCCGTAAACTGGGGAATGGCGATGGCAGCTAATATAGCAATAATTGCTACTACGACCATTAGCTCGACCAGAGTAAACCCCTTCTGGTGCCTTATCATGTTACGAATCTTCATTAACAATTAACTCACCTCCTTCCGAAAAAGTGTGTCTTAAATTTTTACATTGCCTATACCTGATATGACATCAAAGAGAGGCAGTAGGATAGCGATGATTATCGCACCTATGACCACTCCCAGCGTCCCGATGAGGATGGGTCCCAACAGTGTGCTCAGCCGGCCGACAGTGTCATCGACATCGCTTTCGTAGAAGTCGGCGACTTTCTCGAGCATCTTGTCCACTTCGCCCGTCTCCTCGCCGACCGCCGCCATCTGCACGACCATCGGCGGGAAAACACCAGAGGTGCCGAGGGTGGCGGCCAGGCCGAGACCTTCGCTGACGCCTTCCTGGGCGGCGGTGAGGGCGCGGGCCATGCGGCGGTTGCCGATCGTCTTCTTGACGACCTCGAGGGCGGTGATGATGGGCACGCCGCCGCGCAGCAGCGTGCTGAGGGTGCGGCTGAAACGGGCGACGGCGATCTTACGCCATAAGCCTCCCATAATAGGTACTTGGAGCATAAAATGGTCAAACAACTGCTGCCCCTGGGGCTGACGAAAATACAGGCGCAAAGCGAAAGCGGCAACCGCTAACACGGCGGCCAAAACTATGCCGTACTCGCGCAGGAAGGCGCTAGCCGCCAGCAGTGCCCGGGTCGGCGCCGGCAGGGCCACTCTCAAACTTTCAAATAGACTTACGAACTTGGGCAAGACGTAGGTTAGGATGAAAGTTATCGCCGCAGCAGCGAAGGTAACAACCACCGCCGGATAAGTTAGGGCCGATTTGACGTTGGCGGTCAGCTTGTTTTCTTTTTCAAAGTGGACGGCCAGGCGTTCCAGTACGACGTCGAGCACGCCGCCGACCTCGCCGGCTTCGACCATGCTGACCATGATGTCGGGGAAAACGCCGGGGTGGTTCTGCATTGCTCGCGAAAGGGTCTCGCCCTCCTGCACCTTGACGAGCAGGTCCTTGACCGCCGCCTTCAGCCGCCTGTTGGCGGTCTGGTCGACCATGACGCCGAGGCTGACGGTTAGGGACAGGCCGGCGTCGATCATGGTGGCGAACTGGCGGCAGAAGATGGCCAGGTCCTTGGAACTGACGGGGTTGAAGATATCGGCAAGCCCCCGGAGGGCGGAGCCGTTTTCGGCGGCCGGCCTGATCTGGGTGACGAAATAGCCCTGGTTTCTTATATAGGCCGCCACGGCCGCCTCGTTTTCCGCGATGAGCGAGCCGGTGAGCAACTGGCCGGTGCGGTCCTTGGCCCGATAAGCGAAAGTCTTTGACACCGGTTTTTCTCCTCTTATCTATGCGGACTGGCAAAACGCCCGTGTGTTTTCTATCCGTTGATTAATTTCGCCAATGTCTCCGGGTCGGCGGCCCGCGCCAGCGCCTCGTCGGTGGTCACCAGGCCGCGGCGGCACAGGTCGCGGAGCGCGTTGTCCATCGTCTGCATACCGTTTTTCGCGCCTGTCTGGATGACGGAGGCCAGCTGGTGGGTCTTGCCTTCACGGATGATGTTGCGCACCGCCGGGGTGGCCAGGAGGATTTCGAGGGCCGCCACCCGACCGCTGCCGCCCTTGAGGGGCAGGAGCTGCTGGGCGATGATGCCCTGGAGGGTGAGCGACAGCTGGACGCGGATCTGCTGCTGCTGGTAGGGCGGGAAGCCGTCGATGATGCGGTCGATGGTCTGGGCGGCGTCGCCGGTATGCAGGGTGGCCAGCACGAGGTGGCCGGTCTCGGCGGCGGTGATTGCGGTGGCGATCGTCTCCGGGTCTCGCATTTCGCCGACGAGGATGACGTCTGGGTCCTCGCGCAGAGCCGACCGCAGGGCGGCGGCGAAAGACAGTGTGTCGGCGTGGATTTCGCGCTGGTTGATGATGCTGCGGTCGTGCCGGTGGAGGTATTCGATCGGATCCTCGAGGGTGACGACATGGCAGGCCCGCTCGCGGTTGACGAGGTCGATCATGGCCGCCAGGGTGGTGGACTTGCCGCTGCCGGTGGGCCCTGTGACGAGCACCAGGCCGCGCGGCCTGCGGGCCAGGGTTTTGACGGTGTCGGGGTGGCCGAGTTCGTCCAGCGTCGGCACCTGCTCGGCGACGACGCGGATGGCGATGGCGGTGGCGCCCCGCTGGCGGAAGGCGTTTACGCGGAAACGGCTGAAGCCGGGGACGGCGTAAGAGAAGTCGACTTCGCCCTTCTCGTCGAAGATGGCGCTGTGGTTCTCGGCGGCAATGGCCGCGAGAAGCGCGGCGGTGTCGGCGGGCCTGAGGGCCGGCCGGTCGGTGTGGACGAGGTCGCCGTTGATCCTGAGGACAGGTGGGATACCCACCGTTATATGCAGGTCGGAGGCTTTGCGGGCCACCGCTTCGCGCAGAAGGGATTCCATGCTTTACCTCCGTTAACAGCTGCTGAAGGCCACGCGCATTACTTCCTCGACGGTGGTCAGCCCGCCGAGCGCTTTGGCGATGCCGTCTTCGCGCATGGTGGTCATGCCCTGGCTGCGGGCAAGGGCGGCCAGCTCGCCGGTGGATGCCCGGCGGATGATGAGCTCGTGCATCTCGGGCGTGACGGGCATGACTTCGTGTATGGCGACCCGCCCGCGGTAGCCGCTGTGGCCGCAGCGCATGCAGCCGATGCCGCGGTACAGTGTTACGTCGTCGTCGGGGCCGAGGCCGAGGAAATGACGCTCGGGCGAGTCGGCGGGGGGCGTGTATTTCTGTTTGCATTCCGGGCAGATGACCCGCACCAGGCGCTGGGCGACTACGCCGAGCACCGACGAGGCGGCCAGGAACGGCTCTATCTCCATATCGATGAGGCGGGTGATGGCGCCGGGGGCGTCGTTGGTGTGGGCGGTCGAGAGGACAAGATGGCCGGTAAGGGCGGCGCGGACGGCGATATCGGCCGTCTCGGTGTCGCGGATCTCGCCAACCATGATGATATTCGGGTCCTGGCGGAGGATGGAGCGCAGGCCGTTGGCGAAGGACAGGCCGGCGCGGGGGTTGACCTGGACCTGGTTGACACCGTCGAGGCGGTACTCGACAGGGTCCTCGACGGTGATGATGTTCTTGCCCGCCACGTTCACGACGGCGAGGGTCGAGTAGAGGGTGGTCGTCTTGCCAGAGCCGGTCGGGCCGGAGACGAGGATCATGCCGTGGGACTGGCGGTATAGGTTGCGGTATTTACTGAGATTATCGGCGGAAAAGCCCAAACTGCTAATATCGAGAATCACCGTCTGCTTGTCCAGTATCCTGAGGACGGCCTTCTCGCCGAGGATGGTGGGCAGGGTGGACACGCGGATGTCGATGTCGCGGCCGGCCTCGTTTACCTTGATGCGGCCGTCCTGGGGCAGGCGCTTTTCGGCGATGTCCATCTCGCTCATTATCTTGACGCGCGAGATCAGCGACGCGTGGGTGTGGCGCGGGAAGGTGACCACCTCGCGCAGCACGCCGTCGATGCGGAAGCGGACGCGGAGGTTCTTGTCCTGGGGTTCGATGTGGATATCGCTGGCCCGGTCCTTGACCGCCTGGCTGATGAGCGAGTTGACGATGCTCACCGCCGGGGCGTCGTCGGCCGTCTGGATATCGGCGGCGAGCGGGTCGTCGAAGCGGATCCTGCTGGCCGCCTTTTCGACAAGCTCGCGCACGCCGTAGGTCTCGTTGATGGCCTGGACGATCTCACGCTCGGCGGCGATTACCGGATATATTTCGCAGCCGGTCACCATGCGCACGTCGTCGATGGCGTAGAAGTTTGTGGGGTCGACCATCGCCAGGGTGAGCTTCTTGCCCTCTTTTTTGATGGGGAGCACCTGGTAGCGCTCCGCCAGGGCGGCGGGGATGACGGCGGCGACGTCGCTGCTGACGGACATGGCCTTCAGTTCGACATGGGGGACGCCGAGCTGGAATTCGAGCACTTCGATAATGCCGTGCTCGGTTATGTAACCGAGGTTCACCAGGGTCTTGCCCAGGCGTTCGCCGGTTTTTTTCTGGACGGTGAGGGCTTTGTCGAGCTGGGCCTGCGTTATCATCCCCGCTTCGACAAGCAGGTCGCCGAGTTTTTTGCGGCTTTTCACCTTTGGCACTCCTTCAGGGACGAATAGACGGCGAATTCATAAAAAGAAAAAAGGGGAAAAAAAGGGCAACCGTCAACAGCAAAAAAATTGCAAATGGTCGGTTGCACTACTAGCTCGGGTTCAGGCAAGTGCCCACTTTACGCCAAGAACTGTCATTGCTCCCATATGTACTTGATAGTAAAATGGTACATTCGACATAATAAGGAGCACTTCCTGCAAATTTATGTATTTTTTCGGGAATTTAACGAATTTTTCTTTATTATTTATTATCCAAGAACAACTATCTCCATATTTCGACAAAAATCTCAATTTTTATTGCGTGTTTCGTGTCGGCAAAGCGCCTCGTTGAAAGCGGCGCACATCGCCTCGCGGGGGGCGTCCCTGCCTGTCCAGAGGGTGAAGGCCGCCGCCCCCTGCCCGATAAGCATGCCCTCGCCGCCGACGGTCAGGTGGCCGCGCTCGCGGGCGTGGGCCAGGAACCTTGTCGCGGTCGGCGTGTAGATAAGGTCACAGACCGCAGCCCCGGAGCATAAGGCCGCCCAGTCGAGCGGCACCTCTTCGTCGGTATGGGGCGACATGCCTAGCGGCGTGCAGTTGACGAGGATGTCACAGCAGCCAAGAGCGGCGGCAAAGGCTTCGCCCCGCCAGCCGCAGCCGGCAACCCGGCCCGGCGGGAAGGAAGCCGCGAAGGCGGCCGCCTTGGCGGCGTCGCGGGCGACGACGATGACGCCCGCCGCTCCTTGCTCGATAAAGCCCCAGGCTACGGCGCGGGCGGCGCCGCCCGCGCCGAGGAGTACGGCACGGCGGCCGGCGATGGTTACCCCGGCAGCGGCGAGCGAGCTGACGAACCCTTCCTGATCGGTGTTGTGGCCGATCGCCCGGCCGGCGGCGAAGACGACGGTGTTGACCGCGCCGACAATCTCGGCGCTGCGGTCGAGCCCGTCAAGGAAGGGGATGATGTTCACCTTGTGGGGCACGGTGACGTTTATGCCGGCCAGGCCGGCGGCCCGCAAACCGGCCACGGCTGCGCCGAGGGCGTCGGGTGGCACTGCCAGGGGAATATACACATAGTCGAGTCCGGCGGCGGCGAAAGCGGCGTTGTGGATGGGGGGCGACAGTGAATGCTCCACCGGCCAGCCGATAAGGGCGCACACCTTTGTCGTGCCTGTGATCACAGGTACACCTCCGGCCGTCGGTCCTGCCAGACTTTCATCCCTTCACGCACAACCGCGACGGCGGCGGGGTCGGCTTCGCCATAGATGATCGCCTCTTCCGCCCCGCCGGCGGCGACGATTTCGCCGTCAGGCGCGATGAGGAGGGACTGGCCGGCGAAGGGGCTGCCGCGGTGTTCGCCGACGCAGTTGACGGCGCATATGTAGGTCTGATTCTCGATCGCCCGCGCGCGGCTGAGTATCTGCCAGGGAATGGCCCGGACAAGCGGCCACTCGGACGGCATGAAGATTATCTGGGCACCCTCGTGGGTCAGCGAACGGAAAAGCTCGGGAAACCTGAGGTCGTAACAGATTGCCAGGCCGGCCCTGACGCCGCCGATATCGAACAGGCAGCGGCGGTCGCCGGCTGCGAAGAAACGTTCCTCGCCCGTCATGCTGAACAGGTGTACTTTGGCGTAGTTCGCGACCGTCCCCCCGTCGGGGCCGACCACCACCGCCTCGTTGTAAATTCGCCCGTGGCGGCGCAGGCATAGCGACCCGGCCACGACCGTAACTTTCTCCCTGGCGGCGATTTCCCGTATCCCGTTCAGCGTCGGGCCGGTCTCGTCCTCGGCCATCTCCGCCACCTGGCGCAGCGCATAGCCGGTTGTCCATATCTCGGGCAACACAACGACGTCGGCGTTTAATGCCGCCTCGGCGATAAGGGCCAGACCGCGGGCGCGGTTGGCCGCGACGTCGCCGGCGGCGATGCGCATCTGGACCATGGCGATTTTCACGTACAGCCCCCCACAAAAAATAATACCTATTTCATCAAGCCTCTGGCCCGCAGCATTCTCACGGCGAGCCTTTCAAAACGGCGGTGGATGCGTGTGCCGATAAATTCATGTGCGGTCAGCGGCTTGACCCAGATGGTCATCAAGCCCATGCGGTTGCCGCCGAGGACGTCGGTGAACAGCTGGTCGCCCACGACCGCCGCCTCGTGGGGTTCGAGCCCCAGCTCGGCCAACGCCCGCCGAAAACCCGTCTTGGCCGGCTTATATGCCCGCGAGACGAACGGCAGGCCGAAACGGACAGCGATTTCCCGCACCCGCCCGCGCCAGTTGTTGGAAACGATCGCCACCTTGAAGCCCCGGGCCAGAACATCCTCCAGCCAGGTTACGATGGCGGCGTCCATCTCGCGGCTGTCCCAGGGAATGATGGTGTTGTCGAGATCGAAGATGACCCCGCGGACGCCCTGATCCGCCAGAGCGTCCAGGTCGATCTCGAACAGGGAGTCGACTACGAGATTAGGACAAAGCAGGCGATACAACGGGGCACCTCCCAGGATTTATTACCAAAAATTATATCACGGCCGCCTTCAAAAGACAAAAAATGCGGCAACAGGAAAAGCCTTACCGCGCGGTAAGGCTTTGGCGTGTTTTCGGGGCGTATCGCCGGCTAAAACTGACCGTCTTCAGCGGACAGATTCTTGCTGAGCTTGCCGATAGCCCGCTTTTCGATCCGTGAGACATAAGACCGGGAGATGCCGAGCATCTTGGCGATGTCGCGCTGTGTCTTCTTGCCGCCGTCCGGCATGCCGAACCGCATCTCCAGCACCCATTTCTCCCTGCTGCTTAGGCGGTTTATCTGCTTGTTGAGCCGCTCCTGCTCGCATTGGATCTCGACCGCCTCGGCCACCACATCGGGGGCGGTGCCGAGCACATCGATCAACGTGATTTCGTTGCCCTCCTTATCCACGCCGATGGGGTCGTAAAGGCTGACCTCTGTGCGGGTGCGGCGGGTACTGCGGAAATGCATGAGGATCTCGTTCTCGATGCAGCGGGCGGCATAGGTGGCCAGACGGGTCTTTTTCCCCTGGTCGAAGGTGTTGATGGCCTTTATCAGGCCGATGGTGCCGATGGAGATGAGGTCGTCGATCTCCTCGCCGGTATTGTCGAACTTCTTGACGATATGGGCTACCAGGCGCAGGTTCCTTTCGATGAGCACGTTGCGGGCTTTTTCGTCGCCGCTCTTGAGCCGCTCCAGATAGTGCTGCTCCTCCTTTTCCGACAGCGGCAGCGGGAAGGTGTTGTTGGTCAGGTAGGCGACCAGGAAGTACAGTCCCTTGGCAACGGCGGCCGCTAGGACCGCAAAAAAAGAAACCAATCCCCTTCACCCCCGCAAAGACTTGTGCTTCATTGTATGGGAGCGGCGGAGAAGATGTGCCTGTTAAGTAATGGAAAGCGGCGGCGGCCTTGTAATAACGAAAAAAAATAGTGTATACTTGCACCAGGAGCGTGATTCGTAATGGAGCAGTATATCGGCGATCTCGGCGTCCTGTTCGCCGCCGCCCTCGTCATTCTCTATCTGATGTGGGGCCGCCTGTTCCCCCATTGAGCCGGCACAGGGCGGCAGCCGCATCCCTGGCCGCCATCCGTCCCAGGACGTCGGCGAGCGCCTCGCCGATAACCCGGCTGAGCTTCACCACGACAGCGAGCGGGGTATTCTGGAGGTCGAGGTAGCCAAGATGGCCGCCGGCGTTTACGACGCCCACGATGGAAACCTCGCCGACGCAGGGCAGTCGGTTTCCCACGGCGATACCCGCTTCGATGCCGCCGTTCCATGCTTCGATGTTGCCGATCTCGCCCGGCCGGCCGAGGCAGGCGTCGACAGCGACGATGACCGGGTGGGGATGGCGGGCGGCGATCATGCCCACGGTCTCCACAAGGTTGCCGGCGTGGACCGGGTGGTCGAGGCTGCCGTATACGGTGCAGACGCCGCGTTCTTCGAGATAGCTGCCCACCAGCGGCCCCAGCGCGTCGCCGGTGTAGCGGTCCGACCCGATGCAGAGGGCCACCAGCGGCCTGATGGCGATGCCCTCCTGCCTGTTCAAAAGGCGCCAGCAATGCTCGGCCAGTCTGGCAACGATGCCTGATTCCCTAAGATTGACAACCAGCTTGTCGTCCGCTTTGCCCATTATCCCCCTCCCCCTGCGTAACTCATTTAATCATTATGCGGCGGGAGGGGAATTGTTGCCACAAATAGCTGGCGCGGCAAGGCATGGACACTGCTGCCATCCGGGTTGCGCCCTGCCGGGTATCGCGAATGCTGATACAACTCGGCAGGGTATAACTTTTTGGTTATATCTTGAACAAGATGATGAATATGACGCGGACGGTCACACAGCAATTATCTATGTTATAATTTACACATATCAGTGGGGAGGTCGGTGCTTATGCAATTAGGGCAATTTGACCTGTTTTGCCAAGTAGCGCGTGTCAAAAGCTTTTCTAAGGCAGCCAAGCTGCTTCATATTTCCCAGCCGGCGATCAGCGCCCAGATCCATTCCATGGAGGAGTTCTACGGCATAAAGCTGTTCGAGCGGACACCCCACGGCGTTACACTCACGCCGGCGGGCACGGTGCTGTTCGACTACGCCAAACAGATCCTCGAACTGCACGAGGACCTGGAGCGCAAGCTAACCAGCATGGCCGACGAAAAAAATCAGAAGCTCATCGTCGGCGCCACGCCCACCGTCGGCGGCCACGCCCTCGCCTGCGGCATCTGGACCTTCAAGGACAAGTACCCCGACCTGCAGATCAACCTGGAGATCGACAATCCCCAGGAGATCGTCACCAAGATTTACGACAAAGACGTCGACGTGGCCATCGTCGAGTGCCCCGTCCGCAGCTACAAAGGGCTTACCATCAAGACGGTGTTCACCGACGAACTCGTGGCCATCGTGCCCAACAACGCCCACTGGGCGGGCCGGACTTCCGTCACGCTCGAAGAGCTGCTGAAGAACCGCCTCATCCTCCGCGAGGAGGGCTCGGAGCTGCACCTGCTTCTCGACGAGGCGCTCAAGCCGCTTAATATGCGCTTCGCCGACCTCAAGCCGAGCACATCCATCTCGAGCGCCAGCGCCATCAAGACGGCGGTCGAGAACGGCCACGGCGTCTCCATCGGCCTCAGGCTCACCGTGCAGAAGGAGCTGCGTCACGGCAACATCCTCGCCTTGGCGATCGAAAACGTCGACCCGCGGGTGGAATACAACCTCGTCTACCGCGACGACGACCTGACCGGCGTCGCCAAGCGTTTCATCCGCTTCATCACCTCCCCCGGCGAGCTTGAAGTCTGCTAACGAACGATCAAAGCCCCGGTTGCTCTCGCAACCGGGGCTTTTACATTTTCCCTACGGAATGACCGACTGATCGAATGTATAATCCATGGCCGAGTTTATTGTGATGGCTCCCAGGCTGTAGATGGCGCCGTACATCGTGCCGCCGCCGTCGTGCGTCACCCCAGCCCGCCCGAACATGAAGGCTTTGTTGTAGAAATTCCCGTGGACGGTCAGTTTGCCGCGGGTCATGAACACCCCGAAGGAAGTAGCGGGTCTCGCGGTCGTACCGATCTTGCTGTTGACAACCATATCGCCCTGCGAATAGAGTTCGATTTGACCTGTGTCGGTCTGACCGGAGTTAAGGGTTATCTTGCCGTCGGCGATGAGCACGAAGTTGCCCTGCATCCGGCAGTTGACGGTTATGTCGCCGTGGGAGTAGATGACTATCTGGGTGGGGAAATCGGCGGTCGTCAGCGTGCCGCAGTTGAATTTCACGTCGCCGGTGACCTCGTACATGTGCTTGCCGGTCGGGAAGGCCGGGATCGCCCAGACGTTGTTCCAGGAAAATCCTTGGCCCTGATTAATGGTTTCGTTCAGCCCGTGTTTGGCGTACGAAGCCAGGCGGGAACTGCTGGTGGAAAAGAAGCTGGCGTCGAACATGTCGAGCAGCACTTGGGTGACCGAGGTCGTAACGTTAGGCCCCCATTGGAACCCCGGCGCGCTGGCGGTGGTGGCGAGCGCGTACTCGTCGCCGTAGACGGGGTTCCGGTAGGTTCCCCCGTAGACGGTCACCTGGCTGCCCAGTATTCCGTACATGGTGGCGTGGACGTAGGCGGGGTCGTCGACCGGTCCGGGGAATACCGGTTCGTCCTTCCCGGGTTCGGTCGGCTTGCCGTAAACCCCGTCATCGGGAGGTATACTGTAGGGGAATTTGACGCTGCCATTGTCCTGTACCTGTATCTTGCCGGTCACAGCCTGAGCGAACCGGCCGTTGACCATCCCGGTGGATTTAAACGTATAAGTATCGGCCTCGGGCGTGAAGCCTTGGTTGAGGGTCTTGCCGCCGGCGCTGCTGACACTGACGTTGTAGGTCGTATTACTGCCATCCCACAGGGGGATATTCTGCACGAGCGTTGAATTAGACAGCCAGTTCCACTCTGTGCTTCTGGCTGTTATGGCGGCGTAGGCCCGTTTCAGGCCCGCCTCGGCCGCGTAACGGGCCGCCAGCAAATCGCGGTCGGCGCTGCCGGCACTGTGTTTGAGGGCCGTCATCGACAACAGGCTGACGATAACTGTGCCCAGCACCATCATGGCGAAAATCGCCATAACGGCCGCCGAGCCCCGCTGTATACCCCTCCGGTCTTCCATGGCGCTCTCCTCGCTGTCGGCTGGCTTCAGATCGTCCCGAACCACACGACCATATCCAGGGTTATGGCGGCAGATGCAGCGACGGCGGGATTCTGCCCGGCAGTAACCCTTACCGTTATTCTCTGGGGATGGGTGCCGTCACGGCTGAAGGTCGCCGCCCGGATGAGGCCGCCGCCGACGAGCTGCCTGCCGCCGGGGGTGACTATTACGAGGTTGCCGGCTTCCGCACCGGCGCCGAGGATGATGCTGTGGGCTTCGCCGTCCCGGATGTAGCTGATTTGCGCCGCGTCGGCGGTACCGGCCGCGGGCCCAGTGACGTCAGCCTGGTAGCGAAGTTCCTCGGCGATAGCGGACAGCGCCGCACGCGCCTCGCCAAAGGCGCGCTCGTCATTGGAACCGAACTGATAGGCTCGCAGCGAGGACGACAGTACGCCGAAAATCGCCGCGCCTATAAGGGCCATCACTGCTACGCCGACGGTCAGTTCCACCAGGGTGAACCCACGTTCTCGCTTACTTTTCATAATTACGGTCGCTCCAGTTGGTAATAATACCCTGTCAACTGCACCTGCCCCGCGCCGCCCCGCGGCTCCTGCCAGGTAACCGTAACCCGCACGGGGACAAGCCTCTCACCCAGCCCGCCGAGCGCGGCTACGTTGATCTGCTGGACTTGAACCGTGAACTGCTGCGGATACCCACCCATCGTCATCTGCTGAGGGGCCGGGAGGACGATCGAATTTGGGAGCTGGCGGTCGAACCTTTTCAGACTTTCGAGCTGCGCCTGGGCGATATATACAGCCCGCAAATAATTGTTTGACGACGCGGACGAGGCGGTTGACTGGCTGTAGGCCACCGCCAGGGCGGTGAGGGCGATGGCGACGATGACCATGCCGATAAGGGCATCGATGAATATCCATCCCCGCTGACAGCGCGGGCATCGCAGATATCGCAGCATACACCTCGCCTCCCCGAATTCTTTCTGCACATTTCGACACGTTTTGTTGAAAGTCCTGTTAATAAATTACAAAAAAGTTAATACGGCCCGTTTAAGGCTTATTTTAACATTATATCGCTGTCCCGGGGCGCGGCCGTTTTCCATGCCTGAAGGAAGTCGCGGCGCCATCAAAAAATTGAAACCCCGGCTGCTTTCGCAACCAGGGCTTTTTGCGTTGCCGTCATTTAATTATCTTGACCTGCCAGACACCCTTCTCGACCTCTTCGACGTCGAATCGGTGGCCGTTCTTGTCGGCCCAGGCCAGAATATTGCGGACCGAGCGGCTGAAGTCGGATTCGATAACAAGGCAGTCGCCGCTGACCATCGTTTCCAGCTTGGCCTGCGCCATGAGCAGGGGATGCGGACAGGTTTCCCCCAGCATATCGAGATAGTGCATCGCCATCATATCCCCTCCCTGAACAGGTTATATTCGCCGTCCGCGCCAAAATCCCTGTCGACGGTACGAATACTTTGCCCAGGAGAACTTTTCCGCCCCCCAACCCGCATTTTTCACGACAAAAAGCGCCGTAATTCGCGAGCGTCACAAGGAATCGCCCCCCGTGGCAACGAAATTGACCAATTGAACTTACGATTATATCATTATCAGGCAAGGGGGAGAGCCGGGATGAGCAAAAACGAACGGGGCTGGGTACTCATCGACGCTCTCATCGGTGTGGTCATTGTCGCCATCGCCCTCACCGCCCTGGCCATGGCTTACCGCCAGGCCACCGTCGTGACCGTGTCGGCCAACAACCAGGCGACGGCGGTCTTGGTGGCCCAGCAAATTGCGGAAACGATCAAGCAGAAGGATGCCGCCACCTATTCCGGCTTCCTTGCCGGCCTGCCGGCCACGGTAACCGTCCCCCCCAACCCGACCGTCTTCAGCATAGCGGCCGTGGAACAACCGCCAGACGCGGATATTCACGCAAGCATGCGGGATTACTTGCGCCCTGTCAAGGTGACGGTCACTTGGACCGAAGCAGGGGGCACCTATTCGGTCGGTGTTATCAGTTACTATTACTTTAAGGAACTGTGAAGCTCATGGCTGTGAAGAACGAACAGGGCTTTACCATCGTTGAACTCGTTATCGGCATCGCGATCATGGGCCTGATTATGGCTGCGGTATTCGGCGTGCTGTCGTCCTCGGTCACCACCAGGAATTACGGCATGAACCAAGAGGCAAGCTTCACCCAGGCGCGTACCGTGATGAGCGCGGTCGCCGACGAGCTGCGCCACGCCACGATATCGTCGCCAGCGGTCGGCGCCTCGGCGAACGCTATACAGTACACCTACCACAACATCGCCGCCAATACCGACGAAAACCGCTCCATCAGCCTCAGCGGCGGCTACGTCACTATCGTCAGAGCCTCCGGCAGCCAGCAGCTCGGCGGCGGCCTCATCCAGACCATCACCTTCAACCGCGAATCGGCGTCGCTGGTCACGCTGACGGTAACGGCCGCCTCCCAGGCGGGCAACGCGGGCGCGTCGCTCAATCTCGAATCGAAGATACGCTACGGGCCGATCAATAGGTACTAGGCCCGGCGAAAGGAGAACCGCCATGACGAACCGCGGAACCGACAGGCAGCAAGGCTCGGCCACCCTTCTGGCCGTTATGGCGATGATTTTCCTCACCATCGTCATCGCCGGTCTCTTGCCGATGGTCACCCAGGAGCTACGCGCCGCATCCACCGACCGCGACGTCCTCGAAACCCGCTACGTGGCCGAGGCGGGGGTGAAGCGCGCGCTGGTACACCTGCAGCGGGACGCCGACCAGTGGGGCTGGATAGAACAGACCGGCGCCGCCAACTGGCGGCCGTTCGCCAGCGACGGCACCGGCGCCAAAGCCTACACGGTGCGGCTCGTTCCTAACATCGAACCCACAAAAAAACCAAAAAAGAAAACAACCTATCAGATATATTCCACCGGCAAGGTTGATACGATCACCTACACGGCATATGACACCTTCACCACGCCGCAGGGCAGCAACGACTGGGGCGGAGGGGACGACAACCCCAACCCGCCCAATCCGCCGCCGCCGCTCGCCAACGACATCCTCGACACGATGCAGACCTCGGGCTATGTATCCTACAACATCGGCAGCAACCTCACCATCAACAGCAACGTTACAATCACCGGCGGTACCCTCGGCACCAGCGCGTCCAATATCACCAATCAAAGCGGCGCCCCCATTCAGACGGGCATCAACCTCACCGTCCCCCCCATCCCGATATCGCTTGCGCCGGCGACCTATTCTGGCGCCACGCCGCTGAGCGGCGCGCCGCCGTCCGGCACCAACGCCCTGTCCGGCACCTACTATGTCAGCGGCGGCTTCAACACCAACTCCCACACCATCTTGTCGGCCACCGGCGGCACGAGCGGCGACGTCACCATCTTCGCCAACGGTCAAATCAACATCAACGACGACGTCGTCACCAACGCCAGCACAAACCTCACTCTCGCCAGCAGCAGCAGCATCAACATCAACTCCAACGTCGACCTTGTCGGCAACATCCAGCTCTACGCCAAGGAAGACCTGATCATAAACTCCAATTCCGATCTGTCCGGCGCCGACCTGCATCTGACCGGCTACGGGCTGTTCATGGCCGGCCGCGACATATATATAAACTCGAACGTCAACCTGAACAAGGCGGTGCTGATCGCCGGCCGCGACCTGTACATCAACGCCAACTCGACGGTCGTCGGCCAAATCATCGCCGGCCGCAATATCACCCTCAACAGCAACTGTACGATCATCATGGCCGACGTGCTGTAACCACAAACCCAGATAAAAACAGCCTGTATCCAAATACAGGCTGTTTTTCATTTACAGCTTATTATCTACCCCACCAGCGGCAGATCGCTCTTGCCGTTGGCGGCGGCGAGGGCCTTGGTGACGAAGGCGACGTGCTCGGCGAAGTCGACGCCCATGGCGGCCGCCCCGTCGGTGATCGTCTCGCGGTTGACGGCGCGGGCGAAAGCTTTGTCCTTCATCTTTTTGAGGACCGACTTGACCTCGACGTTGTCGAGGCTCTTGTCGGGCCTGACGAGAGCGCAGGCGATGATGAAACCAGTCAGCTCGTCGAGGGCCAGCAGCGTCTTCTGCAGCAGCGTCCTCTCCCCCGCCCACTCACGGCCGTGGGACTCGACGTCGGTGATGAACGCATCGTCGAAACCGTGGGCGGACAGGAGCTCGCGGGCGTGGTGGGGGTGCTCGTCGGGGAACTTGTCGAAGTCGATATCGTGGAGCAGGCCGACCGCGCCCCAGTAGTCGGCGTCCTGGCCGAATTTGTCGGCGTACGCCCGCATGGCGATCTCGGTCGCCAGGCAGTGCTTGAGGAGTACCTCGCTCTTGACGTGCTGGCGGAGGATCTGCATTAGTTCGCTGTGGTTGGTTGTCATCGGAAAGCCTCCTTGTTTACAGATGAACATCTTTTATCCATTATAGCAAAAAACGGGCCGCCTCTGAAGGGCGGGAGTTTTAGAGGCGTCCCGTCGCTCATAAACTTGTAGGGATGGATTTTGTGGAGGTATTTATGTTCTTTTTCATTACCCTCGCAGGCGGCCTGGGCTTGCTGGTCGGCGGCCTGCTGGTGATGAGGTCCGGTCTGCGGCGCGCCTTCTCCCCCGCCCTCACCGGCCTGCTAAGCCGGCTGACGGTGACGCCGTGGCGCGGCCTGCTGGCGGGGGCCGCCGGCGCGGCCCTGATGCAGAGCAGCACCGCCCTCACCCTCGCGACCGTGGGGCTGGTGAGCGCCGAATGTCTTACATTCCGCCAGGGGCTCGGCCTGGTGCTGGGGGCCAATATCGGCACCTGCTCGACCGTCGGCCTGCTGGCGCTGGAACCGCCCCGCGAGGCGCTGTTGCCGCTGCTGGCCGTGTCGCTGCTGGCGGCCGCCCTGTCCCGGAGGCTGCGTCCTGCGGCAATGGCCGTCGGCGGCCTTGCGGCGATGCTTACCGGCGTTCAGCTGCTGTCGGGAGCTCTCGCCGGCCTGGGGGAGGCGGCTACCGTCGCCCGTTGGCTGGCGGCCGCCGGGCAGAACCCGCTCGCCGGCATCGCCGGCGGCATCCTGCTGACTTTCCTGTTCCAGTCGAGCAGCGCCGCCACTGCCCTGCTGATGGCGCTGGCCGACGAGGGGACGATCGGCCTGACGGCCGCCGCTTACGGCGTATACGGCAACAACATCGGCTCGTGCCTGTCGGCGCTGGTCGTGGGTGCGGCCGCGCCGCTGGCGGCCAAACGGGTGGCCATGGCCCATATCGTGCTCAACCTGTTGGGGGTGATGGTGTTCCTGCCGTTCACCGCGCTGCTCGTGCAGGCCGCCGCCATGCTGGCGGACGACTTCGCCGCCCGCGTGGCGGTAATGCATACCCTGTTCAATATTGTTTCCTCGCTGGTCGTCCTCCCCTTTGCGGGTGCTTTCGCGTCACTGGTCGCCCTGCTTGTCCCCGGCCGGGACGGCGGCGCCTGAGCAGCTCCGGGCCGCACCGGTCATGCGCCCGCGGCCAGCGGCCAGCAATACGGCTAGGTAAACGGCGACCGCTGTCATGACGATGGTGCCGCCGGGGGCGATGTCGAGGTAAAAAGATAAGGTAAGACCGCCGGCCACGGCAAGGACGGAAAAAGCCACCGCCAGGGCCATGGTCGCCAGGAACCCGCGTCGCAGGAGATGGGCGGCCGCCACCGGCACGACCATGAGGGCGCTGACGAGCAGGATGCCAACTACCCGCATGCCGACGACGACGACGAGCGCGGTGAGGACGCTGATGAGAATGCTGACAAACGCGGTGTTGATGCCAGCGACATGGGCGATCTCTTCGTCGAAGGACACGAGGACAAGCCGTTTGAAAAGCGCCACGACAGTTGCGGCCACCACCAGGCCGCAGACAGCGATGAGGCCGAGGTCCTGGACGGTGACGGTAAGGATGCTGCCGAACAGCACGCCGAGAAGGTTGGTTCCGGGGGTGCGGGCCATGCTGCTGAAAATGACCGCCAGTGCGATGCCGGTATAGAACATGATGGCGAGAGCGGTGTCGGCGTGGTGGGCGTGGCGGCGGCGGATGAATTCGATGGCGCCGGCGCCAAGCATGGTAACGACCGCCGCGGCGGCGGTGGGATAGACACCGAGAAGGTAGCCGCCCATCACGCCGGCGAAGGCGATGTGGCCGAGGCCGTCGCCGATGAGCGCCTGACGGCGGACGACCACGAACATGCCGATGAGCGGGCAGACGACCGCTGTCACCAGACCGGCGGCCATGGCCCGCTGCATGAAATCGTAGCTTAAAAAGTCCATGAGGTTCCCTGTCCTCTCAACCCGAATAATACAGCAGGTGCGGTTCGCGGGCGTGGACGCGGCGGAATTCGGCGCAGTCGCCCAGGAAGCAAAGTCCTTTGTTTATGCACGCCACCCTGCTGGCCCAGCGCGTTACCTTGTCGATATCGTGGGAAACGGTTACGACGGTGATGCCGAGGCTCTTGTTGAGATCGCCGAGAAGGCCGTATATCTTTGTGCTTGTGTCGAAATCGACGCCGCTGGTCGGCTCGTCCAGCAGCAGCAGCCGGGGGTTGCCGGCCAGCGCCCTTGCCACCATGACGCGCTGCTGCTGGCCGCCGGAAAGTTCGTCCACGCGCCGGTCCCGATACTCTTCCAGGTCCACCATCGCCAGCATATGGGCGACGATATGGCGGGCCGCGTCGCGGGAAATGTTCTTTTTGCGGCCTGATACCAGGCCGAGGGCGACGATCTCGGCGACTGTAGCCGGGAAATCGGCGATATTGCGGGCGAAGTTCTGGGGTATGTAGCCGATGTCGCCGGCGGCCCGGGCCTCGTCGGCCGTCCGGCCGGCGACCGTCACCTGCCCGCAGTCGGGCCTGAGCAGTCCGGCCACCAACTTGAGCATCGTGCTTTTGCCCGCGCCGTTCGGCCCGACGACGGCGATGAACTCGCCGGAGTCGACCGCCATGGAAAGGCCACGGAGCACGGTGTTGTCCCCGTATGAATATGTCACATCCGTGAGCTTGATATCGTACATTACGGTATCCCCTCGAAGCCTATGGCCGCGTAAACATTATGCCCAAATTCAACCTCTGATTCCCAGTTCGCCCCTGTCGACCGCACGGGCGTAAACGCCGCCCCTGGTCAAAAGCTCGGCATGGGTGCCGCTCTCGACGATCTGGCCGCCTGACAGGTAGATGACCTTGTCTGATGCCAGCAAGGTGGAAAGATGGTGGGTGATGATGAAGGTGGTGCGCCCCCGGCTGACGTTGCGGATGGCTGCCATCACCTGTTGCTCGGCGTGGCTGTCGAGGGCGGCGGTCGGTTCGTCGAGCAGCAGGATCGCCGGTTCGAGGATGATGGCCCGCGCCAGGGCGATTCGCTGACGCTGCCCGCCGGACAGGTTGGCTCCCAACTCCCCCACCGGTGTATCGTAGCCGCGGGGCAGCTCCATGATGAAATCGTGGGCGTTGGCGAGCCGGGCGGCGTGCTCCACCTGGCTGTAAGTCGCCATCGGCCGGCCGTAGCGGATATTCTCGAGGATGCTGGCGTTGAACAGGACGGGATCCTGCTGGATGAAGCCGATCTGGTGGCGCAGAGCGCCTATTTTCAGGCTCCGTATATCAAGGCCGTCAAGATAGATGGCGCCGGCGGCGGGGTCGTAAAAGCGCAGCAACAGATTGGCGAACGAAGATTTTCCCGCCCCGCTGGGGCCGACGACGGCGATTACGTCGCCGGGCTCGGCGGTGAGGCTGATGCTTTTGAGCACGTCGCCGCCGGCAGGGTAACGGAAGGATACGTCCCGGAACTCCACCCGGCCGGTGGCCTTTTCCAGGTCGAGGTGGCCGTCGACGACGGTGTGGGGCTGGCGGTCGAGGTCGCGGATGCGCTCCCAGGCCACCATCCCCATCTTCATGCTGGAGAAAGCTTGGGTTATCTTCCGCACGGGAGCCGGAACGTTGATGATGTAGACAAGAAAAGCGAACATGCCGCCGATGGTCAGGTCGCCGTTGATGACCTCCCGGCCTCCGAACCAGATGATCACCGTGAGGCCGATGGCGGCGAGGAACTCGACCAGGGGGATGAGCAGCGCGTTGAGGCGCTGAACGTGGAAGTATTCCTCCGCTGCTTCGTGGATCTGGTGACGGAACTTCCCGTACTCGTAATCCTCGCGCACATAGCTCTGCACCATCATCACCGACAGGATCGCCTGGTGCAGCAGGCTGGTCATCCTCGCCATCGTGTGCTCCAGCAGGCCCCCGAGATCGGCGAGCTTGCGGTTGAAGTGACTTATCGCCACAACGATGAACGGCAGGGTGACAAAGGTCACGATAGCCAGCTGCCAGTCGAAATAAACCATGATAACCAGGATGGCCAGCAGGTTGAGCGATTCCACGACCAGATCGGGGACGCCCACGGTGACGGCCTGCTGGATGAGCAGCAGATCGTTGGTGAAATATGAGACGATGTTGCCTGTGGAGGTGTTGACAAAGTAGCTGTAGTCGAGAGAGTGCAGGCGTGAAAACATGGCCGCGCGCATGCGGGCGATCATAGTGCTGCCCGCTTTGGCCATGTTATAGCCGTAGAAAAAGTAAAATACCGCCCTGAGCAAATAGAGGACGACGATGCTGCCGACGATGATGTCGAGATATTTGAAATCGCCGCTTTCTAGAGCGACGTCGATGAGGTATTTAATAATTAAAGGGGCCGCGAGCCCGGCCGCAGAAGCGACGACGAAGCAAGCCACGGCAACGGTTGTCAGCAGCCAAAACGGCACAACGAATTTTTCCCAGTAAAAGCGGAACATAACTCCTCCGACTCAGCCGGCGTCCGGTCCGCGGAGACACTCTCCCGAAGCCCGCCGCCGGCACCATGCCCACTATTATTCCACAAGCAGGGCAGGCCCACAATTCATTAATACCATCCATACAGGCAAAATCCCTGCGCGAAAACTAAAATTGGGAGGCGGATGCCTCCCAACAACGACTATACCCTGCGTGCGCCGATGTAGCGGGGCCCCCAGTAGCCGTCCGCTATCCGGTCGATAGCTACCCCGCGGCTGGAAGTGGCGCTGATGAATCTGCCCTCACCGAGATAGATACCAACATGTGAGGCGCCGTCAGCGTAGGTGGTGAAGAAAACGAGGTCGCCGGGCCTGAGCTGGGCCTTGGAAACCGGGTGACCTAGGCCGTATTGTTCGTCGGCCATGCGGGGGAGACCTACGCCGCCCCGGGCGAATACGTAACGGGTAAAGCCGGAGCAGTCGAATCCGTCGGGGGTATTGCCGCCGAATACGTACGGCACGCCGACGAACCTCATCGCGGTCTGGATTACCTTCCTCACCGCCGTCGCGCCATCGCGGCTTACCGGCGGGATATCGCGTCCCAGGAGTGCCCGGTAGGTAGCGGGACCGACGACGCCGTCAGCCTCAAGACCACGGTCTTTCTGGAAAGCCTTCACGGCCGCCGTGGTCATCGAGCCGAACTCGCCGTCCGCGGAACCGGCGGCATAACCGAGGGCGGCCAGCTTGGCCTGGACCTGGGTCACTTCCTCGCCCCAGTCGCCTTCTTCATAGACACTTGCGGCAAAAGCCGCGGTGGATATGGAAACAAGCAAACAACACAATACAAGGCAACGCCAGAAAATCCGCATTCGTTCTCCTCTCGCCAAGCCCCCGGATCGCTGACGGCCACACCGTCTTCCATCGGGGGTTTACTTCGCCTCGGGGATTAGCTGCCGGGTTAGGGCCAGAGGAAAAGACGCCCTTCCGCGCATCTGCGCGGATTCACCCCTCTATATGTAGTGGTTCTCCCCTACCTGATATGGATTCGGCGTACTATATCGTGAATTGTATTCTACAGGAATAGGAAAAATCCTTTTTCTGTTGCAAAATTATGGCGATTAAAGCAAATCAGGAAAAATCTACCAGGAACCCTGTCTTCTAAAGGCCGGTGTCCCTGGCGCGTCCAAAACACGATCTTTTTAGAACGAATAACTGACCGTAGCCTCAAATGAGGTGTTTTTCTGCCCGCCGCTGATTGTCTTCTGATCCTTGAAAACCAGCTCAAGGGCGGCATTTTCGCTCAGTTTGCGGTTTATCGCGTAATGGATGCCGCGGTTGTTGGCGTCGTATTCGCTCTGACCGCCCATCGAGCCGAATTCCTCGACCCGGAAGCCGGTGACAGACGCGGAGGTTTTATCATCGAAATCGTGGCTTAACACAATGGCGTACGCTTTATTGGCCGTGCTGCTGTTCGCCTTGGTGTATTCAGCCGTCAGGCTGCTCTTGCCGAACTTGTACGTGCCGTCCACCGCCCAGTGATTGGTGCTCTCCGTCTCGCCTTTGAAACGTCCGAGCGTAACGCCCCAATTGAAACTCTCCGTCGGGTTAAACCCGGTCCTAAGGGCATAAATTTTGTTCTTATACGTCCCGGCGGGATTATCCTCCCGCGCAACTAGCGCCGTCAAATCCACAACACCGACGGTGCCGGCGACGGTAAGGCCGTCCACGAAGGCTTTCTTGCCGATGTTTGAATCGGGGCGGTGGTAAAGAAGGGTGGTCGTGCCTACGCCGACATCCTGACGGCCCAGTTTATAAGTCAGTTTATCTGTCTTATAATTCAGCCCGAACTGATCGAGCGCTACCACCGACTTCTTGTTCTCGCCGTAAACCTCGGGAGCGACATTGAAGTCGGCGAGCAGGGGGTTGGTCACGCTCTGGGCGCCGAGACGGGCGTACAGCGACCAGCCGCCCCCCAGCTCAGCCTCGCCGAGCAGTTTAAAGGTATAGATCGAGCCTGACGCGGTCGGATCGCCATCAGCGGTATCCCGCTGATACTTGACGGCGACGTCGCCGCTGAGCTTGACCGGCTCGGCCAACGCCGCCGGCGCTGTCGCCATAATCATTCCGGCCACCATAACTGCAACTGTTTTTTTCATTTCAACACCTCTTCATAAAATATAATATTTCGTTCTGCAACAATAGGCTCTACTTAAGCCGGTCCTTCGCGCCGCTGGCAGCTCCCGCCTGCCTCACGGCAAGCGCTGCCGCAGGCGCAGGCAGCCTTGCCGGCGATGCCGCGCCAGACGACGTAGGCCACATAACCTAAGGCCGCCGCGCCGACGCCGGTCAAAATTACCACATCCATTTCCGCACCCCCTATACACTTCAGTTGGCAAGGCACCTGCTTGCCTTCAACTTTTCCTCGACAGCCCGCCAGGAACGTTTGGCGAACACTACCGGTATCGACCGCGACTTTGCCATCGTCTTCACATTCTGGGCTGTGCCGTGATTGACATAGTCGGTCAGCACCAGGACAAAAGCGGTAGCCTTGGGAATACTGATTTTGTTCCTATCGAGCGCTTTCCGGCCGGAAATATGTACCAGTTCCGTCACTCCCAAGGAATAAAGGTTCTTTTCGATGCCGCCCAGGTAGTCTCCGCCGACGATCACAACAGCCATATGACCCTCCTGTTTCAAGAAAATAGGCACTTTTTATTGATAGCAACCGATAAGGTCGACCGTCCGGCAGGCCGAATCGCGCTCGCCGGGGCTCTGGATCAAGTTCTTAAGGTGGAGGGTGGTCAGAGCGTCTACGACCGCCGGATCGAACTGACTGCCCCGGCAGCGCCGCATTTCCAGCAGAGCCGCGCTTAAGGAGAGCGCCGGGCGATACGGCCGAACACTGATCATCGCGTCGAACGCGTCAGCTACGGCCACTATTCTGGCCTCCAGCGAAAAATCGCCGCCGCTCAGCCCGTCGGGGTAACCCTTTCCGTCGCAGCGCTCGTGATGATGGCGCACAATGTCGATAACCGGTTGCAGAATCTTGATCTTGCTCAGGATATTGCCGCCGATCGCCGGGTGCTGGCGGATCATGGCGAATTCCGCTTCGGTCAGCTTGCCGGGTTTATTGAGTATATGGTCAGGGACGCCGATTTTGCCGATATCGTGCAGGTGGGCGCCGATATGGATTATCGCCCGCCTCGCCGGGCACACGCCCATCTCTTGGGCCAATAACAGGGCCGTCCCGGCCACCCGCTCGGAGTGGCCGCACATGAAGGGATTTTTGGCGTCCAGCGCGGTGGCCAAGGCATCCACAAGTTCATGCAGATCTTCCAGGTGCGACAAGTGCTGCAAAATCAACATCCTTTCCGGCATCTACGCGCAGTCGATCATGCTGAGCGAACGGGCTTCGGGATCGTATACGGAAATGCCGTTGCGACCGCTGCGCTTGGCATGATAGAGCGCCTGATCGGCGAAGCTGTACAGCTTATCTCGCTCCAGGCAGGCAAACTGCGAGAATGTGCAGATGCCGATCGATACCGTAACGGATATCTGCTGGTCGTCCGGCAGGACGAAAGTGTGCCCGGCGACCGCCGTCCGGATGCGGCAGGCCACATCCCCAGCCTGCCGGGAAGATGCCCCCGGCAGGAGGAGCGCGTACTCCTCGCCGCCGATCCGGGCCGCGGTATCGCCCTCCCTGGTGTTCTCCCCGATTATCACGGCTATTTCCTGGAGCACCCTGTCGCCAGCCGCGTGTCCGTAGGTATCGTTGACGGTTTTGAACCTGTCGATATCGAGTATGAGTAACGAGGTGGGGCAGCACAGGCGGTTGCACGCCAGATCGGCGGACCTTCCCTTAAGAGCTTCGAAAAAGCAGCGGCGATTTGCGATGGCGGTAAGAGGATCGGTCATCGCCATCACCTGCATCTGGCGGCACGACTGTTCCAGTTCCCGGGTCCTCTCCTCCAGGCTCGCGTGGATTGCCGCCAGCTCCCGGTTAACCAGGGTCAGATTCTCGTTTTTCTCCGCGATCAGGCGGCGGGATTCAGCTAAGTCGTCAACCGCCTTGCGCAGTCCTTTTTCCCTGATATCAATTTGCCGGGCCATCCAATTCATATCGCGCATGAGGGCGGTCAGGCCGTCCTCGCCGTCCCCGTCGCGGGCTTCGTTGAACAAAGGCAGGCGCTCCTGATAGCTACCCTGTTTGAGTTGCGCGCAGAAGCGCGCCATTTCCCGCAGCGGCCGGCCGACCATCCATTCGAGCACCAGGCCGGGCGACGTCAGCGCCAGGAGCAGCGCGCCCGCCGCGGACGCGGCCTGGATCTGGCCGAAATACTTGTCGGCCGCCAGCGGAGAACCGAATGCCATACCGTAGGTGATCGCCTGAGGGATTAGCGCCGCTGCCAACAAAACCAGCCGCAGCTTGATTGCCATTTGCCTCCCCTCCTTCCGGCGGACGCCCGGAAAAGCGCGGGCCGCTAATACCCCAGCAGCGTCCCCGCCTGATAGATCGCCAAGGCGATTACCCAGGCCAGAGCGGTCGAATAGGTGAAACTGAAGGCCGTCCATTTCCACGAGTTGGTCTCCCGGCGCAGAACGGCCAGCGCCGCCAGGCAGGGCGAATAGATCAATGTGAAGACCATGAGCGTATAAGCGACCAGCGGGCTGAAGGCAGGATCGGCGGTCAGGGCTTCCTGCAGCGACGATGCGTCGTCTTCCACCGCGCCCACGCTGTAGATGGTGCCGAGAGTGCTGACCAGAACCTCTTTGGCGGCCATCGCCGATATCAGGCCGACGCCGATCTTCCAGTCGAAACCCAGCGGCGCGATAACCGGCTCGATGGCTTTGCCGATGCGGCCGGCGTAGCTGCCGGCCAGTTTTTCGCCGGCCTGTTCCCTGGCGATTTTATCCGTCGCCTCCTGTTTCTCCCGCTCCAGCTCATAGTACCGCATAGCGTAAGGATAAAGGTCAGCCTCCGAATTCTCCAGCCCGGCCAGTTTGGCGGCAGTAGCAGCCTCGACGGCCGCTTTATCGCCATCCCCGGCCTCAGCTTGCCCGGCGTGGATTGCGCCGATTTCGCCCGCCAGCGCCTTCAGGGACTCATTGTCCTCTATTTGCTCGATTTTCAGCGGAACAAGAACCTCTGCGGTGACCGCAGCGGTGAATTGTTCCTCGACCTGTGTTTTTTCCTGGTCGTAATCCTTGCTGTACTCGACATCGGCGGGGTAGTTAGTGGCGAACCACACAAGGATCGAGGCGGCCAGGATCAAAGTGCCGGCCTTCTTCAGATACAGTACGCTCCGCTCCCACATATGGGTTAGGATGCTGCGCAGCGTCGGCAGGTGATAAGGCGGCATCTCCATGACGAAAGCCTCGGTGGCGCCGGGGAAAAGCAGCTTGCGGAAAACGAACGCCATGGCGACCGCGAGGACGATGCCGACGAGATAGACCGAAAAAAGAACGGTGCCGGCTATCTCCGCGGAGAAGAAGGCGGCGGTCAGCAGGGTGTAGACAGGCAGACGAGCGCTGCAACTCATCAGCGGGGCGACGAGGATGGTAACCATCCGGTCACGGGGATTTTCCAGGGTGCGGGTGCCCATGATGGCGGGCACGCTGCAGCCGAAGCCCACCAGCAGCGGGATGAACGACTTGCCGTGCAGGCCGACCGCCCGCATGACCCGGTCCATGACGAAAGACGCCCGGGCCATGTAGCCGGTGTCTTCCAACAAGGCGATGCCCAGAAAGAGCAGAATGATGTTGGGCAGAAAGACGACAACGCCGCCGACGCCGCCGATTATTCCGTCCACCACCAGCGACTTGAGGTCGCCGTCGGCCATATATTGCCCGGCCATTTCGCCCAACCGGGCGAACCCGTCTTCGATCCACCCCTGCGGATAGGCGCCGGCGGTGAATACGATATTGAACAGCAGCCACATGACCCCTAAGAAGATCGGCAACCCGAACACCCGGTGAGTGAGGATATCGTCGATCCTGTCCGAAACCGTCACGGACAGGTCCTGCCTGGAGACAGCCACTTCGCGGTAGATTTCGCCGACGAACTGGTAGCGGCGCTCGGCGATGACAAGTTCAAGATCGTCGGCAAACACCGCCTTCAGCTCGGTCCGCATCCCGTCGATCTGGGCGAGAATCTTTTCCCCGCCAGGCAAAGCGCCGATAGCCTTGTTAACGTCCTGGTCGTTTTCCAGCAGCTTGATCGCCAGCCACCGCAGGGGGTACTTCACCTCGGTCAGCGCCGCGATGGCATCGCACACCTGGTCGATTTTTGTTTCAATCTCCGGACCATAGTCGAGCGCGAACGGCTGGCGCTTATTTTTCGCCGCCGCGTCCACCACCATCTTAAGCAAATCGTCCATGCCCTTGTTGCGGTTGCCCACCGTGCGGACAACGGAAATACCCAGTTTGCGGCTAAGCAGCGCGTCGTCTATCCTCAGTCCCATGTTCTCGGCCACATCGGCCATGTTGAGCGCCAGCACCACCGGCCGTTCAAGCTCCAGCAGCTGCACCGCTAGATAAAGATTCCGTTCCAGGTTAGAAGCATCGAGAATATTGACTATGATTTCAGGTTTGTCGTTGATTATGACATTGCGAGCCACAAGCTCATCAAGGGAATGGGCCGTGAGGCTGTAAGTCCCCGGCAGGTCCACGAGCAGCAGGTCCTTACCCTCGAAGCGGCGGAACCCCTCCCGCCTTTCCACCGTCACGCCGGGGTAGTTGCCCACATGCTGGCGCGCGCCGGTGATGTTGTTGAAAATAGTAGTCTTGCCTGAATTCGGGTTACCCGCTAAAGCCACCGTCAGATTTTCTGTCGCCATATTAAGCCTCCTTATGTATATCCGTTCCAATACCCTCCTACCGGGTCATGTCGTCTGCACCTCGATCAGTGCGGCCTCTGTCTTACGCAGGGAAAGGTTGAAATTTTTCACCTTGATCTCCATCGGATCGCCGAGCGGGGCATATTTTTGCACCTTCACCGCCGTACCGGCGATAAGGCCCATATCCACAATCCGGCGCTTCACCGCTCCGCTGCCCTGCACCTTCGTCACAACTCCCGCTTCGCCGGGTCCCAACTGATCGAGGGTTTTCATCGTTTAATTCCTCCATAAATTTATTTTGCGAATCATTCTCATTTACTCGGTAAAATAAAAACCCTTTCTCAAGGATTGATCGCCTCTGCCTGCGCCGGCCGCGCTCTGACCAAGCATTAGCCGATAGCGCCGGCACCCGGATCATTTTTCAACACCCGCGTCGAATGCGCGCGTATAGCTCAAGCAGCGAATCCGGAAATGATCTTTTGCGCCGGTCAGGCAGGATTGGGTTTAGGTTCTTCGCCCTCCATCGTGCCCACACAGCGCATCGCTTTTCGCCTTTTATATACAACCTAAATGATATTGATTTTCATTATCATTTGTTATTATATACAAGCGGTCACGCGCTGTCAATAATTACGTCGAAAATGTTCGCGAATTTTTCCGGGGTGCCGCCTGAAAACATAATCCTTCCGGACAGCTGCTACGAGTATTCGCTTACTCTCTTTTCGCCGCGAACCGACATTCTTTGAATTATATTTGAAATATTAAGCATCTTGCGTAGTTCCAAAAACCCTTAAAAATATTGGGTTGGTAAGCAAAAGAAAATAGGACTTTACCCCAACAATGTGTAATACGGTAAGTGACCAAACAAACCAACACACATGAAAGGGTGAGTCCTACCATGTA
>JAHDOI010000043.1 GCA_018434945.1 Selenomonadales bacterium
ATAAAAAAGCCAGCCCCTTTAGGGGCTGACTGAGAACGCTATGCGGTTGGCAAACTTTCAGTGAGTCTTGAGACTCAGCTAGTATAATGCCCTTTCAGGGCTAACCCAAGCCACCCGTTTAACGGGTGGCTCCGTGACTTATTTCCCTTTAAAGTTGCCCCAGTATTGGTTTTCTTTCTCCTGGCTTGTCGCCTGCCTGACCATAGAATGAATTATCGCCTCGGCATCCTGGATAATCTCCGCTGAAATGCTTTCGACAACGTCGTTATTCGCCTGGGGAATTTGCGCTCTTATCAGTGCCATAATGCAATTTTTGTCTATCACCGGTTTCCCTCCCGCGCTCTTTCACACAATGCCGCAACAATACCAGTTTGCCGGTTTGGTCGAGAACGTTTGTTCGGTTATATTATAATATTTTGCTGCCAAGAAATCAATCAAAAGCTACCGAGAAATATTCCCGGCTCGCTGCGAAGCACCCGCGCGGGAGGGTTGCGACCCTGCGGATGTATCGGCACAAGGGCTTCCCGCCGGCGAGCGGCAGGGCAACCCCCGGCGCCAACGGGCTGGGGTATGATTAAAGAGGAAGCGGCGGCAGTCCAGAGGACTGCCGCCGTGATGTGTTTGCGGGGCAATCGGGTCCCGGGCGGTTCAGGCAAAATCGCAGCATTCGTGATGGCAGAACTTGTGGCCGCATTTGCAGCAGACCAGGAAGCACTCTTTGTGTTTGCATTTGCAACATTCGTGGGGGAATTTGAAGCAGCAGTCGTGGTCGAAGTCGTGGTGGCACTTGGGGCATTTATGGCAGTGCTTGCAGGACATGCGTTACCCTCCTTTCGTCGACCGGACGCGAGCATTTTTATGTTACATAATATGTGCGGGGACGTCATCCTGCCACAACGGTGTCCGCCCGGAGGGTCGGTGAGGGAGTTGGCGCTGCTGCGGGGAATACGGAGCAAGGCAATTTTAAAACGGCAGTCCTGAGGACTGCCGCCATGGTGTGTTTTTATTGCGCAGGGGCGCTGGGGGCGAGGGGGCGTTTTTTGTTCCTGTGGGCGACGACGGCGGTCACTACTGCTACGGCGCCGATGAGCGAGGCGCCGGCGGCGAGCATGACTTCGTAATCGAAGTATTGTTTGAGGGAGCTCGACAGTATTACGGAGAAGATGATGCCGGCCGAGCCGGAGGCGAGGAAGAAGGAGGTTGTGCGGGGCGAGGGTTTGGGGGTCTGGAAGGTGCCGAAGGAGATGAGGGTGGGGTAAAGGCTGGAGTAGGCGAAGCCCTTTATGCCGATGAGCACTACCGCCTGCGTGTAGGTCGCCGCGCCCAGGAGGCCGAAATAGGCGACGCTGGCCACGGCGGCGCTGACGATGATGTACTGGGCGAGCGATATCCTGGACAGGATGAAGCTGCCAGCCAGACGCCCGGTGGTGATACAGCCCCACCAGAGCGACAGGGCGGCGCTCGCCATGACCACGCCGACCGCCAGGCGGTCCATGAGGTACTGGATGATCCAGTAGCCGAAGATGAATTCGGAGATCATGAAGCAGAACACCGACAGGCCGGCCAGAAATACGTTGAGGCTCCAGTCGACTTTCTCTTCGCCGCGGTTGGCTTTTTGGGGCACGAAGCTTTTCAGCTGGGGGATGAAGGAGCCGGCGACGACGGCCAGCAGCATGGCGGCAACCCCGTAGTATACGCCCTGCCAGGTGACGCCCCAGTCCAGCGCCAGGCCGGCGAGGATGGGGCCGACGATCGAGCCGACGGCGTAGAAGAAGGTGACGGCGATGGATTTCGCGGATCTGACTTTGGCGTCATAGAGCAGCAGGGTGACGTGGAAGGCGGCCGGTAGCATGATGCCCATGCCAAGGCCGAACAGAAACAGGAAGACGGTGAAGACGACGAGGGTGGGCGCGTTGGCGAAGCAGATTATCGCCACGGCGGCAAGCCCGCAGTAGACCCGCAGCAGGCTGCGGACGCTGAACTTCTCCAACATCCAGCCGACGCTGAAGACGGAGGAGGCGTAGGCGACCGAGTATACGGTGAAACAGTAGCCGATGATGTAGTTCTCGACGGCGAAGCCGGCGGCGATGTATTTGTTGACCAGGCCGGCGATGCTGGCGGAGATGCCGAGGGTGAGGATCATGAAATACAGGAGCGTGTTCAGGACAATGTGACTGTTTCCGGGCAAACCGATCCCTCCGAATGTTCATTTGCCGCGTGACTCGCGGATTGCTCAATATCTTTCATTGTAGCATATATTGTCAATTTTGCCTTGTGGGGAATACCGGACTTTTGTTGACTGGAAAAATTTGAGCGGCAGTCTTGTTGACTGCCGCCGTGAAGTGATTTATCGAGAATGCACAAAAGAACTGTCCCTTTGTCTTTTAAAATATACATCAATTAACTGGGCGGTGTTGTGCCGACAACACTAGGGAATTACTCTTTACTGGTTAACTTTTGATGAGTGGACGATATGGTCTTTTTTGCAGAATCAATTTTTTGCTGCCTCTCGACCGCTTCGATTTTCTCATCCAGTATTAACTCAATCCCCACTCTTACCACAGGGAAAATCTCCAGACACTCGCTCTCACTGAGCTCATGGATTCCTTTGCTAAGAATTCCGTAGAGTGCACGGTTCTCTAACAAAAAGGCAGGAAGATATGAGCCGAGTACTTTGATTTTTTCATCGACGCGCATGCCAGAATAGGCTTCTTCGTTCCAATCGGGTGCCTCTTTGGCAGTCTGGTGCGCCTCCTCAATGAGGCTCTCAAATATTCTCCTTAAATAAACAAACGACCCAATTCCGACCCCGTTAGCTGCTAAACCAACTGCCCTATTAAGGTCTGCGCCTCTGATTCTTCCCAAAACTTTACTATATTTTTTCAAATCAGCTTCTGCCATATCAGCAAGCGAGGGGTGTTGCCCGACTTTTCGTAATATAGCGGTACATCTGATATACGGGGGGTCGTCCTGAAAGGTATGTATCGATTCGAGTAATGAACAAAAGAAGGCATTATACCCACAGCGTAGGCACGTAAATTTTTTTACGGATAGCTTCTCCGTACAAAGGTCTTTCCACTCAATTTTAGCGACTTCCTTCGCGTAGGGATGAAGCCCCTCCGTATCAAAGGTAGTCTCTCTTTCACACTGTGGGCAATACATGTCCAGCTTTATTTGGCAGCGAAAAATGTATGTAACTAAAGGCCTATTGTCATCAGTGACTTCAATTTTTCTATATAACGGTAATTTGAGATAATAATCACGTGCCTCAGATAATAAGTCTAAAGCCATGTTCTCGCCCCCATTTCCTAACTTGGTAAATATTTCAACAATTGATGTCGCTAATCCTCCACCTTCGACATTTCCCGCACACGACCAATATGGGGGGTGCATACTGAGTTTATTGAATTTTTATATTTCTGCCGTAAAATATTCACTTGAGGCTTTAGCTCCCGCAGGGGCGCAAGCGGACGGCGACTTTGCGGAGGGCGAATACGCGCCGTTGGCGAATCAGGCCGGTAACACGAACGTACGCCCGTCCATGGACGGACGGGCGAGGAGCCATCTGTCACGGACGACAGTTGGCGACGGTACGGCTGTGTCGGCCCAAGCCTTACGGCGCGTTCGCCCGGAGCACCGGAGCCGGGAGGTTGCACCCCTGCGGGGTATGGGCAGCAGGACTTGGTTAATACAAGGCGAAGTACCCATAAACTCAGAAGGGGGCGGGGTAATGGAGTACATTGTGCTGGCGGGGCTGTGGATCGGATGGTGCGCGGCGCACAGCGCGCTGATATCGCTGACGGTGACGGATTATCTGAAGGCCCGGCTGAGGAGCGGGTACCGCTTTTACCGGCTGTTTTACAACGCATTCGCCCTCCTCTCCCTCTTACCGGTCATAAGCTACGGCGCCGGCCTCAAGGGTCAGGCCATCTTCGTATGGGACGGCCCGTGGGCGATACTGCGGGCGGCGCTGGCGGCCACGGCCGCGGGGCTGTTCATCGCCGGGGGGAGAAAATACGATATGCTGCAGATGCTGGGCATCAGGCAGATAATGACAGGCAAGGCGCCCGCCGCCCTGACGGCGGCCGGCACGCTCGATACGACCGGCATCCTCGGCCTGACGCGCCACCCCTGGTACCTGGCGGCGATCATCCTCATCTGGGCAGGCCCGCGGGAGGTTTACGCGCCGACGCTCGTTGTCAATATAATCCTGACGGTTTATGTGGTGATCGGCACGGTGCTGGAGGAGCGGAAGCTGGCGGCCGAGTTCGGGGAGGAGTACCGCGCCTATCAGCGGCGGGTGCCGATACTGCTGCCGTGGAGGCGGTAAAAATTCGGGGAAAATACAGAGGATTATCGGCGGGGAAGCCCGAATGATGATGAAAACTAGCTCAACGAAGATTGAACGGACGGCGGTATGTATGGCAAGAGCAGGAAAACGGGACGGCGCGGCGCAGCTGCTGCGCGTTATCGACGGCCTGGCGGACGGGTTTTTCACCGTCGACGGCCGGGGGAGCATAGATTTCATGAACAGGGCGGCCCGGTCGATGCTGGCGCCGGCGGGCGAGGACCCGGTGGGGAAGCATTTCGCGGCGGCCCTGCTCGTCATCCCCCAGCTGGCGGAGAAGGTCGGCCTGGCGGCCGACAGGAAGGAAGCGGGCTATTTCGAGACGTTCGCGGCCAGGCTGGAAAAATGGCTGGGGGTGACGGTCCTCCCTTCGGGCGAGGGGCTGGCGGTGGCTATCCGCGATATCAGCGAACACAAGCTGACCGAGGAACGCCTGATGGTCATTTTCGACGCAACCCAGTACGCGATGGCCCTGCTGAGCTGGCCGGAGGCGAAGTTCGTGGAGGTGAACGGAGCGTGGCTGCGCAGTCTGGGCTTCGCCAGGGAAGAGGTGCTGGGGAGGACGGGCGCGGAGCTGGGGCTGTGGGACGAGGAGCAGCGCGACGAGCTCAGGAGGCTGCTGCTGGAGGAGGGCTGTATCCGGGATAAGGATGTCCCGGTGAGGGCCAAGAACGGCACGCTTGTGATGGCGCTTTTAAACGTGGATTTCATCGAGCTGGACGGCATGAAGTATATCATGGCGTCGTCGCTGGATATCAGCGAACGCAAGCAGGCGGAGGAGCTGGCGAGAGAACAGCTGGGCCTGCTGGAGGACTGCTCGGACGCGGACGCGGACGCGACGACGCTGATCGTGGACGAGGAGGGCGACATCGTGCGCGTTTTCGGCGACAAGAGCATGCTGCCGCCCAACCCGGAGGGACGGAATCTGCGTGCCGCCCTGCCGCCGCCCGCGGCCGCGGACCTGCTGGCGATGCTGGCGGCGGTGCTGAGGGAGGACGCCGCCCGGACGACTGAGTTCCGGGCGGGCGCGGGCGAGCAGATGTTGGTCGTCAGGGTGGCGGCGGCGCCGATGACGCGCCGCTACCGCGGCAAGCGGACGGTTTCTTTCCGCGTCCGCGATATCACGGCGGAGAAGGCGGCCGCGGAGAACACGGCGCTGACGGAGCAGGCTTACGGCCGCAGCACGTTTTTCAACAGCCTGGTGACGGGCGGCCATCCGGCGGAGTATGTGGCCAGCGTGCTGGAGGGCTACGGCGTCGATACGCGCGCCGATTACGCCTGCTTTGCGCTGGCGGTAGCGCGTACCGAGCCGGAGGCGGCGGAGGCCTGGCTGACGGGGGCGAAGGTGGCGCCTAAAGCGGCCGCCAGGGGCGACATCGTCGCGTGGCTGGCACGGAGCGAGCCGGGGTGGGTGTGGCAGACGAACGGGCTTATCGCGGCGCTGGTGCCTGCCGACAAGGCGGGACGGACGAAGGAGAGCCAGCTGGAGTTCGCCGCCAGGCTGGCAAGGGAGACGGAGGCGAGGTTCGCGTTCACCCAGGTGACAGTGGGCGTCGCCGCGACCCCCGGCGAGGGGACGACGCTCGATCTGGAGGAGCTTTTCGGCAAGGCGGCGGAGGCTTTGCTGCTGTGCGAGCGCGAGCAGGGCCGCTGTGTGGTGCACCACGCCGACACCGGCCTTTATCAGGTGGCTTTCCAGCTGCTGAAGGACAGGAACATCCAGCGGATCGTCAGGGATATGATCGGCGGTCTGGCGGCGTACGACCAGAGACACGACAGCAACCTGCTGGCCACGCTGGAGCGGATCATCGAGGAGGAGAATCTGCGGGTCGTGGCCGAGAAGATGTTCATTCACCACAATACGGCGATCTGGCGGAAGAAACGGATCGAGAAGCTGCTGGGGCTGTCGCTCGATTCGTTCGAGACGCGGGCGATGGTGTCGCTGTATCTGAAGGTGTGGAAGCTGCTGGGCCGGAACTGAATTTGCGGGGAAGTGCCGCCCGTTGTTGTGATGCGACAATGGGCGGCGCTTTTTTTGTGCAGGGGATACAATATAATTTGTAATTATTTTTTGGTAGTATTATGGTGGGGTTTTCGTGGATTTATTATTTGTTTGGAACCATTATTTTTTTGTGATATTTTGTCGAAATTTGTTGTTTAATATAATTCGCATCGAATAATCCAGGGGTTTTGAAATAGATAACGATTTTCTCCGTGGGCAGACAAGCCGTTTTTCGCCGCAAACCCGCGCGGCCACCGCGCTAGCCGGAGAGACAGGGGCACTGTTCCGGGGGGCTCATCTTTTCGGCAGAGTATTATGCCGGGGGATTGCGGAGTCGGCGGAAGGACGAGCCGTGCCGCCTTGGGGAGGGCCGGGGCGCGTTGACCATATAGGATTCATCGTATTTTTGCAGTCGAAAGGAGCAGTGTGTATGAAATTGGCACAGACCAATGGAGGTGCGCGGGGCGGGATGATGAGCAGCCTGCAGGCGAAGCTCACGGCAATCATTCTGGCGATTTTCCTCGTGGCGATGGGCGCGCTGGGCGGGCTCAACTACTGGCAGGCGGACAAGATGCTGACAGAGGCCATCCATGACGATCTGACGGAGATGGCGGGAGCGGAAAGCAGGAATGTCGGCAAATTTTTCGAGGCCCGCGTGCACGAGATGACGATGATGGCGGTGACGCCGGTGATCCAGAGCCGCAACCCGGAGGCGATCATGCCTGTTCTGGTGAACGCCGCGAAGGCGAACAAGGCGTACGACTCGATGGGGTATATCCTGCCGGGCGGGGCGTACATAAACTCGTCGGGCGCGAAGGGCAGCCTGGCCGACCGCGAATATTACCAGCGCGCCATCAAGGGCGAGACATTTATCTCCGATCCGATGATCTCCCGCTCGACGGGTCACCCGGTGACGGTGGTGGCGGTGCCGGTTAAGGCGAACGGCCAGGTCGTCGCCGTTATTTACGGGGCGGTGGACATGGTGGCGATCACCAAGGAGGTCCTGGATATCAAGGTGGGCAAGACGGGCTACGCCTATGTCATCCAGGGCGACGGCACGATCGTCATGCACCCGAATAAGGACCTGGTGATGAAATACAACCCCGGCAAGGACGACAAGAACCCCGCGCTGGCCGCGGCGACGCAGCGGATGATGAAGGGCGAGAAGGCGATCGTGACGTACGAGTTCCAGGGGATCAAGAAGATGATGGCTTTCGGGCCGGTGCCGGGGATGAGATGGTCGATGGCGATCTCGGGGCCGATCGACGAGGTGACCGAGGGGCTGGTGACGCTGCGCAATATCTCGCTGGCAACCGTCGCGGTGGTGCTGGTTATCGCCGCGCTGGCGGTGACGCTGATAACGCGGCGGATCGTCGGCCCGCTGAAGGTGATGGTGACCGAGGTGCAGGAGGTGGCCGCGGGCGACCTGCGGGACAAGGAGCGCACGGTTTTCTCGCAGGACGAGGTGGGCCAGCTGGCGGACGCGATCATCACGATGCGCGGGAATCTGCGCAATCTGGTGAGGCAGATCAACGCCAACGCCGACCAAGTGGCGGCCTCGTCGGAGGAGCTGACGGCGAGCGCCGAGCAGTCGACCCAGGCGGCCAACCAGATCGCGACGTCGATCATGAGCGTGGCCGGGGCGGCGACCGAGCAGGTGACGGCGGCCAACGAGTCGGCGTCGGTGGTGGAGCAGATGTCGGCCGGCCTCCAGCAGGTGGCGGCGAACGCCAACCATATGGCGGCGCAGTCGGCCCGCGCGGCCGAGCAGGCGAAAGAGGGCGGCCAGTCGGTCGACAAGGCTGTAAGCCAGATGAGTCAGATCGAAAATACGGTGAACACGTCGGCCGAGGTGGTGGCCAAGCTGGGCGAGCGTTCGAAGGAGATCGGCCAGATCGTCGATACCATCTCGGGTATCGCCGGGCAGACGAACCTGCTGGCTTTGAACGCGGCGATAGAGGCGGCAAGGGCCGGCGAACAGGGCCGGGGCTTCGCGGTGGTGGCCGAGGAGGTCAGGAAGCTGGCCGAGCAGTCGCAGGAGGCGGCGAAGAAGATCGCCGACCTTATCGGCGAGATCCAAGGCGACACCGATAAGGCGGTCGTGGCGATGAGCGACGGCACGCGGGAAGTGCAGACAGGCGCCGAGGTAGTCAACGCCGCCGGTACGGCCTTCCGGGAGATCATCGCACTGGTGACGGAGGTTACCAGCCAGGTGCGGGAGATTTCGGCGGCGGTGCAGCAGATGGCGGGCGGCAGCCAGCAGATCGTGGGGTCGGTGCGCAAGATCGACGATCTGAGCAAGTCGTCGGCGGCCGAGTCGCAGAGCGTGTCGGCGGCGGCCGAGGAACAGCTGGCGTCGATGGAGGAGATCGCTTCCTCGAGCCAGGCGCTGGCGAAGCTGGCCGAAGACCTGCAGGTCGCGGTGAGCAAATTCCGGGTATGACGGAAGGAAATCTATAAGCCGTATTAATAGGTGCCGCCCATTGTTGTGCAACGACAAAGGGGCGGCCCTTTTTTTGTGTTTCGCATACAGTTTAATTTATAATTATTTTTTGGTAATATTAACTATAAATAAAATCTTATAGATTGCTTTTCTTTAGCGACATTTTAGCGCCGGTGCCGCTGGCGGACTTTGCAGACCGATGTTATATAATGTCGAAAATTGTACAGTCATCGACAGGTTTCCGCACTTATTCCACCTTTTTGTAGAAGGGGCGTAATGCTGCCTGAAACACCGCGAACCCGCCAATGCAAAGGAGGGACACGGTTTTGAGAATTTTTCCGGCTTGTCCGCCTTTCGACAGAAGCTGAAGACCGAGACTTTCCTGTATGGTATAGTCAGCAAGGGATATCGGCATACGGACAGGCTCAGGGCAGCGGCAAACCGCGCCGCCCGCGAGGGGATAAGGCGCGTTGACTATAGAGGATGCAGATTATTCAAGGCAGGGGAAAAGGAGAGATTAGAGATGAAACTTTCTCAGGGTTCGAACAACGGGGGTTCGCGGGGCGGGATGATGAGCAGCCTGCAGACGAAGCTGACCGTGATCATTCTGGCGATTTTCCTCGTGGCGATGGCCGCGCTGGGCGGGCTCAACTACTGGCAGGCGGAGAAGATGCTGACAGAGCAAATTTTCGCAGATTTACAGGACATGGCTAAGGCCGAGGGAGGAAATGTCGGCGACTGGCTGGAGAGCGCCAAACTCGAAATCGGCGGCATGGCAAATGCACCGGTATTCCAAAGTGCCGATCAGACGACCATTGTTCCTTTCCTGCAGACATTAGCAAAAAACAATAAGCGATACGAGTCTTTTGCATGGGTCAATACGGCGGGTTTCCACTATAACAGTGCGGGCGGGTCCGGCGATCTGAGCCAGCGGGATTACATACAGCAGGCGCTGAAGGGTGTACCGTCGGTCTCTGACCCTGTCGTATCAAGGGCAACTGGCAAGTTGGTAATAGTGGCTGCTACTCCCATCAAAAACGACGGTAAGGTTATCGGCGTTCTGTTCGGGGCAATTGATATCGAAAGCATCACCAAGGAAGTGCTCGATGTCAAGGTGGGCAAGACGGGCTACGCCTATGTGATCCAGGGCGACGGCACGATCATCATGCACCCGAACAAGGACCTGGTGATGAAGTACAACCCCGGCAAGGACGACAAGAACCCCGCGCTGGCCGCGGCGACGCAGCGGATGATGAAGGGCGAGAAGGCGGTCATGACGTACGAGTTCCAGGGGATCAAGAAGATGATGGCTTTCGGGCCGGTGCCGGGCACGCAGTGGTCGATCTCGATCTCGGGGCCGATCGACGAGGTGACCGAGGGGCTGGTGACGCTGCGTAATATCTCGCTGGCAACCGTCGCGGTGGTGCTGGTGATCGCCGCGCTGGCAATGGCGCTGATAACGCGGCGGATCGTCGGCCCGCTGAAGATAATGGTGACCGAGGTGCAGGAGGTGGCTGCGGGCGACCTGCGGGACAAGGAGCGCACGGTTTTCTCGCAGGACGAGGTGGGCCAGCTGGCGGACGCGATCATCGCGATGCGCGGGAATCTGCGCAATCTGGTGAGGCAGATCAACGCCAACGCCGACCAAGTGGCGGCCTCGTCGGAGGAGCTGACGGCGAGCGCCGAGCAGTCGACCCAGGCGGCCAACCAGATCGCGACTTCGATCATGAGCGTCGCCGGCGCGGCGACCGAGCAGGTGACGGCGGCCAACGAGTCGGCGTCGGTGGTGGAGCAGATGTCGGCCGGCCTCCAGCAGGTGGCGGCGAACGCCAACCATATGGCGGCGCAGTCGGCCCGCGCGGCCGAGCAGGCCAAAGAGGGCGGCCAGTCGGTCGACAAGGCTGTAAGCCAGATGAGTCAGATCGAAAATACGGTGAATACGTCGGCCGCGGTCGTGGCCAAGCTGGGCGAACGCTCGAAGGAGATCGGCCAGATCGTCGATACCATCTCGGGTATCGCCGGGCAGACGAATCTGCTGGCGCTGAACGCGGCGATAGAAGCGGCGCGCGCCGGCGAACAGGGCCGGGGCTTCGCGGTGGTGGCCGAGGAGGTCAGGAAGCTGGCCGAGCAGTCGCAAGAGGCGGCGAAGAAGATCGCCGACCTTATCGGCGAGATCCAGGGGGACACCGATAAGGCGGTCGTGGCGATGAACGACGGCACGCGGGAAGTGAAGACAGGCGCCGAGGTGGTCAACGCCGCCGGTACGGCCTTCCGGGAGATCATCGCACTGGTGACGGAGGTTTCCGGCCAGGTGCGGGAGATCTCGGCGGCGGTGCAGCAGATGGCGGGCGGCAGTCAGCAGATCGTGGGGTCGGTGCGCAAGATCGACGATCTGAGCAAGTCGTCGGCGGCCGAGTCGCAGAGCGTGTCGGCGGCGGCCGAGGAGCAGCTGGCGTCGATGGAGGAGATCGCTTCTTCGAGCCAGGCGCTGGCGAAGCTGGCCGAGGACCTGCAGGTCGCGGTGAGCAAGTTCCGGGTATGACGGAAGGAGTGGATGATATATGGCGTCGGAACAATTGGTGGTATTCCAGCTCGGGAGCGAGGAGTACGCGGTGTCGATATCCCAGGTGAAGGAGATAATCCGTTACGGCGGGGCGACGAAGCTGCCGAACACGCCTGAGCACATGGAGGGGATCATCAACCTCCGCGGCAAGGTGATCCCGGTGGTCGACCTGGCGAAAAGGTTCGGCCTGGCGAGGGCCCGGCAGGGCGACGCGCAGGCGCTGATCGTCGAGGCTGCCGGCCGCGAGGTCGGGATGGTGGTGGACGAGGTGTCCGAGGTGCTGCGGCTGGAGGATAGCGCGATCGAGCCGGCCCAGACGGTCACCCATGCCGGGGAGTTCCTGCGGGGTATCGGCAAGGTGGGCGACCGGCTGCTGATAATCCTCGATCTGGACAAGTTGTTCAGCGAGGAGGAACACGGGGCGATGCGGGCGGCCGTTTAGCCGCCGGATACTGAGAAAGCGGCGGTCCTTCCGGACCGCCGCTTTCGGTCTGTTGTCTTTATCCTTTTCCGGCACGCAGTTTGATGCCGATGTTGACGAGGGCCATGACGAGTAGGCTGGCGACGACCGGCCAGACGAGCCGCGCAAGGTCGGTCTCGGGGCTGAAGCCGCCCGGGGAGGGCAGCAGGAGGACGATTTCGGCGTAGCGCAGGACGGCGGTTATGGCGAGGGCGTAGATATAGGCGAAGGGGCTCCCGGGGCCGTAGATACGCCGCGCGAGTTTGTAGCCGGCGAAAACGCCCAGCCAGACGGAGAAGCCGGCGAGGCTGGCGAAGACGGCGCCGGCGGTTTCGGGGCCGGTGACGCCGAGCAGGATGACGACGGTTGCCAGGGCCATTAATTCTGTTATCAAGTGTGTGCCTCCTCCGGGATGTCGTTGCGGTAAAATTCCACACCCCCCGCCCTTCTCCCTGCCGGCCGGGTATTTTTCTTTGACAGCGGCGCGGTGGATGCGCTAAAATAGTAGGGCATTTCGATATATAGCGGGGAGCAAACAATGAGTGTATTGACGGTTGAAAATGTGACGCACGGGTTCGGCGCCCGGCAGATTCTCGATAGCGCCTCTTTCCGCCTGCTGAAGGGCGAGCACGTCGGCCTGGTGGGGGCGAACGGCGAGGGCAAAACGACGTTTCTGGAGATCATCACCGGGCAGCTGCAGCCCGACGCCGGGCGGGTGGAGTGGTCGAACCGCGTGTCGGTGGGCTATCTCGATCAGCAGGCGGCGCTGACGCGCGGGATGACGATCCGCGATGTGCTGCGGGGAGCCTTCGAGGGGATGTTCAAGCTGGAGGCGGAGATGCTGGCCCTCTACGATAAGATGGGCGAGGCGTCCGAGGACGAGCTGGCGGCGATGATGGCCGATGTCGGCGATATCCAGGATATGCTGGAGCACGGCGGTTTTTACGTTATCGACGCCAAGATCGAGGAGGTGGCCAACGGGCTGGGCCTGGGGGAGATCGGCCTTGACCGCGATGTGGCCGACCTGAGCGGCGGCCAGCGCACGAAGGTGCTGCTGACCAAGCTGCTGCTGCAGAACCCGACGATCCTGATCCTCGACGAGCCGACCAATTATCTCGATGTGGAGCATATCGAGTGGCTTAAACGGTATCTGACGAATTACGAGAACAGCTTCATCCTGGTGTCGCATGACGTGTCGTTCCTGAACGCGGTGGTGAACGTGATCTACCACGTGGAGAGCGCGACGCTGACCCGCTACACCGGCAGCTACGACCAGTTCATGCAGATGCACGCGCTGAAGAAGCAGCAGGAGGTGCGGGCGTATGAGCGTCAGCAGCAGGAGGTGGAGCGGCTGGAGGATTTCATCGCCCGCAACAAGGCGCGTGTGGCGACGCGGGGGATGGCGAACAGCCGCCAGAAACGCCTCGATAAGCTGGAGTTGATCGAAAAGCCGCGCGAGAAGCCGAAGCCGGTTTTCCAGTTCCGCGAGGCCAGGACGCCGGGGCGGTTCGTGATCACGGCCCGCGACCTGGTGCTGGGTTATGACGAGCCGCTGACGCGGCCGGTGGATATCGCGCTGGAACGCGGCCAGAAGGTGGCGATCCGCGGCACGAACGGGCTGGGGAAGTCGACGCTGCTGAAGACGCTGCTGGGCATTATCCCCCCGTATGCGGGCAAGGTGGAGACGGGCGATTACGTTCAGCCGGGCTACTTCGAGCAGGAGTCGGGCCGCGATAACGGCAATACGGCGATCGAAGAGGTCTGGCAGGAGTATCCGGGGATGACGAATTTCGAAGTACGGGCGGCTTTGGCGCGCTGCGGTTTGACGAACGAGCATATCACCAGCCTGATGATGGTGCTGAGCGGCGGCGAAAACGCCAAAGTGCGGCTGTGCAAGCTGATGCTCAAGGAGGTCAATTGGCTGGTGCTCGACGAGCCGACCAACCACCTGGATACGGACGCCAAGGCCGAGCTGAAGAAGGCGATCAGGGAGTTTAAGGGCACGGTGCTGCTGGTGTCGCACGAGCCGGAGTTTTACGAGGATCTCGTGACAGCGGTGTGGAACGTGGAGGACTGGACGACAAAGGTGGTATAAGGATTATTTTTGTATATATAAAGGAAGGTGGCTTGACGCCGCTTGGCCTGAGGAGTACAATCATAGTCAACGAGTTGCCCAGACCTTTTCCTGCGCGTGATATATGGCCGGGAATGTTTTGAAGAGGGGATTGTCTTTATGGATGTACGCAGTATAGAACCTTTCCTGAGCGCGATGAATTCGGTCATGCCAGGGCTTGGCTTCAAGGAGGTCAAGCGCGGCCGGATAAGCGTCAGCGATTCTAATAAGATCGCCAGTCTCGGCGTTATGGTGGTGATCGGCCTGACGCAGCAGGTCCGGGGCAATATCGCCTATAACATGACGGAGGATTCGGCGAAGAGGATCGCCAGCACGATGATGATGGGGATGCCGGTGGAGACTTTCGACGCGATGGCGGAGTCGGCAATCGCCGAGCTCGGCAATATGCTGGCGGCCAACGCGGCGATGATCCTCGAACAGCAGGGGGCGCGCCTCGATATTTCCCCGCCCACCGTTATCACCGGCCAAAGCTTCGCCAGCTCGGTGTCGGACGCCAAACGGCTCAATATAGAGATGTTCGTCGACGGTATCCCGCTGGATGTGAATGTTTCGTTCGTGACCTGATAAGGAATTGAGAAACGGCAGCCATATGGCTGCCGTTTTTTTCTGCGTTTTTTTGTAGCAGCCCCAGGTTGCTGAGAAGGCTCCAGATGCAAGGCGCACCGGAGGATGACACCGGAAGCGTACACGAACGTACGCTGAGGATGTCAGCCGAGGAGCAACGCCGCAGATGGGGCCTTATCGGCAACCGTTATGACTATCCGCAGAGGATTTTGCAGAGTATGGCGTGGTTTATATCCCGGCCGGGGCTGAGCCCGGTTAGCTGCTCTAGTTTCTTGAGGCGGAAGACGAGGGTGTTGCGGTGGATGAAGAGGGCTTTGGCGGTGAGCGAGAGGTTGAGGTTGTTGTCGAGGAGGCGGCGGACGGTGTTGCGCATGTCGTATTTGGCGTCGATCCTGGCGGTGAGTTTTTCCTGGAGGATTTTTACGGCGTCGCAGGTGGCGAGGCCGTTCGGGTTGCGCAAAATGTAAGAGGTGAGAACGGCGAAGTCGTAGATGGAGGCGACGGCTTCGGCGCCGTGGGGGCTCTCGAGGGCGTAGAGCGCTTCCTGGTAGGAGTGGTGGAGTTTGAGGGGCGAGCCGGCGAGACTGCCGAGGCCGAGGTGAAACGAGGCGGCGGGGTTGTCGGCGTTGACGAGGCGGACGAGGGCGGCGCCCCATTCGCCGATGGCGTTGGCGGCGGTGGCGCGGGGGAAGTGCTTGAGGATGACCATCCGGTTTTCGAGGAAGGCGATCATGTCTCCGGGAGCGACGAGATCGGAGGCGTCGAGGAGCTGGAGGAGGCTTTCCTGGGCGCGGGCGGAGACAAGGTCGTAGGCGCCGTACTGGTGGTAGGCGTTTTCGAGGATGGGACGGACGTTGGCAACGGCGACGAGGCGGGGCAGGGCGAGGTCGTATTTGAGCAGTTTGGCCCTGGCCTCGATCTGGGCGTAGCTGGCGGCGGCGTGCTCGGACAGCAGCAGGGTGGCGAACTGTTCGTGAAGGTGGGACTGGGAGCGGAATTCGCCCATGAGTATCTCCCGCTCGAGGATTAGCTCGGTGACCATCTTGACGAGTTCGGCGGTGTTGCGGACGGCGTCGGGATGGCCGGTGACGCCGACAACGCCGACGGTCTGCGCCCCGAGAACGATCGGCCAGTTGAGGCCGGGCAGGGAGCCGGGGTAGCGCGCCAGGTCCTCGGGGAAGATTTCGACGACGGCGCCGGTGTCGATGACGTCTTTCGCCCCTTTGTGGAAGGTGCCCAGCCGGTGCTGCTGGCCGGAGCCGATGATTATGCCGGCGTCGTTCATGATGTTGACGTTCTGGTGGACGATGGGCATAATGTTGTCCACGATCTGCTGGGCCAGCTCGCCGGTGAGGATCATGCTTTCGCCCCCCCGTTTCACATTATGGCTTTATTATACAACAAACAGCGCATGGCGATAAGAGGGCTCAAAGAAAGTTATCCGCCGGATTTCCCTGGATTTCGGCCATATTTCCCTTGATGGCACGGTGATCACGGGACGGAAAGCGGCCAGCTTCATTGTTCGAAATAGACAATATATCGAGTATTTTTTTGACAACGGTTGGCATTGTCAGACAATTGAAAAAAATGCGTCTATCTCTGTAAAATTAAGGTAGCCGATTTGTCTGTTCGGCGTGGGAACCCTGCGATATTTTTGCAAAGGACGTGAATGATGTGCGTATTGTTATCGCGCCCGATTCTTTCAAGGGCAGTCTGTCGGCCGTCGCGGTGGCCAAGGCTATGGAGGCGGGTGTCCTGTCGGTTTTCCCCGCCGCGGAGGTGAAGAAGGTGCCGATCGCCGACGGCGGCGAGGGCACGGTGGAGGCGCTGGTGCTGGCGACCGGCGGCTGCGTTATCCCGGAGAAGGTTACCGGGCCGCTGGGCGAACCGGTTGAAGCCCATTGGGGCCTGCTGGGCGACGGCGAGACGGCGGTCATCGAGATGGCGGCCGCGTCGGGCCTGACGCTGGTGCCCAAGGAGCGGCGCAACCCGCGGGTGACGACGACTTACGGCACGGGGCAGCTGGTGAAGGCGGCCCTGGACCGGGGCATCCGCAAGCTGATAATCGGCATCGGCGGCAGCGCGACGAACGACGGCGGCACGGGCCTGGCCCGCGCGCTGGGCGTGAGGTTCCTGGACGCCGGGGGCCGCGATCTGGCCGAAGGCGGCGCGGCGCTGGCGGGACTGGCGAGCATCGATATGACGGGACTTGACCCCCGCCTGAAGGATACGCAGATCATGGTGGCCTGCGATGTCGACAACCCGCTGTGCGGGCCGCGGGGCGCGACGGCGGTGTACGGCCCGCAGAAGGGGGCCACGCTGGATATGCTGGTGGAGCTCGATGAGGCGCTGGCGAAATATGCCGCTGTAGCCAAGGCGGCGACGGGCAAGGATGTGGCCAGCGCACCGGGTGCGGGCGCGGCCGGCGGCCTGGGAGCGGGACTGATGTTTTTCACGGCTGCCTCGCTGCGGCCCGGCGTCGAGATCGTGCTGGAGGCGACGGGGTTCGCGGCGCTGGTGAGGGATGCGACGCTGGTGATCACCGGCGAGGGCAACACCGATTTCCAGACCGCCCACGGCAAGGCGCCGGTGGGTGTGGCGAAAGTGGCCAAACGGTTCGGCGTGCCGGCGGTGTGTCTGTCCGGCGGCCTGGGCAAAGGCTGCGACGCGGTGCTGGAACAGGGCATCGACGGGCTGATGAGCGTGGTGCCGCAGCCGATGGCGCTGGAGGAGTGCATGTGCTCGGCCGCCGAGCTTATCGAGGCGGCGACGGCCCGCCTGTGCAGGCTGCTGAAGGTGGGCTGCGCGATGGAGATACGCGGGTAGGAAGGCGTTTCCCGGCCCGGCGCGGGCCCGGAGACTTGCGATAAATAACGAAAAAGCCGGCATCCTTCGGGTCGCCACGGTGGGGAGAGGTGAAAGGGAAGGGAGCCGGCGGGAAGCTGCGGTGACCCCGCGATCGTGCTGCCAATAATAGAGACGGAGGAGACAGAATGGATTACGACCGAAAGATACTGGAAAAAGCCGGCCAGGCGCATTATAACCTGCCGGTGCCGGTGCTGGCGGAGCACGCCGTGCGCGCCGGCGAAGGCATGCTGACCGCCAGCGGCGCGCTGCGCGTCGCCACCGGCAAATACACCGGCCGCTCGCCCAACGACAAGTTCGTCGTCGATTCGCCGGCGGTCCACGACGCCATCGACTGGGGCAACAATAAGCCCTTCGCCCCCGAGAAGTTCGCCGCCCTTTACGAGCGGATGCTCGCGTACGCCGCCGGCCGCCAGCTATACGTCTTCGACGGCTTCGCCGGCTCGGGGCAAGAGAGACTGGCCGTGCGCTTCATCAACGAATTCGCCTGGCAGAACCTTTTCGTCCACCAGCTGTTCGTGCGGCCCGCCGCGCCGCCTGTTGGCCCCAGACCCGACCTGACCGTCATCTGCCTGCCGGGCTTCAAGGCCGACCCCGCCCGCGAC
>JAHDOI010000097.1 GCA_018434945.1 Selenomonadales bacterium
TCAATTACTAAAGAAGTTACATTAATAACCTCTTTCTCAATTAGCTCAAAAGTCTCGGTATAAACAGTGTTATTAGGATTGTTAGTTACAGTAAAGCTCTCTTGGTGGTTCCCAACGGTATATTCCTTTATAACTTCGCCGGAATCGTCACGTAACGAAAAGTTAATTTCTTTAGCGAGGTCAAATATTTCACGGAATAAATCCTGTTGATTTTTCCCTTTAGCAATGAACTGAAAACTTAGTTTTTCTAAAGGCTTACCTGTATGCTGTGAATTGAAAATTTCTATCTGTTTCGCTATTCCTTTTATATACTTTTCCCCTGCGTAAAGCGTCATGTTCATTAAGATTCACCTCCTCTGTTGTTATTGGATAAGTTCTATTCTATTAAACATGACAAAAACCCTCTTTAAATGGTATTATCTGGGGAAAAGAAAAACAGCCAAAACAAAGAATTGGTACCTTCCCTTCGGCTACAGTGTCTCCCTTGAGCGCCGTGTTCACATATAGGGTAATATACTCCCGATTGTAGGGGAGAGAAGGTGGGGGTATTTATACGCTTCTTTCTACTTTTATGGGGAAAATTTACAAATAAATGTTATCAAAATGAACTAGCTTGATAATGTTTATTATAGGGGATATAATATATAATAGATGCATTAAATGGGGGATTTGGAATAATGAAGTCTTTTTTAAATGATCATTATACTAAACAAAATATCTCATTGGATTTATTAGCTACAATTCGATTAATTGGCCAGTATAATGGGAAAGAAGAGCTTTATAAACAACAAACTCCACAGATTCTGGATGCTCTGAGGCAGACGGCCATTATACATAGCACTGAGTCATCTAACCGTATAGAAGGTATTACCGTATCAGAAAAAAGGCTAAAAGAATTAGTTGGAACTAATGAGAATAATCAACCAAGGACGCGATCAGAACAAGAAATTGCGGGATATAGAGCAGTTCTAGATTTAATTCATACGTATCACGATGGGATGCCATTTTCTACTGGACTAGTGCGGCAGCTTCATCGAGATCTTTATCAGTTTTCTCCAGGGCGTGGAGGGGAATGGAAAAACTCGGATAATTTCATCAAGACTCAATATCCGGATGGAACTGAAAATATAAGATTTAAACCTATATCTGCACATCAAACCCCTGAAGCTATGGAAGACCTACATAAAAGACTTAACGATCATTGGGATCGTGGGATAACCGATCCTCTTATTTTAATTCCCACTTATATTCTTGATTTTCTGTGCATCCATCCGTTTAATGATGGAAACGGTCGCATGGCAAGATTGTTATCTTTATTGTTATTATATAAAGCAGGTTATAATGTCGGTCGCTATATAAGTTTAGAAAAAATAGTTGAAACAACTAAAGAATCTTACTATGAAACTCTTTATATTTCATCGCAAAGATGGCACGAAGGAGCACATGATCTTCGGCCATGGTGGAATTACTTTTTAGGCGTAATGCTATTAACGGCGTACCGAGAATTTGAAACCCGAATTCATAGTGCTGGACGCGCAGATAAGCGTGAGCTAGTTATGAATATCATTGACACGTTACCTATGGAATTTAAAGTTGCAGATATTGAACGACAAGCTACAACCGTGAGTAGGCCAACTATTCATAGAGCACTTGCACAGCTAAAAGAAGAAGGGAAAATTGTTTGTATTAAAGGTGGGCGAGGAGCAATTTGGGGAAAAGTTCAGAGTTAAATAGGTGTGTTATTTGAGTATCTCCCGACTTAATAAGACACAAAATATAGTCACGAAAAATAAATATAATCAAGCAAAGAAAAATATGATCATGTTTAAAGGAAAACTTAAAGCAAAAATAACATTTAGAGTAACAATGGAAGCGCCATTTGGAGGCGATGACAAGATGGCACAAAAGCGAGGGCACGGCGAAGGGACTGTGCAAGAGATTAAACCTGGTGTGTGGGTCGCTCGCTTCAGCTATAAAGACCCCAAAACCGGCGATATTAAACGTAAGAAGTCCACGGGGTCATCTAGAAGGGAAGCTCTTGCCAAAGGCAGGGAATGGCTCAAAAATTTGGACGATGGACTTCTGCCTGATGCGGATAAGATTACTGTGGGGAAATGGCTAGATCGGTGGCTGGAAGATTTCGTTCGTCCCTCGGTTCGAGTGAAGACCTACGAAAAATACTTGTCTACGATGAAGAACTATGTTAAGCCAAAATTTGAAGATATCCCATTACTTAAACTGTCGGCCCCGGATGTACAGAGGTTGTTCAATGACCTGTTAACTACCGGGGGTAGGGATGGCAACGGGATTTCTTCTTTAACGGTACGGAACACCAGGCGTTACTTCATCGCAGCTTTAGACTCAGCCGTAAAAATGGGGCTCTTAATTAAAAATGTGGCGAGGTTGACTGATCCCCCTAAAGCCTATAAAGAGGAAGTCTGTCCTCTCGACCGTGAGCAGGCAGCCCAACTGCTTAGTGCCGCAAAAGAAGCCGGAGGGGACGTTTACATTGCAACCTATCTTGCGTTATCTACAGGAATGCGAATAGGTGAAGTAATGGGCTTAAAGTGGGAAGATATATACCCTGAACAGAAGATTATTACCGTACGCCGTTCGCGGGTTAATGTCAATTAGCAGAAAAAAGCACCCAAGCCTGGGCTTATTTTTGCAAATTAGGCCGGACATATAAGATTATTACATCCGCTTCAATTTGCTATAATTATTTTTATATTCTTACAGCAAAGGAAGTGGATTTTTCATGCCA
>JAHDOI010000083.1 GCA_018434945.1 Selenomonadales bacterium
AAAGATAGCTACCATCCTGGCCAGGAGCGCTGGCTGACAGGAAGGTAGCTTTTTTGATGCCCCAAAATGCGGTTTCTTATGGTTAGGTGTTAGCCATGTATTATTGCTTCTTGAATTATGGGGGATTCTAAAACATCCTGAAAAGACCCTCCTGGAGGGTCTTTTTTTTGATGCCGGCAGGTTCCGGCGCGCGGGGCGGACGCCCGCGGACGGCTAACCGTTTGCCTTGAGCCATTTGACGAGGTCGAGGAATTTTGCCAAGAGAAAAAAGATGGCACAGTAACAGAGCAGCGAGTACCAGAGCATCCAACCGCTGTAGAAAAACCAGCCTGCTTTGACCGCACTCCACTCGTATACGCTTGTCAAAAGCGAACACAAGCCGATGAACAGGGCTTTTTTCAAAGCCGAACCCGAGTACGGATAAAAGTTGAGGAAGATGATGTTCGCCGCCGGATATATTCCGTATATCGGCACAAGGGCAAGCCAGTCGGGTCCGTAGTCGAAATAGCCGTACAGGTGGTATTTCAAGTCGAGGTAGATGTCGGTTTCGGCTTCGAGCTGAAGGGCGAAAAGCGATGTCGCCAGCATTTCGTCGCGGGTGATCTTTTTGGGAATGAACCAGGCTGTCAGGTTGAAGAGCAGGATTGAGAGAATAAGGTGTAGCATGGTCAAGCCTTCCTAAGGGTTCCCCCAGAAGTGTATGCTGTTAGTATAGCAGCCGGTCATGCCGGGTATACCGCGACCGTAGGTGTGGCGAGGCGCGCCGGAAACGAGGAGACCGCCCCGACAGGGGCGGTCTCCAAAAACTATCTTGAATTGCCGGGACTGAGCTAAAAAGCTCCAGATGCAAGGCGCACCGGAGGCTGACACCGGAAGCGTACACGAACGTACGCTGAGGATGGCAGCCGAGGAGCAACGAAGCAGATGGACTTTTTAGCCAGTCCCCCTATAATTTGAACCTCATCACGGAGCGGTTGAGCTCGTCGGCCACTTGGGACAGCGCCTGCGCGCTGGCGGAGATTTCCTCGATGGAGGCGTTGACTTCTTCGGCGCTGGCGGCGGTGGTTTCGGTGGCGGCGGCGGATTCTTCGGCGACGGAGGCGACGTTCTGGACGGCTTCCTTGATGCTGGCCGCCGCCGTGGCCTGGCGGTCGGCCATGCCGACGGCCTCGGCGACTTTGGCGGCGGTGACGTCGACGGTGGCGGTGATCTCGCTGAAGCTGGCGTTGGCGCGGGTGATGGTTTCTACGCCGCCGGCCACGGCCGAGCTGGTGCCGGCGAAGGCCTGGACGACGCCGTCGATGTCGCCGAGCATGTCGCCGATGATGGCGCTGATCTGCTCGGCGGCCTGGCCGGACTGTTCGGCGAGTTTGCGGACCTCCTCGGCGACGACGGCGAAGCCGCGGCCGTGTTCGCCGGCCCTGGCGGCCTCGATGGCGGCGTTGAGGGCCAGCAGGTTTGTCTGGCCGGCGATGGAGTTGATCATTTCGACGATTTCCCGCACGTGCTGGGATTTGGTGTTGAGCTCGCCGGCAAGGCTGGTGTTGGCGGCGGTGGTGTCGGCGATGCCGCGGATGACGGCGGTCGCTTCGTCGATGGCGGTCCGTCCTTTGCGGGCGGCGGCGCTGATGGCGTCGGCGTTGCCGGCCAGCGATTGCATCTCACGGGCGACGGCGGCGGCGAGGTCGTTGAGTTCGGCGGTGCGCTCGGCGGCGCCAGATACCGCCCGCCCGGTCTCGTCGGCTCCTTTGGCGATCTCGCCGGCTGTCGTGGCGACCTGGCCGACGGCCCGGCCCGCTTCGTCGGTGGTGGCGGCCAGCTGTTGGCTGGAGGCTGAGAGGGCCTCGGCGTTGCTTTGGACGGTGGCTACGATGGAGCGCAGATTGCGGGCGGTGTCGTTGACGGCGGCGGCGAGCTGGCCGAGTTCGTCCCCGGACCGGTGGTCGACGGACAGGGTGAGGTCGCCGGCGCCGAGTTTAGCCACTTCGCGGGTCACGAGGGCGAGGGGGCGGAACATGCGGCCGATGAGCCACCAGACGGCGAGGGTGACGATGACGAGGGCGGCGAGGAGGAGAAGGGCGCTGTTTTTAACCCCGCCGTAGAAGCCTTTCATGAGTTCGGCTTTGGGGAGGGAGGTGGCCACAAACCAGCCGGGGCCGGTGGCCTGGTGGAGGGATATGTAGCTGGGCTGGCCGAGGGAGGAGATATAGGACTTCGGCGCGCCGGAGTTGTCCTGGAAAAGCTGCACCAGTTCGGGCGAGGCCGATTTGCCGTCTTTGACGAGCTGTTCGACGTTGTGGGCGATGAAACGCCCGTCGGGGGTCATTATCGCCGCCAGGCCGCTGTAGCCTGATTTGAGGTCGTTGAGGAGGAACTGGAGGAAGGTGAGGTCGAGGCTCAGGGTCATGACGCCGACGGTGTCCAGTTTGCCGTCCTGGAGGGGATAGGCGATGACGACGGTGGGTTTGCCGGAGGTGCGGCTGACGACGACATCGCTGACGGAGACGGAGGTGCTGGCGACCGCCGCTTTCCAGTGGGCCCGGTCGGCGAGGCTGGTGCCGAGCATTTTGGGGTCGAAGGGGTAGCCGACGGTGATTTTGCCGGCACGGTCGGTGATGTTGATGGCCATTATGCCGGGCAGGTTGCTCTGGGCGATCCTGAGCTGCTGCATTATGGCCTGGTGGTCGCCGGAGACTAAGGCGGGCTGCTTGGCGAGGACCTGCCCGGTCTGCCAGAAGGTCATGAACCAGGTGTTGACTTCGTGGCCCAGCATGGCGCTTTGCCCTTCCATGGCCGCGAGGGCGTCGCGCTCGACGGCCGTGTAGACGGAATAGAGCTGCAGGCCGCTGACCATGAGGGTGACGGCCACGAGGGCGAGGATCATCAGGGTCAGGAACTTGTTTTTAATGCTCAAACCATTTTCGCCTCCCCACAATAGAGATTAGTGAAAAAATTCGCTATTAAAGAGGCAAATCCTTTACAATATTGGAAAAATCAGTCGATTTTTGTCGGAATGCTGCCGCGTGGAAGGGGAGCCGGCGGAAAAGAAAAACCGGGAGGTTAGTCCCGGTTCGCGGTCAGTGTTGGAGTTTGTGGATGTGGGGCAGCCAGCCTTTGTTGAGGACGAGCTGCATGAGGCGGAAGTTGTAGTCGGTGGCTTTGTCGAGGACGTCCTGGTACATTTTGGCGAGGAAGGGCTGGTAGCAGTTGTGCATGGCGCCGAGGACGGCAAGCTGGGAGGTCTTGGCCATGTTGGCGAGCAGCAGGGCGATTTCCTGGTCGCTGAAACGGGCTGATTCGGGGAGGTCGAGCGGTTTGTCGACGAGGTCGCGCTTCATGAAGTGGAGGGCGGGCAGGTCGGCGCCGGCGGCGGCGAGGGTTTTTTCGGCGCTGTTTGTCAGCCACTCGGTCTGTTCGTCGATGGAGCGTTTGAGGAGAGCCCTGAGGTCGGCGTCGCGGGCCTGGTTGTAAAGGACGGCGAGGGTGGCGACGTTCTGGCGGCCGGCCATGATGCTGGCGTAGAGCGCCGCGCTTTCGACGTAGTTGGGGGGCTCTTTGTCGAACATCATGTTGAGGGCGGTGTCGGCCTGGGCCATAATTTTGTCGGCGATGGTCATGGCGTTGCCTCCTGTAAAATTTTTGGCGATGCGCTAATAGCATGGGCATTATGGCGTTTTTTCATGCGCCGGCGGGAGGAGTAGGCCTCCGGCGGCGCGAAATTATAGAGGCTGGGTTAAAAACCCTTGTTGTTCCGGGGAAATTTGTCAGTCATATGGAGGTTGAAACGATGGATTGGAAGACTTTGAAGCAGACCGCGCGGGAGAAGTTCAACGGCGCGTGCCGGGTGTGCCCGGTGTGCAACGGGGTGGCCTGCGCCGGGGAGATGCCCGGTATGGGCGGGATCGGCACCGGGGCTTCGTTTCAGAATAATGTGGCGGCGCTGGCCGGATACCGCCTGAATCTGAAGGTGGTGCATGCCGTAAACGAGCCGGTGATGGCTTGCAGGATCCTCGGCATGGATCTTTCGATGCCGATCATCGGCGCGGCGATCGCGGGCGGCAAGCTGAATATGGGCGGGGCGACGACCGAGCCGGAGTATGCGGCGGCGGTGGTGAGCGGCTGCCATCAGGCGGGTACGGTGGGCATGACGGGCGACGGGCCGATTGCCGATGTGTTCGAGGCCGGGCTGGCGGCGATCGGGGCCGTGGGCGGCCGGGGCATCCCGGTGATCAAGCCGCGCGAGAACGACAAGATCATCGAGAAGGCCAACCAGGCGGCCGCCGCCGGGGCGCCGGCCTTCGGAATGGATATCGACGCGGCGGCGATCATCAATATGACGAACGCCGGTCAGCCCGTTTCGCCGAAGACGGCGGCCGAGCTGGCGTATATCAAGAAGAATACGAAGATCCCGTTCATCGTCAAGGGGATAATGGTGCCCGAGGACGCGCGGGCCTGCGTGGAGGCCGGGGTGGACGCGATCGTGGTTTCGAACCACGGCGGCCGAGTGCTCGATCATACGCCGGGCACGGCCGAGGTGCTGCCGTATATCGCCGAGGCGGTGAAGGGCAAGATCACCATCCTGGTGGACGGCGGCATCCGCAGCGGGGCCGATGTGCTGAAGATGCTGGCCCTGGGCGCCGATGCGGTGCTGGTGGGCCGGCCGGTGACGATCGGCGGCGTGGGCGCCGGAGCCGAAGGGGTGGCGATGGTGCTGAACAAGATGGCCGCCGAGCTGCGCGCCGCTATGGTGCTGACCGGTACGGCGAACGTGGCCGAGGTGCCGGAAGATATCCTCTGGTAAGGGTGAATGATAAGCCGCCGGGTTTTGAGCCCGGCGGCTTTTGTGTTTGGGGGCGGGGCGTCCCGTCGTACCCCATGTAATGCCGGAACCGTTCAGAAACCCCCAGATGCTAGGAAGGGCGAGGACGCGAACGACGGCGTACTCGAACGTACGCCGAGGAGCGCCCGGAGGCCTGACAACGCAGATGGGGGTTTATCAACGGTTCCATTGTATTGCCCTAAAGTTTTAATTGTTTAAAGTGTTAGAAGGATATCCTGTTAGCATATAGAATTATATACTCATTCTGTTTGGGAGGGGATATCTCATGAGTAAAAAGTATTTGGCGCTGGCGCTGGCGATAGTGTTCGCCCTGACCGCCGTGCTGGCCGGCTGCGGTTCGAGCCAGCCCGCGCAGCCGGCCAAGCCGGCCGCGCCGCAGAAGATCATCATCGCTTACACGCCGTGGACCGGCTATGCGGCGCTGTTCGTGGCCCAGTCGAAGGGGATGTTCAAGGCCCGCGGCCTCGATGTCGAGGTGCAGGCGATCGAAGGCGTCGGCGACCGCAAGCAGGCGCTGGCCGCCGGCAAGATCCAGGGCATGGCCGCGTCGATCGATGTTTCCATTTCGGCCGCCGAAAGTCTGCCGCTGAAGTATGTGTGGGCGTTCGATTCCTCGGCCGGCGCCGATGGGCTGCTGGTCAAGCCGGAGATCAAGAGCTACGCCGATCTCAAGGGCAAACAGGTGGCCTATCACAAGGGGTCCGCCTCGCACCTGATGCTGACCGAGCTGCTGGCGAAGAACAATATGAAGGAAAGCGATCTCGTGCCCGTGGATATGAAGGCTTCGGAGGCCGCGGCCGCGTTCATGGCCGGCAAGGTCGACGCCGCGGTGACCTGGGAGCCGCACCTGAGCAAGGCCGTGAAAGCGGGCGGCAAGCTGATGGCCACTACGAAGGATACCCCCGGCCTGATCGCCGACGTGCTGGTGTTCAAGGACGACTATGTGAAGGCTAACCAGGCGACGGTGCAGAAGATCGTCGAGGCGATGGCCGAGGCGACCGATTTCCTGATCAAGAATCCGGCCGAGGCCAGCAAGATGGTGGCCGAGGGCATGAAGATGAAGCCTGAGGACGTGGCTTCCGATTTCCCGACACTGAAGTTCTACGACCTGAAGGGCAATCTCGAGTTCTACGGCACCGCCGACAAGCCCGGCCCGATGCACGCCGTGACGAAGAAGGCCGCCCAGTTCTATGTCGACCAGAAGGTGCTGAAGGCTGTGCCTGATGTGAGCAAGATTCTCGACAACAGCTTTGTTCTCAAGATCAAGAAGTAAGGTAGTAGCAGCGGAGAGGTTGCGCCGGAGGCAGGGGCCTTGGGGCAGCCTCTCTTTTTTGCCGCAGGCCGCGGCTGTCTGTGGTATAATTATTGATGGACTTCCCCCGGAAAGGAAATGTGGTAATTTTGTCCAGGAGTAAAATCTTCGTCCCCAAAGCCGCCATTCCGTCTCATCTGTACGCGCTGTGCAGTGTGCTGGCCTTCGCGCTGCTGCTGCTGGTGTGGTCGGGGCTGACGTATGGCGCCTTCGTGCCGCCGCTCTTCCTGCCGACGCCGGACGCGATCGTGACGAGCGCCGTTACGCTGTTTACCGAGTTCGACCTGATGAGCGACGTGTGGGCGAGTGTGCTGCGCGTGTCGGCCGGATTCCTGCTGGCGGCGGTCATCGGCGTGCCGCTGGGGGTGCTGATGGGCAGCCTGAAGGTGTGCGAGGCGTTCTTCGAGCCGCTCCTCGGTTTTATCCGTTATATGCCGGCTTCGGCGTTCATCCCGCTGTTCATCCTCTGGCTGGGGATCGGCGAGAGCGAGAAGATCGCGGTTATCTTTTTCGGCACTTTCTTTCAGTTGACGCTGATGGTTATGGATGTGACTAAGAACGTGTCCATGGACCTTATCAATACGGCCTATACGCTGGGCGTATCGCAGCGCGGCGTTTTCCGGCGGGTCGTTCTGCCGGCCAGCCTGCCGGGGATCGTCGATACGCTGAGGATAACGTTCGGCTGGGCGTGGACGTACCTGGTGGTGGCTGAGATCGTGGCCGCCAGCTCGGGGCTGGGGTATATGATCATGCAGTCGCAGCGCTTTTTGAAGACGTCGAATATCATCGTCGGCATCGTGGTGATCGGCATCATCGGTATTATCATCGATGTGCTGTTCAAGTGGCTGTACGCAAGGCTCTTTCCGTGGATGGGCAAGGGGGGTGCAGCGTGATGGGCGCCAAACTGCTGGTGGAGAACGTTTCCAAGGTGTTCGCCGGCCGGGGGGGCGAGGTGACGGCGCTGCAGCATACGAATTTCAGCGTGGCGGAGAACGAGTTCATTACTATCCTCGGGCCGTCGGGCTGCGGCAAGTCGACCATCCTGAAGATCATCGCCGGCCTGGAGGAGACTTCGAGCGGCCGGGTGACGCTGGACGGCCGGGAGATCAGCGGGCCGGGCAAGGACCGCGGCATGGTGTTCCAGAGTTATACGCTGTTCCCGTGGCTGACGGTGGCGGAGAATATCGAGTTCGGCTTGGATGTGGCCGGGCGCCCGAAGGCGGAGCGCCGCGATGTCGCCGCCCATTATATCGCCAAGATCGGCCTGAAGGGGTTCGAGAGGGCGTATCCCGCCCATCTTTCGGGGGGGATGAAGCAGCGGGTGGCGATCGCCCGCGCGCTGGCCAACGACCCGCAGGTGCTGCTGATGGATGAGCCGTTCGGGGCGCTGGACGCGCAGACGCGGGCGGTGATGCAGGAGCTGCTGCTGAATGTGTGGGAGGAGTCGCACAAGACGATCCTGTTCGTTACCCACGATGTGGACGAGGCGGTTTTCATGGGCGATACGGTGTATGTAATGACGGCCCGGCCGGGGCGGATCAAGGCGCGCATCGCCGTGCCGCTGCCGCGGCCGCGCAGCTACGATATCAAGGTGTCGGACGTTTTCCTCGGCATCAAGAAGGAGATCCTCGGCCTGATCCGCGAGGAGAGCTGGAAGGCCGCCAACAGTCTGGAGCTGATGGGAGCTGGGCGAAATGAGACAGTATAGCATCTTCGGTACCGATTGGGGGTACGTGGCGGCGGTGTGGTCGCCGAACGGCCTGTGGGCGCTGTCTTTCCCCTGCGCGACGGCCCGGGAGGCGCTCGATTCGCTCAAGGTCGATGTGTCCGGGGCGGCGGAGGGGTACCCCGGGTGGGCGGCCGGCCTGGACGGCGAGCTGAAGCGGTATTTCGCCGGCGAACGGCTTGATTTTACGGTGCCGGTGGACTGGGGCGGCTATACGCCTTTCCAGGCAGCGGTTCTGCGCTATACGGCGGCCATCCCTTACGGCGTCGTCGAGGGCTATGGGCAGGTGGCGAAGGCGATCGGCCACCCCAAGGCGGCCCGGGCGGTGGGCGGGGCGCTGCATATCAACCGCGCGCCGGTCGTGGTGCCGTGCCACCGGGTGGTGGGGGCGAACGGCGCGCTGGTCGGCTTCGGCGGCGGGCTGGACAGGAAGAAGGCGCTGCTTGATTTGGAGTCGGTCACGTATTTGGATCGCTGATAATTTCAGAAGCATAAAAAATTAAAGGCCGTTCAGAAACCCCTTGACGGAAGAAAAAATTGTTGCCATATTTTTGTCCCAGAGGATATAATATCTGTATTGGCAAAACGAACCGGGAGGGCGCGCGAGTGTCGGGCTTTCTGCTGAGAATCCTCATCAACGCGATAATCATCTGCGCCGTGGTCGTGGAGCTGCCGGGGATCTTCGTGGATACCCTCGGCGGCACGCTGCTGGGCGCGGCGATAATCGGCGTCGCCAACGCGGCGATCAGGCCGCTCATAACGCTGGCGTCGATGCCTTTGAATACGGTTACGGTAGGTTCGTTGGCCTTTTTCACCAACCTCTTGGCGCCGCTGGCGGTTGTCAAGGCGCTGCCGGGTTTCCAGGTGTCGAGCTTTTTGGCGCCGCTGGCGGGGATCATGCTGATGACGCTGTGCAGTTATACGCTGACGAGGGTAATTCAAGACCGGTAAGGATAAAGGGCGCCTCGGTCGAGGCGCCCTTTAATTCTAGAATCTGTAGGTGAGGCCGAGGCCGAAGCCCTTTGTGGTGGTGTCGAGTTCGTAGTCGTTGACCTTCAGGTCGTCGATGCGCTTGTAGCGGTAGAAGAGGTTGACGTCGAGGTCTTTGGCGAGGGCGTAGGCGAAGCCCGCTTCGGCGTTCAGCAGGCTGCTGCCGGCGCCGACGATGCCGTAGAGGGTGGTCTTTTTGCCGAGCGCGGTCGTGCCGATGAGGCCGACCTGCCAGGTGCTCTTGTTGTCAAGCGAGAAGCCGGGAGCATTTGTGGTGAGCTTGGCCTGGTGCCAGCCGGCGAAGGCGGACAGGTTCTTGTCGAGCTTGTAGAGGATATTGACCTCCTGGCTCCTGACGCCGGCATGGTAGTTGCCGGTAAGGCTGCCGTAGTCTACGAAGTAGTCTTTGCTGACCGGGTTGAAGTAGCGGTACTGGATGGCCCATTTGCCGCCGAGGCCGGCGGTGAGGCCGTAGTCGAAGTTGCCGTTTTTGCCGTCGATGGTCCCGCCATCGGCTTCAAGGTCGAGACGGGGCGTCCAGTTGACGTCGAGGGCCACTTTGCCGGCCGAGTAGTCGGTGAGCGGGCTGGCCGTCGTTACGCCCGCCGCCATGAGGGTGCAAAGCAGCACCGCGAGGATCACCGCGAGTTTTTTCACTCCGTTGCACCTCCTTTCCTCTGGAATCTATAGCTAGACTATGCAGTCACAGCCAGCTATGATGCTCGGAAAATATATCCAATTACGGAGGAACCACGATGCCCATCAAACTGATCGCCGTCGATCTCGACGACACGCTCCTCGACCACAGCCGCACTATTTCGCCCCGGGCCCGCGCCGCGATCGCGGCGGCGGCGGCCCAGGGCGTGACGGTGACGGTGGCCACCGGGCGCATGTTTTGCTCGGCGCTGCCCTACGCGCGGCAGTTGGGGATTGATGTGCCGCTGATAACTTATAACGGGGCGCTGATAAAGTGCGGCCTATCGGGGGAGACTTTCCGCCACCTGCCGCTCGACATGGCAACAGCCCTCAATCTGCTCGCCCTGTTCCGCGACCGCGGCTGGTATGTGCAGGTGTATCTCGACGATGTCCTGTATGTGCGGGAGCGCGACGCCAACGCCCGCTACTACGAGACGATCGCCGGCGTGGAGTCGGTGCCGGTGGGGGACGAGCTGTGGACGCCGGCAGGCCCACCGACCAAGATGCTGGCGATGGGCGACCCGGCCGATATCCCGGCGATCGAGGCGGCCGTGCGCGCCGTCGGCGGCGACCGGGTGTACACGGCGGCCTCGAAGACCAATTATCTGGAGATGACCGACCCGGCCGCGAACAAAGGGGCGGCGCTCGCTTTCCTGGCCGGCCGGCTGGGGATCGACCGGGCCGAGGTGATGGCGATCGGCGATTCGAGCAACGATCTGGATATGATCGAGTATGCCGGCTGGGGTGTGGCGATGGGCAACGCCAGCCCGCGGGTGAAGGAGGCGGCCCAGGCGGTCACGGACGCCAACGACGCCGACGGCGTGGCGGCGGCAATCGAGAAGTTTGTGCTGAATAAATGAAAATGCGCAAGAGGCCGTCGCGGGACGGCCTCTCAGCTTTGCGGGCAGGATTTTGGGGTGCCGGCATAGTATTCAGATGGTGATGCACCGTCGCCCACCGGGCGGACGGTGCCGGGAGGTGCCGAGAGGTGAATCGCGAGGGTGTAAGGAAACTGCTTATCGAGCATGAATGGGAGGAGGCCGTCAGGCTGGCGCTGATCGACCGGCGCGTGCTGCGCATCCTCCTCGGCCTGCTTTACGACGCCGAAGATTATGTGCATTGGCTGGCGATCGACGCCATCGGCCGCTACGGGGGCGCGACGGCCGCCGACAACCCGGAAAAGACGCGGGAACTCATCCGCCGTCTGCTGTGGACGCTGAACGACGAAAGCGGCGGCACACCCTGGGGGGCTGCCGGGGCGATCGGAGCGGTGATCGCGGCGCGCCCCGATCTGTTCGCCGGGTACCTGTCGATGCTCTGCCCGTTCCACGAGGACGTCAATATCTACCCGGAGTTTATCTGGTCGGTGGGCGCGGTGGGCCGCACCCGCCCCGACCTTGCGGGCGAGCATGTCCCCTTCCTGGTGGACGCCCTCGGCCATGCGGCGGCGCGCATCCGTGGGTACGCGGCGTGGTGCCTGGGCGTGGTGCGGGCCGCGGCGGCGGCGGACGCCCTGGAGGCTTGCCTGGGAGACGCCGCCGAGGCGGCGGTGTACGAGGGCGACGGGGTGTACCGCCGGCGGACGGTCGGCGCCATCGCCGCCGAGAGCCTGGGGCTGATAGGGAAAGACTAGGATGGTTACCCTATTTGAGCCGCGACCGCTCAGAAGCCCCCGGATGCAAGGCGCACCGGAGGCTGACACCGGAAGCGTACACGTACGTACGCTGAGGATGGCAGCCGAGGAGCAACGCCGCAGACGGGGGCTTATCAGCGGTCGCTTTTGCTTTTTGAACAAAATTGACCTATAATTGGTTATATATACTAAGGAGGTATCCCATGCGGTTCGTAGCCGATCTGCATGTTCACACCGTGGCCAGCGGCCATGCTTACAGCACGGTGCTGGAGGTCGCCCGCGCGGCCGCCGACAGGGGGCTGGCGATGATCGCCCTCACCGATCACGGCCCGGCGATGCCGGGCGGGCCGCACGCCTACCACTTCAGCAACCAGTTCTGCATGCCGGAGAGCCTGTTCGGCGTCAGGGTGATGAAGGGGGTCGAGGCGAACGTGATGGACCGCGACGGCACGCTCGATCTGGACGAGGGCCGTCTGGCGAAGATGGAGATCGTGCTGGCGGGGCTGCACACCTTTTGCGCCCCGTACGGCTCGGTGGCCGAGAACACGGCCATGATGATAAACACCATCAACAATCCCTGGGTGGACGTTATCGTCCATCCGGGCAACCCGGAATACCTCATCGACGAGGAGGCGGTTGTCCGGGCGGCGGCGGCCGGGGGCGTGGCCCTCGAGATCAACAACAGCTCGCTGACCGTCTCCCGCAAAGGCAGCCTGCCGCACTGCGACCACATCGCCTGCCTGGCGAAGGAGTATGGCTGTAAGATTCTCATGGGCTCGGACAGCCATTTCGCCTATTCCGTGGGCGATTTCGGCGCGGCCGCCGAGATCGTCGCCAGGAACGGCATAGGTCCGGAGAACGTTCTCAATACGTCGGTGGAAGCGATCACGCGCTATTTGGCGGAGCGCCGGGCCAAAAGACCGAAGAGATAGATGTATTGTCCGTATATATATTAGCCGTGTGCGGGAGCTGATCAGGATGGATAATTTTCGTCTCGTAATCGTCACCGGCATGTCGGGGGCGGGAAAAACCCAGGTCGTCCGGGCGATGGAGGATCTGGGCTATTTCTGCGTCGACAATCTGCCGCCGATGCTCATCCCCAAGTTCGCCGAGCTGTGCGTGCAGTCGGCCGGCCGGGTGAGCAAGATTGCCCTGGTGGTGGATATCCGCGGCGGCGAGTTTTTCGATACCCTCGTGCAGGTGCTCGAAGACCTCGAGACCCAGGGTTTCATGTACGAGATCCTTTTCCTGGAGGCGTCGGACGAGACGCTCATCCGCCGTTACAAGGAATCGCGGCGCCGCCACCCCATGGCCCCGTTCGGCCGGGTCAGCGAGGGCATCAGCCGCGAGCGCGAACGCCTGGAGCATATCCGCGGCCGGGCCACCCACATCATTGACACGTCCGACCTGGCGACCTCACAGCTCAAGGAGAAGATCACCGCCCTGTTCGCCGGCGAGCGCGACAGCGACCGGATGACGGTGACGGTGGTGTCGTTCGGCTTCAAATACGGCATCCCGCTGGACGCCGATATGGTGTTCGACGTGCGGTTCCTGCCCAATCCCTTCTATGTGGAGTCGTTGCGGCGCAAGAGCGGCAAGGAGACGGACGTCAGCGATTATATCGGCAAGTGGCCGATCACCCACCAGTTCCTCGACAAGCTCGGCAGCCTGATTGATTTCCTGGTACCCAACTATGTCAAGGAGGGCAAGGGCCAGCTGATAATCGCCGTGGGCTGCACCGGCGGCCTCCACCGCTCGGTGTTCGTGGCCGAGAGGATTTACGAGGGGCTGAAGAAGAAGGGTTACCGGGTGGGTGTGGAGCATAGGGATATAAAGCATAACGTCCTAGAGGTTTAGTTTCGATACATCGGCGGCTGTTGATAAGCGTCGCCTCGCGGCGTTGCGACTGCGTCTGCCATCGTGTGCGCAAGTTCTTAGCGCTTTAGCGCTTAGAACTGCGGCCTACCCTTTACGGGTGCAGCGTACGTTCGTGTACGCTTCCGGTGTCAGACTTGTCGCGCCTTGCGACGCTCGCTTCTGAACAGCCGCTCGCCTAAAACGTATTCCGGAAATACACGAACCGGCTAGAAGCGAGTAGCGCAAGGCAACAAAGCGATACGAAGCTTATCGCCGGTTCCCCAGGAGCATGGCGTGAACTACCTGAAGTGGCTTTATCCGGGCATGAAGCTCAAACGATGGCTGCTGCTTTTTTCGCTGGGCGTCATCGCCGCCAGCCTGGGGTTGGCTATTGTCTTCAACTACAAATACATCGGCGTGGTCGAGGAGAACATTTTCAAGCTGTTTTACCGCGCCACCGGCAAGTATTATTACGCCGTGACGACGGTGGCCGGCACGGTCATTTTCGTCCTCGGCCTGGCGGTGATGACATTTTCCACCCGCCAGATCATCCGCTCGGTCGTCAGCGTGCTGCTGCCGGAGGGCTCGGACAAGCTCGTGGAGATCATTTTCCAGAAGCGCAAGCTCAACCGGGGCCCGGCGGTGACCGTCCTCGGCGGCGGCACAGGCCTGTCGGTGCTGCTGAGGGGTATCAAGAGCGTGACGAGCAATATCACGGCGATCGTGACGGTGGCTGACGATGGGGGTTCGTCGGGGCGCATCCGCAACGATCTGGGCATCATCCCGCCGGGCGATCTCAGGAGCTGCCTGGTGGCGCTGGCCGACACCGAGCCGCTGATGGAGAAGCTGTTCCAGCACCGCTTCGGCGGCGCGGGCGGCCTGGCCGGCCACAGCTTCGGCAATCTGTATATCGCGGCGATGACCGAGGTGCTGGGCGATGTGGAGCTGGCGCTGAAGGAATCGAGCAAGGTTCTGGCGGTCCGCGGCCAGGTGCTGCCCTCGTCGGCCCAGACCATCCGCCTGGCGGCGGAGATGGCCGACGGCAGCGTGGTGGAGGGCGAATCGCAGATACCGCTAGCCGGCAAACCCATCCGTCGCGTGTTCATAACTCCGGAGAACGCCCCGCCGGTGGCGAGCGCCATCGAGGCGATCGAGAACGCCGACGCGTGCATTCTCGGGCCGGGCAGCCTTTATACCAGCGTCATCCCCAACCTGCTTGTCGGCGGCATCGCCGATGCGCTGCGCCGCACGCAGGCGGTCAAGATTTATATCTGCAACGTGATGACCCAGCCGGGGGAAACGGACGGCTACACGGCGTCGCGCCATGTGCGGGCGATCGTCGACCACGTCGGCCCGGGACTGATAGATTATGTGGTTTTGAACGGCCAGGAAGTCGCCCCCGGGCTGCAGGAGACGTATGCCCGCCAGGGCGCGTATCCGGTGGTTGTCGATACCGAGGCTGTCGAGGCTTTCGGCGTCAAGGTGGTTAAGGCGAACCTCATCAGCGAGACGGTGCTGGTGCGCCACGATCCCGTCAAGCTGTCGCAGACGATCATGGAGATGGTTTTCCGGCTCAAGGCGAGCTCGGAGAGGATGAAGCTGCTCGATTACTACCTGATCGCCGATAATATCAGGGAGCTGAAAAACGGCGACAACGGCGGCCGCCGCTAAGATCGGCGGGTGGTCCGCGTTGTCGCAGCTGTTGTCATGGAGTGAGTATAGGTGTCATTTTCCGCGGATGTGAAAAACGAGCTGGCCCGCGTGACGGACGGGCAGAACTGCTGCCATGTCGCCGAACTTGCCGCCCTCATGCGGATGGGCGGCACGATGCTTATCAGCGGCAACAATACCGTCGGCGTCAATTTCACGACCGAGAACGCGGCGGTGGCCCGCAAGGCGCTGACTCTCATCAAGCGCGGCTTCGGCCTTGCCGTCGAGGTGGTGGTGACCCGCGCCCGCCGGCTGAAGAAGGCCAATTCGTACCATGTGAGGGTGGCGCCGTCGCCGGTGGTGACCGAGCTGCTGGCCGAGCTGGGCATCATGCGCGGCGAGGTCATCAACGCCGGCCGGGACATGGGGCTGCTGCGCAAGGCGTGCTGCCGCCGGGCGTACCTGCGGGGGGCGTTCCTCGGCGGCGGGTCGGTGAGCAGGCCGGAGGGGGAGTACCACCTCGAGCTGGTGACCGGCAATCACGATTTCGCCAGGACGCTGGTGCGGCTCTTAAAGTCGTTCGGCCTGCCGGCCCGCATGACCGACCGCAAGCAGGATTTCGTCGTCTATCTCAAGGACGGCGACGCGATAACTTCGCTGCTGCGCATCATCGGCGCCGTGAGTGCGCTGTTCGCGTTCGAGAATGTGCGGGTGGTCAAGGATATGCGCAATCAGGTGAACAGGCTGGTTAACTGCGAGACGGCCAACCTGCAGAAGACGGTGAACGCCGCGGTGCGGCAGGTGGAGAGCATCAAGCTGATCGCCGCCCGCATGGGCTTCGAAAAGCTGCCGCCCAGCCTGCGGGAGGCGGCCGAGCTGCGCCTCGCCCACCAGGAGGCCACGCTGCAGGAGTTGGTGGATCTGGCGGACGGGCAGGTGGGCAAATCAGGCATGAACCACCGCCTGCGCAAACTGGAGCAGATCGCCCGCGACCTGGAAGGGAAGGAATAGATGAAGCTGCTGGTGAAAATCGCCGCGGCCCTTGCCGCCGTTATCGTCCTCGCTGCCTTCTGGGCGGCCTGGCCGGCCGCGGGCGTGCCGATGCTGGCCTACCACAAGGTGGGCGACACCGAGGAGGCGTACAGTGTGGCGCCGGCCGATTTCGAGCGCCAGATGGCCTATCTGGCCGATAAGGGCTATACGGCCGTCACCATGGCCGAGCTCGTCAGCCACATGACGGCGGGGACGCCGCTGCCGCCGCGGCCGGTGGTGATAACGTTCGACGACGGTTACGCGGACAATTATTACACAGCGCTGCCGATCATGGCGAAGTACGGCATGCGGGCGACGGTGTTCGTCGTCACCGATTACCTCGGCGAGCGGCCGTATATGACGTGGGACGAGCTTAAGGCGCTGAGGGCGGCCGGCACGGAGATCGGCTCGCATACCCTGCACCACCGGGAGCTGCCCGAGCTGCCGGCGGCCGAACGGCTGCGCGATGCGGCGATGTCGAAGGACGGGCTGGAATGGCGGCTCGACGCGCCGGTGAAGTTCCTGGCCTACCCGTTCGGCCGTTACGACGCGGCTACGCAGGCGGCGGTGAAGGCGGCCGGGTACCGGGCGGCGGCCAGCACCAGGCTGGGATTGAACAACCCCGGGGACGACCTGTACGCGCTGAAGAGGGTCAACATCCCCCGCAGCAGCTGGGGGATGCTGGAGTTTCGGCTGCGGCTGCTGCGGGCGAATGTGTATGATAAACTGGGTTTACAATAAGAAAGGCGGTCCGAAATGGACCGCCTTTTTGCGTTGCGTAAGCGGCAACCACCTGCTAAGCAGGTGGTATCAAAAAGCTTATAGCTATGCGGAGGAAAGAAAAGCCTCCTTTGTTAAAATATATGCAGGTTTGCCGACCGCATAAATAACAAAGGAGGCGCATCCA
>JAHDOI010000041.1 GCA_018434945.1 Selenomonadales bacterium
CTACACTCTAAGCACCGAAGTCCATGCTTCAGTAAGACCCCGTAGCTCTCCGACTTCTTTGAGGATATTATCGCAAAGTTCCGGAGGTACGTAAACCATCTCCAGTTGGTCAAGATTACTATACTAGTAAGACCGCCGCCGTAGCGGTGGCAAGCCCAAGTGACAACCTCCGCCCGACAATGTATCATAAACAAAACCAAATACATAAAGGAGGATCAGTCATGCGCAAAATGATGCTCGCCCTCGTCCTCGGTCTGGCCCTTCTCCTCGTTGCCGCCCCGGCAGCAGCCGCCCCCGGGTGGCAGGGCGGCAAAACCGCCGTCACCTTCCTCGGCCACGCCGCCTTCCAGCTCACCAGCGGCGGCACCACCATCCTCATCGACCCCTACATCACCGGCAACCCGCAGGCCGCAGTCTCGCCCGACATCATCGAAGCCGACTACATCCTCGTCACCCACGCCCACGGCGACCACCTCGGCGACACCGTCGCCATCGCCAAACGCACCGGCGCCAAAGTCATCGCCACCGCCGAAGTAGCCCGCATGCTCAAAGACCAGGGCTGCGACGTCGTCCCCGTCCACATCGGCGCCAAGAAAGCGCTCGACTTCGGCTACGTCCGCGTCACCCCCGCCTTCCACGGCTCCGGCGTCGCCGGCGGCCACGCAGCCGGCTTCATCGTCAACCTCCGCGGCACCTCCGTCTACCACGCCGGCGACACAAGCCTTTTCGGCGACATGGCCCTCCTCGGCAGGCTGGAGAAGATCGACTGCGCCCTCCTGCCCATCGGCGACAACTACACCATGGGCCCCGACGACGCCGTCGAAGCCGCCGGCATGCTCAAAGCCAAAATCGTCGTCCCCATGCACTACAACACCCACGCCCTTATCAAGCAGGACCCCGCAGCCTTCAAAAAAGCCGTCGAAACCCGCTTCAAAGGCGTCAAAGTCGAAATCATGAAACCCGGCGCTGCGTTAATACTGTGATCTCGAGGCGGGGAACGGCAGCCTCCCCCATCCCCGAGCCGGCCCAACGGACACCCCAAAGAGCCGGAAAAAATTTCGCTGTTATCGAGGTAAAATCTGACAAAATTCAAAGACCGTTCCAATAACTTTGTGGTAAAATACACCCTGTATTGCCAAAAAGCGGGGCGTTTGTCCCAGCCGCTTTACCGGTCATAACACTATGCAAAATAATTTACTGCAAAGGGTGGAGCATATTGGTAAAAATATTTCCGGTAAGAATTGTCCTCGCCACTGATACTGTCGAAGACGGTCTGGTATGGGAATGGCTGAACAGTAAAATCGCCGATTCGCAAGTTACCCAGATAGTGCCGCTGAAAATGGAACAGACGGCCTCCAAAACCAGCGTCACCCTTAAAGGCCTCGTCGAAGTACATTGCAACGGCAACATATCGACAAGCGAACTCGCCAACCTCTTCCGGCCGTATCCCGACTTCGTGCAGACAATCCACCTCTCCTTTCAATAGGGTTAATTCGTGGTACCCGCCGTCCGCCGGCAACACATCCCATACCTGCATGATCTGCATGCGACTAATCGGCACTCCCAAAAAGCCGGGTAGGTATTTGTCGAATTGTGCAGGAAATAACATACCAGATGTTGAATCGCTTCTTTTGTGCGACCGATTCCCGTAGCCCCGACCAGCTTCCGGGCCGCGGTACGAAAGGTGAAGACGTGAAGCGAAACAAGCCGGCCGGACGTCCGCTCATCGAACAGGTTAACATGGACGCCATCGAAGACTTCTGCCGACAGATATATTACTGCGATCCCAGCACCGCCATGCACGCCGAACGCGTGGCCGACCTCATGGCCGGCCTCGCCAGCCAGATGGGGATGGACTCCGACGAGATCAACCTCGCCTACATGGTCGGCGTCGTCCACGACGTCGGCAAAATTAAGACCCCGGAAAACATCCTCACAAAGCCTGGCCGCCTTACGCCCGAAGAGTTCACCGTCATGAAACTCCACGCCGCCGACGGGGCCGCGATGCTGGCCGGCGTCGACGGCGTCGACCCCATCGTCGGCATCATGCGCCACCATCACGAACGCTGGGACGGCACCGGCTACCCCGACGGCCTCGCCCAGGACGAGATCCCCCTCTTCAGCAGGATGCTGGCCCTCTGCGACGCCTTCGACGCCATGACCGCCTCCCGCTGCTACCGGACGCCGGTGCCGCTCGGCGAATGCGTCCGCGAAATATGGCGGGGCGCCGGCAGTCAGTTCGACCCGGTCATAGCGGCGGTGTTTATCGAATTTATACGAGAACGTTTCGGATACAGTATGGACGGCGAATAGCCGTCCTTTTTGGTTCTCGGCCGCTGATAAGCCCCCATCTGCGTTGTTGCTCCTCGTTTGCTTGCTTGCGTACGTTCCGAGTACGCGGCGCGGCGCAAGCCTCGTCGCGCCTAGCATCTGGGGACTTCTGAGCGGCCTCCGGCCTGTGCAAAGGGACGCCGGGAAGGGCATTTTTTTCCTATTTTCTCGCAGGAGATTCGGCCTGCGGGCCAAAATAGTATAGAGAGTAAGCTATCGCCCAATAATGTAAGGCAAACACATGGTGAAAACATGCTGACCAACTTCCTCGTCACCCTGGCGGCGGGAGTCGCGGGCGGGCTGTTGTTCCACAGTCTCCACAGCCCGCTGCCCTGGCTGCTCGGCCCCCTGGCCGCCGCCATCCTCCTCGGCCGGCTGAAACCCGGCGGCGTCCTCTGGCCGGAGGGCCTCAGGAACACCGGCCTCCTCGTCCTCGGCTACATCATGGGCCGGCCCTTCACCGCCGAAGTCGGCCTCTTCATCCTCTCCCAGCTGCCGCTCATGCTCGCCATGACCGCGCTGCTGATCATAGCCAGCCTGGCCGCCGCCCTGATCACCCACCGCCAGACGGGGCTGAGCCTCGCCACCTCCGTCCTCGCCACCGTCCCCGGCGGCCTGTCGCAGATGGTCGTCCTCAGCGAAGAAATCGCCGGCGCCGACGTCGCCGTGGTAACCATCATGCAGACAATCAGGATGCTGGCCGTCGTCTTCACTGTCCCCTTCCTCACCATCCACGGTCTCGCCGCGGGCTCCGCCGCCGCCCCGGCCGCCGTTTCTGCCGCCGATCCTGCCGCGGCCCTGCCTTACGCCGCCGCCGTCATCGCCGGCGGCCTGCTGGCGGCGCGCCTCGGTTTCCCCACCCCTTACCTCCTCGGGCCGGTGCTCGCCACCGCCCCGCTCGTCATCGCCGGCCTGCCCGCGCCCGCCGTGCCGCTGCCCCTGCTGACCGCCGCCCAGATCGCCGTAGGCATCTACATGGGCAGCAACATAGACTTCGCCGGCATCGCCGGCTGGCGGAAAATCCTCGGCGCCACCCTCCTCAACGTTGCCAGCCTTCTCCTCGTCGCCCTGCTCATCGGCTACTGCCTGGCGGCCGCCATCCCCGCCAGCCTGGCGAGCGCCTTCCTCAGCACCGCCCCGGGCGGCATGGCCGAAATGGGACTAACCGCCATCCTCGTCGGCGCCGACGTATCGGTCGTCGTCGGCTACCAGCTGTTCCGCCTGCTCTTCATCCTGCTGATACTGCCGTACATCCTGCGCCATTGGCTGGGAGGAGGGAAAAAAGCATGAAAGCCCACTACCGCGGCACGCTCATAACCGCCCTGATCGGCGACATCACCCTCCAGGACGCCGACGGCCTCGTTAACGCCGCCAACAGCCGCCTGGCGGGCGGCGGCGGTGTCGACGGCGCCATCCACGCCCGGGGCGGACCGGCCATCATGCGCGAACTCGATATCATCAGGGCGCGCCAGGGAGGCTGTCCCGCCGGCCAGGCCGTCATCACCGGCGGCGGCAAACTCGCCGCCCGCTATGTCATCCACACCGTCGGCCCGGTATACGGCGGCCGCCCGTCCGACCCCGAGCAGCTCGCCGCCTGCTACCTGATCAGCCTGCGGCTCGCCCACGGCCACGGCCTCCGCACGCTGGCCATCCCCTCGATAAGCACCGGCGCCTACCGCTACCCCATCGAAGCAGCCGCGCCCGTAGCCATCGCCGCCGTCCTGGATGCCCTCGACACGTACCCGCTGGCCGAAGTCCGCTTCGTCCTCTACTCGGACCGCGACTACGAAATATATCGCCGGCTTCTTGCCGCCGAAAAACGCCTCAAGCCCCAATAAACAGCGACAGCAAGGAGGAAAACGGGATGAAAATCAAACGGGTAGACTCCACCATCAGCACCAGCAAGCTTCGCGAATCGAAGGAATTTTACATGAACCATTTCGCCTTCCGGCTCGTCTACGAAAGCGACTGGTACATCGAACTCATCGCCGCCGACAATCCCGCCATCGGCATCAGCTTCACCCTGCCGCAGCGCGAGGCGGGCGAATTTTTCAACAAAGGCCTCATCATCTCCTTCGAAGTCGACGACGCCGACGCCGAATACCACCGGCTCAAGGCGTCCGGCCTCAAGATCGTCCAGGACCTTGTCGACAAACCCTGGGGCGAGCGCAGCTTCGTCGTCGACGACCCCAACGGCGTCCACCTCTACATCTATAAATCCATTCCGCCCACACCCGAATACAAGGCAATCTACGATTCCTTCAAATAATAAAACCGGGGTGACAAAAATGCAGTTTCAAGGCTACCGCCGCCCTGACGGGACCGTCGGCATCCGCAACCACGTGCTCGTCATCCCCTCGGTGATATGCGCCAACCGTGTCGCCAGAGGCATAGCCCAGCAGGTCGCCGGCACCGTATGGGTCGAGCACCAGCACGGCTGCGCCCAGCTCGGCGCCGACGCCGAACGCACCGCCCGCGTCCTCGCCGCCCACGGCGCCCATCCCAACGTCTTCGGCGTCGTAGTCGTCGGCCTCGGCTGCGAAACAGTCCGCGCCCAGGACATCGCCGCCGCTGTCAGGGCAAAGTGTCCCTACAAGCCTGTCCACCTTGTCGTCATCCAGGACGAGGGCGGCTCCGTCAAAGCCACCGCCGCCGGCGCCAGCGCCGCCCGGGCGATGGCCGGCGCCGCTTCGCTGCTCGGCCGCGAACCGATCGATGCCGGCGAACTCATCCTCGGCACCGAATGCGGCGGCTCCGACGCCTGCTCGGGCATATCGGCCAACCCCGCCCTCGGCGTCGCCAGCGACCTCCTCATCGACGCCGGCGGCACCGTCATCCTCGCCGAAACCACCGAAATAATCGGCGCCGAGCACCTCATCGCCGCCCGCGCGGTCGACGACCGGGTCGCCAGGCGCTGTTACGAAGTCATCGACCGCTGCGAAACCCTCGCCACCGGCATGGGTGTCGACATGCGCGGCGGCCAGCCCACCCCCGGCAACATCGAGGGCGGCCTGTCCTCCATCGAGGAGAAATCGCTCGGCTGCATCTACAAGGCCGGCTCCCGTCCCCTCAGGGACGTCATCGAATACGCCGCCCCCGTCACCGGCAAAGGCCTCATCTGGATGGACACCCCCGGCCAGGACATCGAGCAGATCACCGGCATGGTCGCCGGCGGCTGCCACCTCGTCGTCTTCACCACCGGCCGGGGCACATGCTGCGGCTCGCCCATCGCCCCCACCATCAAGGTCTCCACAACCACGCCCCTCTTCCACAAAATGAACGACAACATCGACCTCGACGCCGGCACCGTGATCACCGGCGACGAGACGGTCGCCCAGGTCGGCGGGCGCATCTTCGCCGAAATGCTCGCCGTCGCCTCCGGCAAGCTCGCCAAAGCCGAAATCCTCGGCTTCAACGACTTCGCCATCAACCGCATCGGACCGACCATGTGACGGAAGGGGAGGAAAAGATGAGAGCGATAGTCATGAACCCCGCCGACAACGTCTGCACCGTCGTCGAAACAGTTGAGCCGGGTACCGCCGTAACAGTGGACGCCGGCGCCGGTAAACCGGCCGTCACCGTCGTCGACAAAATCCCCTTCGGCCACAAATTCGCCCTCCGCGCCATCAAGCGCGGCGAAGCGGTAAAAAAATACGGCGAAACCATCGGCCTCGCCACCCGCGACATCGAGCCCGGCCAGCACGTCCACGTCCACAACCTCGAAAGCTGCCGCGGCCGTGGCGACAGGTAAACTTTAATTTTACATAATGTGGCCGGCGGACAGCATCCGCCGGCTGTTCTGCCCTCATATCGGTGAAAATGCCAGACATTCGTCTTCCGGATGGCAGAGAAAATGCCAGAGAAATGTATGCTAGTGTACGAAAATGTCAGAGAGGTGAAACCATGACCAAGATCGCCGTCATCGCCGACGACCTCACCGGCGCCAACGACACCGGCGTCCAGTTCGCCAAGCAGGGCCTGGCCACCGTCGTCATCCTCGATGCCCGCCGATTCAGCAGCGGCGCGGCTTCGGACGTCGTCGTCATCGATACGAACAGCCGCGCCGCCCCGCCCGCCGAAGCTTACGCCAAAGCGGCTCAAGCCGCGCGGTTCGCGAAGTCCGGCGGCGTCGGTACCATCTATCTGAAAATCGACTCCACCCTCCGCGGCAACCTCGGTCCGCAGATCGACGCCATCATGGACGAGTGCGGCCTGGAGCTGGCGGTGGTGGCGCCGGCCTTCCCCAAGAACGGGCGGATTACGGTCGGCGGGCTGCACCTCCTGAACGGCGTGCCTATCGAAGCGAGCGAGATCGCCCGCGACCCCAAGATGCCTGTTGAGGAGTCCTATATCCCCGCTCTGCTGGCGGGTCAGACCAAGCGCCGGGTCGGGCATCTGGGGCTGAAGACGATGCTGGCTGGCGCGGCGGCGATCGCCGCCGGGCTGGCGCGGCTGGCGGGTGAAGGGGTGGAGGTCGTTGTCTGCGACGCCTGGCGGGACGAACAGCTTCGGGAGCTGGCCGCGGCTATCGCGGCCGGCGGTCGCGGGGCGCTGTGGGTGGGATCGGCCGGTCTGGCCGAGCATCTGCCCGCCGCCCTTGGGCTTAGCGGCGCGAAGCGCGCGGCCCCCGTGGCCGTGATCGCCGGCAGCGTTTCCAACGTCACCCGCAGCCAGGTCGCCCAGCTCAGCGAGCGGCCGGATGTCGCGTATATAATGGTCACCCCCGCCGCTCTGCTCACAGCCGACAGGCGCAGAGCCGAGATCGAGCGCTGCTGCGCTGCTGCTGCGGCCGCGCTGCGGGACGGGAAAAACGCCGTGCTGGCGTCCGGCTACAGCGACGATATCGTCGCCACCACCCGCCGCGAAGCCGAGGCTCTGGGCCTCGACGGGCAGCAGGCCGGCGACCTCGTCGCCGGCGGTCTCGGCGAGATAGGCGGCCGGCTGGCGGAGGAAGCTTCGCCCGGCGGCCTGGTGCTGACCGGCGGCGATATCGCGGTGGCGGTGTGCAACGCCCTCGGAGCCACCGGCATCAAGGTGATCCGTGAGGTGGCGACCGGCGTCCCCCTGGGGGAATTGCAGGGCGGCCGCCGCGACGGCCTGAAGGTCGTCACAAAGGCGGGGGCGTTCGGCAGCCCGGATGTGCTGGTCGCGGCGCTCGAAGCCTTGCGCCAGTAAATAAGCGGCTTGACTGCGAGGGATAAACAATGACCGATAAGAAACAATCCGTCCTCGTCACCGGCGGAGGGCAGGGGATCGGCCGGGCTGTCGCGCTGGCGTTCGCCGGCCGGGGCTGGGATGTCGTGATTTTCGAGCGCGACGGCGAAGCGGGAGAGGAGGCGCGGGCGGAGGTCGCCGCCTTGGGGGCCGACTGCCTGCTGTACGGCGTCGACGTGAGCGACGAGCAGGCGGTGGCCGGAGCCTGCGAAGACCTTGCCGCCCGCGGCGTCAGCCTCGGCGCGCTCATAAACAACGCCGGGATATCGGGCACGACGCCGCTCGATGCGCCGCTGGCCGCCTGGGACGCGGTGATCGCCGTCAACCTGCGCGGGCCGTACGTCGTCGTGAAGTATGCCCTGCCGCTGCTGGCGGCGGGAGCGGCCGTCGTCAACATCGCCTCCACCCGCGCCCTTATGTCGGAGCCTGACTGGCACGCCTACGACGCCGCCAAGGGCGGGCTGCTGGCGCTGACGCGTTCGCTGGCCGTCACGCTGGGGGCGCGGCACATCAGGGTCAACGCGGTCAGCCCCGGCTGGATCGACACCAGCATGCTGAAGAAGAGCCGGACGCGCCGGCCGGCGGCCCTGCGCCCTATCGACCACGGACAGCACCCCGCCGGCAGGGTGGGGCGGCCGGAGGATATCGCCGCCGCCTGCCTGTTCCTCGTATCCCGGGACGCCGGCTTTATCACGGGCGCCAATCTGGTCGTCGATGGCGGGATGACGGTGAAGATGATCTATGAGGAGTAGGAGCGGTTGATTCTGAAGCGGTTTAGTGTTCTTGATTTGACCGGCAGCGCCGCGGAAGTGTGGCTGGAGAGCGGGTTCGCGGCGTTCGCGGCCGGGGAGGACGGGGACGGCCGGCCGGAGCGGCCCGATGTGCTGCTGATGCCGGCCGGGGCGTGGCCGAAGGTGGCGGAGCTGTGGCCGAAGACGGTGGTGACCGCCGGGGAAGCCGCGCTGCCGGACGGGCTGGCCGGGGATTACCGCGCTCGGCGCTGGCGGGACTATACCGTCGCCACGCGCCTTGAGGCGCCGCTGGCCGAGCCGGACTGGGCTGCCTACGGGGACGGTGCCAAGGCGGTGGCCGGCGCGGTATACGGCCACCTGCTGGCCGAAGTATTCCGCGAGACGCGCGAGTGGTGCGGCCATACATTTTCCGTCCTCGGGCGGTGAGGTTTTTGCCGGTGAAGGAATAACGGGGGAATGGACGATTATAGCATGGCTACGAAGATGGTAATAATCAATCTGGAGCTCGGCATGCCGACCGTCGAGCAGGCGGTCCACCGGCTGGCCGGGGAGCTCATCCGGGCCCGCGCCCAGGGGGCGAAGGCGGTCAAGATAATCCACGGCTACGGCTCGTCCGGTGTGGGCGGCAAGCTGAGGGTCGGCATCCGCGCGGCCCTGGCGGACCGCAAACGGCGGGGCGAGATCAAGGAGGCGGTGGCGGGGGAGGACTGGAGCGTCTTCGGCGCCGGCGCCCGCAAAATACTCGATGTTTATCCCGACCTCAGCCGCGACCGCGATTTCGAGCGCGGCAACGCGGGGATAACGGTCGTGCTGCTGTGAGCAGGGACGATGAGCTATATTTTCTAAGGAGTGCGTGAATATGGTCAAGATACCGAAAAACCGCCAGGATTCCGAGATGGTCGGCTACATGGCGGAACAGGTCAGCTTCGAGCATCTGAGCGACGGGACGGCGAGCGTGCCGGCCGCGCCGACCGCTAAGCCGGCGGCGAGGAAAGAGGCGCCGAAGCCGGCCTGGGCGGAGTTTTTCACCCCCGAGCTGCAGGAGGACGTGGGCAAGGCGCTGCTGGCGCTGAAGCTGAACCTCTATAAGCGGGGCGTCGTCGATTACGCGCTGAAGGTGGCGTGCGAGGACGATAAAGTGGTGCTGAAGGCGGTGCCCAGGCAGCCGAAGCAGCCCAAACAGCGCTGAGAAGCGGCGCAATCATCAGTTTTTCCACTGAAAAAGTCAGACTGGTGAGAAAGGTCCAGATGCAAGGCGCACCGGATAAGCAGACACACAACGCTTTAGCGTTGATGCGGTCGCTTATACCCGGAAGGGTGCGAGCGCGCCGCGCCGCGTACTGTGGGACGTACGCAAGCAAGCGCTCTGAGGAGCAAGTGCGCAAGTTCTTGGCGCTTCAGCGACTAGAACTGCGGCCTGCCCCTTGCGGGTATGCCGCAGGTGGGCCTTTATCGACAGTCTGAGACCCCGGCCGGAAGGCCGGGGTTTTAGATTTGGGACACAAGACGAAAATAGCCGACCGGGAAGAATCCCGGCGGCTTATTTTTTTACCATATACTTCCATATTATGGATATATATGGTAATATATGGAAAAAGGGGGCGGGGAAGATAAGTGCGAAGAAGGTTGCGCGGGAGGCCAGGCGGCTGTGGCGGCAGATAACCGATGTTTTCCCGTACGTATTCGTGTGGCGCTGGAAAAAATGGCGCGGCGAAACGGACGGCACGGTCGCTTATCTGCAGTCGCCCATCCATTATGTGATGTTCGAGAATATCCACCGCTGCCTGCCGGATGTCCGCATCGTGGCCGGCAACGAAAAGACCGCGCGGTATCTCGCGGCGCGCGGCATCGACCATTTTACCGGCAGGCTGTACCCGGACGCGGTGATTTTCGCCGATTACAACCAGAACAGGTACCCGGTGGGCATCAGGAAGATCCAGATCTATCACGGGGTGGGGCCGAAAAATTATTATTACGCCAAGGGCGACAAGGATATGCATTATCTGGTGCCCGGCCGCTGCGCGGCCGAACGGCTGAGGGCGCAGGGCAAGGAAAACGTCCATGTCGTGGGGTATCCCAAGACGGACGGCTTTTTTTCCGGCCGTCTGGCGAAGGAGGAAATCTGCCGCCGGCTGGGGGCCGACCCCGGGAGGAAGACGCTGCTCTACACCCCCACATGGGGGGAGGCGAGCACCGCGCCGGTGTTATATAAAGACCTCGACAGGCTGGGGGCAAGGTACAACGTGATCGCCAAGCTGCACGACCACTCTCCCGAGGAATGGCGCGACCTCTATCGCGGTCTGCCGAACGTGATTTTCTGCGAGGACGCCGACCCGACCGCCTGCCAGTATGTCGCCGACTTGTTGATCAGCGACTTCAGCAGCACGCTGTTCGAATACGCCCAACTCGGGCGGCCGGTGATAGCCTACGGCGTGAGCGACGAGACGCTGCGGGCGAACGCGACCGACCCCCGGTGGTGGGATATGACCTGCCGCGCGGCCACGCCGGCCGAACTGGAGGACAAGGTGGCCGAGCTGCTGGCTGGCGGCTGGCGGCCGAGCGAATATTATCGAAGACTTATCGGGGATATTTTCGCCTATAGCGACGGGCGGTGCGCCGAGCGGGCGGCCGCGGCGATCGAGAGCATCGCCGGCCGCAGCGCTGTCCGGGCCGGGCGGGAATACGGCCCGGAGGCGGGCCTGGGAGCGCCGCTGGGCGAGGGTGCGGCGACCCTCAAGCCCCGGCGGTGACGAACGCGCGCAAAGGCGTATTCCGAGGGCTGGGGTTTGGGTTTCGATAGCGAGGCGCCGGGTATACGGCGCCTCGCTTTTTTGGCTTTATGCGCCAGGCAGTTCGTCGGCGAAGACGGTGTTGTCGACCTCCCAGCGCTTGAGGCGGCAGTAGGCCCAGGGCGTGTAGAGACCGAAGGTTATGAAGGTGAGGACCATGATGAGCAGCCAGTGGCCGAGCAGGCCGAGGCCGCTGCCGACGAACGCCTGCCGGCGGCCGTCGATGTAGGTGTTGGCGGCGATCCACCGCTGCTGGGCGGAATAAGCCCACGGGAAGAACAGGCCGAAGGTGACGATGCTGGCGAGGGACGTCCAGAGGAACAGCCAGAAATAACCGAGGCCCGAACCGCGGAATTCGAATTTCGACATATGATGCCCTCCCATGATTTAAGCGCTGCTTTAATTATAGCTCATACCGCGCCGCCGGTGGCGGAAAATGCCGCGCGCCGGGGGCTCATTTCGCCGGTGGCTTTTTGAGGGCGGCGATTGCCTCTTTTAGCTCGCTTATCTCGCTTTCCAGCCTGGCGAGCTTGGCGTCCCTGGCGGCGGTTTGCTGCTGCCCGGCCTTGTCCTGGCGTATCTGAAGCTCGGTCGCGACGCCCTGCAGCAGGTCGCCGACCGCGCTCACCAGCGTGCCGAGGAGCGCCAGTGAGTTGGGGTCGAGCTTGGTTATATCCATGGCCGCCGCTCCTAACCGCCGCAGGGGAGCGCGCCCGGCAGCAGCAGGATCACGATGACCAGCACCAGGAGCGCCGCCACCACGGCCAGCAGAATAGCCGCTTCCATCTTCGTCACCGCCGTTTTTTCTTATATGATATGAGCGCCGGGCGAATAGGCAACCCCGGCCGGGAGGCGGGGGTTTTGGTGTGTGAATGGATAGTTATAAGCGGGAAATAAATGTTATCCGCGGGTGGTGTGGCCGGGGTGGGTTTGGGGAGTGCTGGGATGTGTGAATGCGGTGCATGGGGCGATGAAAAGGGTAAAGGGGAGGGGAAGCGGAGGGGGAGAGGAGGGGAAGAGGAGGGGAAGGGAAAAGGCAGGGGGGTGCCAGGGAAACGGCAGAGATACGGCAGAGAAGTGCCTGAGAAGTGAGCGGGAAGGGGCAGGGAGACGGCAGAGAAAGGGCAGAGAAATGCCTGCGAAGTGAGCGAGAAGGGGCGGAGAACAGGGTGAGACGGCTGGAGGAGCGAGGGCGAAGGGGTGGGGGAGGTGGGGAAAGGCAGAGAGTCGGCAAAGGAACGATTGCGGAGGGAAGAACGAGAAACCCCGGCCGGGAGGCGGGGGTTTTGGTGTGTGAATGGATAGTTATAAGCGAGAAATAAATGTTATCCGCGAATGGAGTGGCCGGGGTGGGTTTTAGGGGTGGCGGGATGTGTGAAGGCAGTGCATGGTGTGATGAAAAGGATAAAGAGGAGGAGAAGGGGATGGGAAGCGGAGGGGGAGAGGAGGGGAAGTGGAGGGGAAGAGGAGGGGAAGGGAAAAGGCAGGGGGTGTCAGGGAAACGGTAGAGATACGGCAGAGAAGTGCCTGAGAAGTGAGCGGGAAACGGCAGGGAGACTGCAGAGAAAGGGCGGAGAAATGACTGCGAATTGAGGGGGAAGGGGCGGAGGGACGGCGGAGAACAGGGGGAGACGGCTGGAGGAGCGAGGGCGAAGGGGTGGGGGAGGTAAGAAATCCCGGCAGTGGAGCCGCCGTATGGTTTCCCCTGCGAGGGGGATAATAACCAGGCAAATTTTTTTGCATGTGTTTTTTGTCGCTGACGAACCAGGAGAGACCGATGAAGGCGGAGCAATCCCAGCAGCAACAAGCGCGCAGGCCAAAGGGAGCGATGAATTCCCTGGCCACCAATTTCTTTCATCTGCGCAATCCCTGGACAATGGCCTGGTGGTCGGCGACTTATCCCGGCTTCGGCCACATTAGCATGGGCAATTATGTAAGCGGTTTCCTGCTGTTTTTCTGGGAGATGATGGTCAACACTCAGGCGAAGGTCAATATGGCGATCCTGTATACTTTCACAGGGCGGTACGAGATGGCGAAGGAGATCGCCGACAACCGTTGGCTGCTGATGTATGTGCTGGTATTCATCTACGCGATATGGGACAGCTACCGGCTGGCGCTGCAGTTTAACCAGCTGGCGATCCTGGCCGACCGGAACGAGGAGACCATCCAACCGGTAAGCGTGTCCTTCATGGAGATAAACGCCCTGGACCGGCGCTCGCCGTGGGCAGCGGTGGCCTGGACGACCGTCGCGCCGGGGCTTGGCCACATCTACACCCACCGGATACCGACAGGGTTCTTTCTGGTGATATGGTGGATGGCGATCGCGCACTATTCGTTCCTTTTCCAGGGCATCCAGTTTACCGCCCTGGGGCTTTACGAGCAGGCAAAGGCGGTCCTGGATCCGCAGTGGCTGATGTATCTGCCGTCGATATACGGGTTCGCCGCCTATGACGCCTATGTGAACACGGTCGAGTACAACCGCCTGTTCGAAAAAGAGCAAGTGATGTTTTTCAAGCGGAAGTACCAGTGCCCAGGGTTCAAAATGCCGACAAAGGCGGAGGCGGAAATGTATATTACGGGCTCGTTCGAGCATTCGATAAAGCTGGAGCTGGCTATAACGGAGCTGGAGCAGAGGGGGATCGCCCCGGACAGCATCTGTGCCATCCCGATGAATTCGCCGCAGAAGAATGTGAAGATGTTCGACACCATCCACCGGGCGGACGGGATGAGCATGTTCGACCTGCCGACGGTGCTTGGCACGATATTCATGCTGTTTGGGACGATGTGGGGGTACATGTGGACGTGGGGGCCGATAATCTGGAGCCTGATCGGCCTGTTCGCGGGGGCGGCCTTGGGGTTTGCGATCAAGTACGTCTACTACAGGCTGTATGCCGAAAAGCAGCCGCGGGCCGGGAAGACGACGGAGGTGATGCTGATCGTGGGCTGCCAGCGGGCCGAGGCGGAGATGGTGGAGAGGGTGCTGGCCGGGCACCTGGCGCTCAGCATCGGGCGGAAGGAGTAGGCTCAGGGCCAGACAAAGCCCCGTCAGGCGGGAGGTGCCGCCGGACGGGGCTTTTCACAGGCGCTCGAGAAGGGGCGGAGAATGAGAACCCCCGGCTGGGAGGCGGAGGTTTTGGTGTGTGAATGGATAGTTATAAGCGGGAAATAAATGTTATCCGCGGGTGGTGTGGCCGGGGTGGGTTTTAGGGGTGGCGGGATGTGTGAATGCGGTGCATGGGGCGATGAAAAGGGTAAAGAGGAGGGGAAGAGGAAAGGCAGGGAAAGGTAGGGGGGTGTCAGGGAAACGGTAGGGATACGGCAGAGATACGGCAGAGAAGTGCCTGCGAAGTGAGAGAGAAGGGGCAGAGAAACGACAGAGAGACGGCAGAGAAGTGAGCGGGAAGGGGCGGAGAGACGGCGGAGAAAGGGCGGGGAGACGGCAGGAGGAGTGATGACGAAGGGGCGGAGGGAAGTGGGAAAAGGCAGAGAGTCGGCAAAGGAACGATGGCGGAGGGAAGAACAAGAAACCCCGGCCGGGAGGCGGGGGTTTTGGTTTGTATGGGTGTGAATGAATATCTCCGGAAAAGCTTAGTATTAAGTGATTCCCGGCGGAAAGACGAGACAGCTCATGTGTAGGGCTTTCATTTTGGTGCTGTATGGCATAGTGCCCACATTGCAACCTGCCAACTTCGGCCGCGTTTATGCCGCCTATGGCGGTATCTTTATCGTTCTTTCGATTGTCTGGGGATGGAAGATCGATAACGTGGCACCTGACAAATTTAATATAATAGGCGGCATCGTAGCTTTGATCGGGGTGCTGATAATCATGTATTGGCCTAGAGGCTAATGGGTGATTATTTTGTATTGCTGTGTGACGGGTGGGGGGTGTCAACAACCCCGTCCCCTTGACACCATATGACTCAAAAGGACCGTCCCCGTGAGTCTAAGCGAGAGAGCCGGTAACGGCGACCGGCGCGAGCCATGGACGGCGAGCGAGCGGCTATCGGTCAGGAGACCGTTAGCCGCGTACGGCCAGCCGTCGGCGACGAGGTTAGACCAGCTATGAAAAGTCAAGTACCAGGAACTAAGGATGAAGAGAAAATACGGTGTTGTCCCTGAGCATGGCATGGACGATATTGGTTAACTTTCTGGCGACTGCCCCAGTGGCGGTGTGAACGTGTTTTCCCTCGAC
>JAHDOI010000094.1 GCA_018434945.1 Selenomonadales bacterium
AGTATCCATTTTGGATGCGCCTCCTTTGTTATTTATGCGGTCGGCAAACCTGCATATATTTTAACAAAGGAGGCTTTTCTTTCCTCCGCATAGCTATAAGCTTTTTGATACCACCTGCTTAGCAGGTGGTTGCCGCTTACTCAAAGCAAAACCCCCGGGAACTTTCCCCGGGGGTTTTCCGTTGCTGATAGTATTACCGCAGGATATTGCCGGCGATGACCATCCGCTGCGCCTGGTTGGTGCCCTCGTAGATCTGCGTGATCTTGGCGTCGCGCATCATCCGCTCCACAGGGTACTCGCGGCTGAAGCCGTAGCCGCCGAACACCTGGACCGCGTCCGTCGTCACCGCCATCGCCGTATCCGACGCGAACATCTTCGCCATCGCCGCCTCCTTGGCGTACGGCAGGCCGTTCGACCGCTTGAACGCCGCCTGATAAGTCAGCAGCCTGGCCGCCTCGACCTTGGTCGCCATATCAGCCAGCATGAAGTTGACGCCCTGGAAAGTCGAGATCGGCTTGCCGAACTGCACGCGCTGCTTCGAGTACTTAATCGCCTCGTCCAGCGCCCCCTGGGCGATCCCGGTTGCCTGGGCGGCCACGCCGATACGGCCGCTGTCCAGCGCCCCCATCGCGATCTTGAAGCCGTCGCCCTCCTTGCCCAGCAGATTGGCGGCCGGCACACGGCAGTTCTCGAAGATCAGCTCGCGCTGCACCGACGAGCGGATACCCATCTTGACCTCCTTCTTGCCGAAGGAAAACCCGGGGGTGCCCTTCTCGACGATGAAGCAGCTCATCCCCTTAGGTCCGAGCGCCTTGTCGGTCGCGGCGAAGAACAGGTATATCTCGGCCTCGCCGCCGTTGGTGTTGAACACCTTGGTGCCGTTAAGCACATAGCTGTCGCCGTCCTTCACCGCCGTGCTCGAACCGTTGGCCGCGTCCGTGCCTGCGTTGGGCTCGGTCAGACCGAACGCCCCCAGCTTCTTGCCCTCGGCCAGCGGGCGCAGGAACTTCTGCTTCTGCTCCTCGGTCCCGTAAAGCATGATCGGCCCCGAGCACAGCGATACATGCACCGACAGGCCGATGCCTGTCGAGGCGCACACCCGCGAAATCTCCTCGACCGCGATCGCGTAGCTCACATAATCGCTGCCTCCGCCGCCGTATTCCTCGGGATACGGCAATCCGAGCAGGCCGAGCTGGCCCATCTGATCGAAAATATCCCGCGGGAAAAGCTCCTTCTCGTCGCGTTCGGCCGCCGTCGGCGCCACCGACTTGGCGGCGAACTCGCGCACCATCTTGCGGATATCTTCTTGTTCCGGGGTCAGGATGAAATTCATCGATTGTTCCTCCCGTGTGCTCGATTTTTATATTACCCGGCTATTTTTTCGCCGGAGCGGGATCGGCCAACTCGGCGGTGATACCGGCGATGCGCTTCGCGTCCTTGGCGAACCGCTCCCACGGCTCCAGCGCGCGGACCACCATGCGGGCCCCGTCGGGCGAGCCGCCGCCGTGCATGCAGCCGGGGATGCCGCCGCCGACCGTCAGCCACTCGACCAGCCTCGCCGCCCGCGCCCGCGTCTCGCCGTCCGCCCCCGCCGCCAGCGCCTTCATGATCTCGGCGCCATAGACGGGCGACTGGCAATCCTTATAGGACGGGAAACAGCCGGTTTCGGCGACGCCGCCGCTGACATCCTGAGCGATGACCTTCGTCTCGTACGGCAGTTTGGCCACCTGGGTCTTGTTGACATGGGCCAGCAGCATATCGGGAATCCACAGCCCCGAAGCATGGCCCTTGCCGGCCAGCATCGCCCCCAGGCCGACCGAATAGGTTATCTCGTTGTTGATCGCCATCTGGTTGAGCTTATCCTGGAAGGCCTTCTGCGACAGGCCGTTGGCGCGGGCCATATTGATCGCCGCCCCGCACATGATGTCGCCCTGACCGGCCACGCAAGCGCCGATCGCCGCGCGGTAAATGGCGGTGAAGTAGCCGATCGCCTTGCCGGTATACTTGAACTCGCCGCACAGGAAAACGCGGTCGTTCGGTACGAACACATCGTCGAAGAACAGGAACGCCTGGGTTATATTGCCCGACTTCGGCGCATCCCAGCCCTCCTCCTCATCGCGGTTGTCGCTCGGCCGGCGCGTCTCGACGATCGTCAGCCCGGCCACGTCGCGGGGCACCGCCACCGCCAGGCAGAAATCCTTGTCAGCCTCGCCGTAGCCGCCGCCAGCCATCGCGATGATCTCGTGGCAGGCCGCCACTCCGCAGATCTGGGCTTTGTAGCCGCGGATGACGATCCCGTCGGGACGGATCTCCTTGATATGGAGGTTGGAATCCTTGTTCGGCTGCTCGGAAGGCTTGAGGGCCCGGTTGCCCTTGGCGTCGGTGATCGCGCCCGCCAGCGCCAGGCAGTTGTCCTCGACATGCTTGAAGTATTTCTTGATCCGCTCGTGGTAATTCGTCCCGTACTCCTTATCCATCTCGTAAGTTATCGCCCACAGCACGTTGATCCCCGTCCAGCCGGCGCAGGTCGCTCCCTGGCACGTCCCCGTCCACTGGTACTGGGCCCGTTTCATCTTCGAGTTGCCCATCTGCGCTTCCATGCTGTTCATCAGCGTATTCCAGCGGTGGGCCGTCTCCCCGGTCAGGGACGACTTGTTGGTAAAGAGGGGGGCCCTCTCCGGATCGAACGCCGCGTCGTACGAATCCGCCACCGACTGGACATGCAGCCGGGTCGCGGGATGGGTCGTCACGTCCGCGATGAGTTCCCCCCACTTATACATATTGGGGCGCAATTTCTTCAGAGACTCCCTGTACTGCTCGCCGTTCATCAATGCCATACCGTTCACTCTCCCTAATCGTATTATCCGTCAAGCGGGTATCCCCGCCGAAGAATCGCTGGTCAGCCGCCGTTCTTCGCCATGATCTCCGGCTTGAGATTCATGGGCTCGTCGATGAATATGCGGGCGTCCATAAGCTTCAGATTGGGGGAAATATGAGGCTTGAAATCCATCTGGGCGAGAACGTCCCGCTCCAGATCGACCCCCGGCGCGATCTCGGTCAGCATCACCCCGGTCGCCGTCAGCTCGAACACCGCCCGCTCGGTCACGTACAGCACTCTCTGGCCGGCCTTCTTGGCGTACTGGCCGCTGAAGGTTATGTGGCCGACCTTGGGCACGAACTTCTTGCTCTTGCCCTCCTGGACGATCTTCAGCTTGCCGCCCTCCACCGCCGCCTCCAGCCCGCCCGCCGTCAGCGTGCCGGCGAAAATGACGTGCCTCGTGTTCTGGGTGATGTTGATAAAGCCGCCAGCGCCGGCGATGCGCGGCCCGAACTTGCTGACGTTGACATTGCCGAACTGGTCGCACTCCGCCAGCCCCAGCACCGCCAAATCAAGGCCGCCGCCGTCGTAGAAATCGAACTGGTTAGGGTGGTCGAGGAGCGCCTCCGGGTTAAGGGAGCAACCGAACCGCAGCCCTGACAACGGCACGCCGCCGATTGGGCCGGGCTCGACCGTCATCGTCAACTGGTCGCTGAATCCCTCCTCGGCCGCCACCAGCGCCACCCCTTCCGGCATACCGATGCCGGTGTTGATCACCGCGTCGGGGATAAGCTCCATCGCCGCCCGCCGGCAGATAATCTTGCGGTCGTCGAGCGGAATGGGCTTCCAACCGGCAAGCGGCACCTTCACCTCGCCCGACAGCGCCGGGTTGTACTGCTCGCCCATCGACTGCTTGTGGTTCTCCGGCGAAGCCTGGACGATATAATCGACCATTATCCCCGGCACCTTCACCATCATCGGGTGGAGCGTACCCGCCTCGACAATCCGCTCCACCTGGGCGATAACAATGCCGCCCGAATTGCGGGCCGCCATCGCCAGCGGCAAAAACTCCAGGGAAATGCCCTCTTTCTCGATGCTGATGTTGCCGCGCGTATCGGCGCTTGTGCCGCGGATGAGGGCGACGTTTATGGGGTAAGACTTGTATAACAGGTACTCCTCGCCGTCCACCTCCAGCAGTTTGACGACTTCCCGCTTGGAAATCTCGTTCAGGCGGCAGCCCGTTTCCCGCGGATCGGCGAACGTCCGCAGACCCACATGGGTAAGCACCCCGGGTTTCTTGCCGGCGATCGCCCGAAAAAGGTGCATCATCACACCCTGGGGAATGTTATAAGCTTCGATCTTATTGTCGATGATCAGCTTGTTCAAATCAGGCTGCAGGCTGAAATGGCCGGCAATCACCTTTTTTACATAGCCCTCGTGGGCGAACCTGTTCAGGCCCCACCACGACTTGCCGTCATTCTGGCTGGCCCCGTAGGTCAGGGTCAGATTCTTCGGCTCGCCCGTCTCCAGAAACCTTTTTTCCAGCGCCTCGGTCAGCTCGGCCGGGTGGCCCATGCCGATGAACCCCGATATGCCCACAGTGTCGCCCGATTTGACGTGTTTGACAGCCTCGGCGGCACTGACGATTTTGACTTTCATGCCCTTGGCCTCCTCTCTTTTGGGAGAGAGGGCCCGCGCCTGCGGTCAGCGAGGGCGGGCCCTCCTGACCGACTTACGCTTTATTACTCACAGCCTGGGAAACGGGAACCTCCTTCTTCACGAACGTCTCCACCGTGAAGAACAGCACCAGCGTACCCACCACCATGCCGCCGAAGCACAGCCAGAAGGTCGAAGTGTACGCTTCCACCGGGAACTTGCCGGCCACCCTGCCGTAGCCGTCGAGAATGACGCCCATATACTGCTGGAAGAAAGCGCCGCCCAAGAAATAGAAGAGGTTGAAAACGCCGATCGCCGTGCCCACGACCTTACGAGGCAGGCGCTCGGTCAGGTGGGCGTAGTTGGTGATATAAGCGCCGCCGAAGCCGCCCATCAGGAAGCAGAACGCCGACATCGTCGCCGTACTCCAGCCCGTCGGGCTGAGAGCGATATACAGCCAGCCCAGCGTATACACCGCCGCGCCGGTGATAACCACCTTCTTGCGGCTATGGACGACGCGGTCGGAAACCCAGCCATGGATCGGGCAGCCGCAAATCATGCCGATCGCCCACCACGACAGCACGTTCGAAGCCGCTTGCTTCGTCCAGCCGAACGTATCCATCATATAAGGCACCGCCCACAACCCCTGGAAGCCCATCATCGGCCCATAGACCGCGAAAGCGTACACGGCCAGCCACGGGAAATTGCGGTTGGTCACTGCGATCTTGATCGCCTCGCCCAGCTTGATGCTCTCGTCGCGGGCCACCTCGGCCGCGTCGACCCTGATACCGTCAACCTCGTTCAGCGACGGCAGGCCCATATCCTGGGGACGGTTGCGGACCAGCAGATACGTCGCCGCCGCCAGGATGACGGTGATCGCCCCGAGATAATAGAAAGCCTCCCGCCAACCCGTCATCGAAACGAACTTCGCCAGCGGGGCGGCGGCGCCCAAGGCGCCGATATTGCCCACCGTCAGCAAGATGCCGGTCAGCGTAGAAAACTCATGGGCCCTAAACCACTGCGCCTGGATCTTCATCACCGGGATATAGACCACGGCCACGCCGATACCCATCATCACCCGGCCGATGATCGCCCAGTCATAGCTCTGCGCAATCCCGAACATCGCCGTGCCGACACCGGCGATAATGAAGAAGATCGTCACCGCCAGGCGCGGCCCGAGGAAGTCCGAGAAAATACCGGAGGGTATTTGCATGGCGGCGTAAGGATAGAAATAGGCCGCAGACAAAAGCCCCAGGCTGGCGGCGCTGATGTTGAACGCCTTCATCAGCTCCGGCGCCACCACCGCCGGCGCCACCCGATCGAAGTAAACGAAGAAATACACGAACCACAGCGTTACCAGACAGACCCACCGATAACTGAGGACCTTAGCTCTTTGCTGCTCGGTTACCATTGACATCCCCCTTCGCATATTGATTGGCGCCATTGTTGTGAATAATCTGCAAATTCGGTGCCAACCAGGGGGGGTTCCGCGGATGTGCGAAAAATCACAAACCCGCCGCCGAGCTTCGTTGCGTTATCGCAACAAATTAGTTTGCATGTCAATTTTTCCCGTTGAAAATATACGGCGGTTGTTGCGGATATTCAACACTCGCCCTGACCTTGTGCTTCTCCGCCTTTCTAAGCAGCGTCGAAGGATCGATCCCCAAAGCCCTGGCGGCCTGCCGGAGACTCCTCGACATCCGCAGCGACTGCTCGATCACATCTTTCTCCACCATATCCAAAACATCCTTCAGCGGCAAAACAACCGCCCCGCGGGCGAGCGCCGCCGATGAAGCGGCCTGCCGCTGGAAATTGCCGGGCAGATCCTCGAAAGAGATGATCTCCTGCCGGGAAGTGATGACGATCCGCTCAAGCACGTTGATCAGCTCGCGGACATTCCCCGGCCACGCGTAATTCGTGAACGCCTCGATAACCTCGGGCGAAAGCTTCTTATCAGTATGATACTTCTCATTCATCTTGGCCAAAAACTCGGCCGTCAGCACGGCTATATCCTGCGGCCGTTCGCGTAGCGGCGGCACAAAAAGCGGGACGATATTAATCCGGTAGAACAGATCCTCGCGGAAATGGCCCGCCTTGACTTCGGCCTCCAGATCGCGGTTGGTGGCGAACAGCAGCCGGGCGTCGAACTTCACCGGCCTGCTGCCGCCGACCTTGAAAAACTCCTGATCCTGCAGGGCGCGAAGCAGCTTGGCCTGGATGCTGCCCGGCAGCTCGCCGATCTCGTCCATAAACAGCGTGCCGCTGCTCGCGATCTCGAAAACCCCCGGCTTGCCGCCGCGCCGCGCGCCGCTGAACGCGCCGTCGCTGTAGCCGAACAGCTCCGACTCCAGCAGCGTCTCCGGGATGGCCGCGCAGTTTATCTTGATAAACGCCCCATTCCGGCGGGTGCTGTTCTCGTGGATAAAATTGGCCAGCACCTCCTTGCCCACGCCCGACTCGCCCTGCACCAGCACCGGCGTATCCACCGCCGCCACCCTGAGCGCCAGATCGTACACCCGCTGCATCGCCGCGCTGCGGAACGTGCCGCTCGTCGACGCCACCTCCACCTTAAGGCGGGCCAGCTCGGAGAAATACATCTCCTTCAGGCGGTTGACCTCCTCAAGCTCCTGCTTGAGAGCCGACAACTCCGACAAATCGCGGACATTGGTCACAATCCGCACCACCGAACCGTTCTCGTCGAACACCGGCGTGCCGGTCAGCGCCACCTGCTTGCCGTTCACCCGGCAGGAAATCGAGCATGGCTTGCGGTCATGGCGCACCTTCGTCGCCACCTTCACGCCCAGATGGTGCTCCTGCCCCACCTCGCCCTTGCCGTTTCCCGCCGTCTGGGGCGGGTTGAGCCCCAGCAGCTTCACGGTCGCGGCGTTCACCTTGCGGATGACGCCGTCGGCGTCGGTGACCAGAATGCCGTCGTACGAGCAGCTGATGACCGCGTCCAGTTCCTTGTAAAGCTGCTTGACCACCCCCAGCTCGTCGGCCAGGCTCTCGATCTCGCTGAACGGCTGGAAAGACGCCACCGCACCGATGATATCGCTGCCGTCCATGATCGGCGCGGCGTGAGCGATATAAGTATTGCCGTTGATCGTATTCTTGAAATTGCGGATCACCCGCCCGGTCGCCAGCACCTCGGAAACGGCGCAGTTCGGGATGAAATCCGACACATCGCCGCCGATCACCCGCTTGGCCTTCAGGCGGAGGACCTTCTCCGCCGCCGGGTTGATGAACGTGATATAGCCGTGGGGATTTACGGCCACGATCCCGTGGGGCGTCGCCTCCAGCACCGCCTTCAGCTCCTGGCGGGCATGCACGAACGTCGTCTTGAAACCGCGGATAATATCGCTCTTCGTGAGCATGCCGACCAGGTTGCCGTCGCCGTCCACCACCGGCAGCCGCTTCTGGGGAAAACCGCACGTCTCCTCCAGCAACGTATCGTCCTTGATGACCGTCACCTCGCGCTGCATCAGCTCCCTGACCGGCAGCGCCAGCTTCCCCTCGTCCGCCACCACCTGAAAAAGATGCTTCACCGTGAACAAGCCGCACACCCGGCCGACGGCGTCCACCACCGGAATGCCCTTCACCTTATGTTTCCTCAGCAACTGGACAGCCTCGGCGACAGGCACCCACTCCGTCACCGTCAGCACCTCGCGGGTCATCACATCTTTCACGAACATTCGCATCACGTCCCTAAAAATTGCTAGACGTTCCACTATATTCTGTTAATTATCAGAATATTCCTGCGAATGGTGCGAGTCAGCCAAAATTAATCTTTCAGCTTGGCGATAATCGCCGGGATAACCTCGTACAGATCGCCGACGATACCGTAATGGGCCACCTTGAAAATCGGCGCATCCGGGTCCTTGTTGATCGCCACGATCATATCCGACGTCTGCATACCCGCCAGATGCTGGATAGCGCCCGAAATGCCGCACGCAAAATAAATCTTCGGCCCCACCGTCTTGCCTGTCTGCCCCACCTGGTGCGGGTACGGCTTCCAGCCCGCGTCCACCGCCGCGCGCGACGCGCCCACCGTGCCGCCCAGCGCGTCCGCCAAGTCCTGGATCAGCTTGAACCCTTCCGGGTTGCCCAGGCCGCGGCCGCCCGACACGATAATCTCGGCGTCCTCCAGATTGCAGTTCGTCGTGCACACCTGGATAACATCCTCCAGCTTCGTGCGCACGTCCGCCGCCGCCAGCGCGATGTCCTCGCGCACCAGCGCGCCGCTCTTGCCATAATCCGGCTGCGGCTTCTTGAACACCTTCGGCCGCACCGTGCCCATCTGCGGCCGGCGGTCGGGGCAGAAAATCGTCGCCATGATATTGCCGCCGAAAGCCGGACGCGTCCAGGCCACCAGCTTCGTCTCCGGGTCGATGCTCAGCCCGGTGCAGTCGGCCGTCAGGCCGGTCTTCACCCTCGCCGCCACGCGCGGCCCCAGGTCGCGGCCGTCGTTCGTCGCCCCCAGCAATATCACCGACGGATTGTACTTCCCGATCAGCGCCGTAAACGCCGCCGCGTAGCCGTCGGTATTGTAATCCTTCAGCAGCGCGTGCTCCACCAGATAAACCTTATCGGCGCCGCTGGCGAAAACCTCCTTCGCCAGGCCGGCCACATCGTCGCCGATCACCACCCCGGCCAGCTCCTCGCCCAGCTCGTCGGCCAGCTTGCGGCCCTCGCCGATAAGCTCCAGCGACACATTGCGGATATGGCCGCCGCGCTGCTCGATGAACACCCACACGCCGCTCGCGGCGCTGTCGGCCTCCTGATTCGCCCCGCCCGCCGGCGCATCCGATACTATCGCCCCCACCGGGCAGCTATCAACACACGCGCCGCACGAAGTGCACGCGTCGGTAATCCGCGCCTTGCCGTTCTCCAGCACGATCGCCCCGAAGGGGCAGGCGCCGACGCACGCGCCGCAGCCGATACATTCTTCAGTCTTAATCATTATCGCCATTTGTCCCGCTCCTCCCTAAACGATCTTCAGTTCCCGCAGTTTTTCCACCAGGGCGGCGGCCGCCTCGCGCGGTTCGCCTTCGATAATCTCCCCGTGCACCTGGCGCTGGGGGGTAAAGATGCGCTTCACCTTCGTCGGCGAGCCGTTCAGGCCCAGGCAGTCCGGGTCGACGTCCAGATCGGCGGCCGTCCACACCGGGATCTCCGTCCGGTTGGCCTTCATCGTGCCCTTCACCGTCGGATAACGAGGCTCGAGCAGCGTCTTGATAATCGTCACCACCGCCGGCAACTGAGTCGAAATCACATCATAGCCCTCGTCGTGCTCGCGGTTGACCTTCACCTTCGTGCCGTCGATCTCCACGCTCGCCGCGTAAGTCACCTGCGTCCAGCCGAGGTGCTCGGCCATCTCCGGCCCCACCTGGGCGGTATCGCCGTCGATCGCCTGCTTGCCGCACAGGATCAGGTCGGCGTTCCCCAGCTTGCGGACCGCCGCCGCCAGCGTATACGAAGTCGCCAGCGTATCCGCGCCGCCGAACGCCCGGTCGCTCACCAGCACCGCCGCGTCCGCGCCCATCGCCAGGCACTCCTTCAGCGCATCCTTCGCCTGGGGCGGGCCCATGCTGATAACCGTCACCCGGCCGCCGTGCTTCTCCTTCAGCTGTAGGCCGATCTCCAGCGCGAACTTATCGAAGGGGTTGACGATACTCGGCACCCCCTGCCTGATCAGCGTATTCGTAACCGGGTCGATCTTGACCTCGGTCGTATCGGGAACCTGTTTCACGCAAACGACTATTTCCATGCTATATCCTCCTCACATTCGATGCTTTCTTTAATCGGTCAAGCCGTATTCTCCCAGCAACCCCTCCGCTCCCCACGGGCCTTTCGCCCACATTTCCAAAAAATATATTTTGCACGCAAAACATATTACGCAAAATTATTTCGCCCAATGCAAAAAAATTCCTTCTTTTCCGGAAAAATATATAGCAAATATCGTACCACCCGCCGCCAAAGCGGCTGTGTCAAGCTTTTCCCCTCCCGCCAAACGTTGCCCCCGCGCAACGCGGCCGGAAATCGGCCCCCTTCCGTTGCGCCCACGCAACAATCGTTGCGTCTGCGCAACAGCCCAAGTATATTACGCCCCGATATGGTCCACGGTAAAAAAAATAGCCCCTTTTCGGGGTAACTACTATCAACAAAGCCTTTGGGCGGAGGACGCAGGCTACTGCGCCGACGCTCCGTCCGAACGCGCCGTAAGGTACGCGCCGACTCCGCCGTACCGCCCGCAAAAGTCGCATCACGCTCCTTGCGGACTAGACCGACCATCCACGGTCGGTCTTACGGTGTCGTTAGCGGCGTATCGCGCCAACGGCGCGTACCAGCCTCTGCAACGGCGCATACGCCTGCGTCCTCCGCCGCCTTCGGCGTCAGCAATAGTATTAATCTTTACTATTTCGCGCCCGTAATGCTCTCGCTCGATTTTTTCTCTTCTTAACTGCTCGCGGCAGAAATATTTTCCCGATGGCTATTGCTGCTGCCAACATCGCCAGAATGCCGATTACTACCATATCGAATATTATGTCCATTCCTAGGATTTCACCAAGTCTAGGGTTATAATCTCCTAATACAAAAATAAGCATAATGGCTAATGCGATTGCTATACCCACAAGGAGTGGCCTCTCAAAAAAAATGTAGAATAAAAACACAGTGGCGACCTCCTCCATATGATAAACTGCAAGAAATAGACCACAGTTGCTTTCGTGTTTCAACATGCTGCATATTTCATTTTCTCCAAATTATTACATTTCCCTTCAGCGTATATTGGCTTAATACGTAAGAGCACCCCTCACGGGGTGCCCCTTTTTTCCCTCACATACTCCACTACCTTCGCCAGCGTCTCCCCTATCGGCGCCCCTATCCTTACCACCGCCCGGTCGTCGAGGGCCGTCTCATCGCGGTTGATTATCGCGAAGCGGCCGACGGTCAGCGGTATCTCCGCCGCCGGCCAGACGGTCAGGCTTGTGCCGACAACGAGGGCGAAGTCGCTGCGAAACGCCTCCTGCTGGGCGGCGGCGAAATCGGCCGCCATCCGGTCGCCGAACAGCACGACCGACGGGCGCAGCACGGCGCGGCAGCACGGCGACAGCGGCACCTCCGCCCCCGCGGCCAGCTGCTCCCGCAGCGCGGCCGCCGGGTGTTCGCTTTTGCACGCCAGGCAGCGGCACCCTTCCAGGTTGCCGTGCACCTCGAACACCCGCTTCGAGCCCGCCTGCCGGTGGAGACCGTCGATGTTCTGGGTTACCACCGCCCGCAGCGCGCCGAGGCGGCTCAGCTCCGCCAGCGCCGCATGCCCCCTGTTGGGCCGCTTGCCGGCCACCACGCTCTCCATCTCCCGCCAGCAGCGGTAAAAAAGCGCCGGGTCGGTGCGCAGCGTCCGCGCCGACAGCAGCTCGGGGTCGATCTTCTCCCACAGCCCCTCTCCGGGACTGCGGAAATCCGGTATGCCGCTCTCGGTCGAAATCCCCGCCCCCGTAAAAGCGATGGCGTAATTCGCGCCCATCAGCATATCGCCCAGCGCGGCGATTTTTTTATCCATGATAAATTCCCGCCCTTAATTCACCTTCTGAAAAATACCGCCGATGGCCCGCCGGCAAATCTGTGCGCCGTTGGCGTTTTGGGTGAACCACCGGTAGCGAGGACGGCGGCCGCTACTTAGCGAAAGAGCCGCTAACGACACCGTACGAGCGTCCATGGACGGACGCGAGAGCGACAAATGAACATGGATGTGAATTTGTCGATACTACGGTGGAGTCGGCGACGAGCTTAGTAAGTCCGCCGCCCGCAGCGTGGTGGTGAACCCAAAACGCCAAAAGGCGCTAGGCGAAATAAGGAAATGGCCGGCACAAAACAATCTTAATTTATCGCCAGCCTCTACTTATTGCCTCTTAACCACCGGCAGCATATCAGGCGCATGCGTCAACACCGTCACCTTCGCCCCCGGCCCCTTCGCCGCCAGCGCCGCGTCCAGCGCCGCCTGCACAGTGGCGAACGGCGTGAAGCCCAGCTTCTCCGCCTCGGCGTCCGCGATGCCGCCAGAGACGATATACACCGTCTCCCGCTCCTTCACCTGCGCCCAGGCGATCGCCAGCGCCGCCGCCACCTCGTCGCCGAGCTGCCTGCACGACACCATATCGCGGATAGCGCACGACCCCTTGGCCGTGTACTCCAGCATCTCGCCGTGGGTCACCGCCACCCCCTCGTAGCACGGGGTGACGAGAACGATTATCCCCCCGGCCTTGACCGCCAGGTCGGACGGGTACAGCGTCTTATGCGCCTGCCAAAACTCCAGGTCGCACGGATGGGAGCTCGCCACCACGATATCAGCCTCTTCGGGCACCTCCACGGCGTACACCGCCCGCGAAAGCTCCACGCCCGCGTCGAACGCTTCGACCACGTCGCCGAAGAACGCCCCCACCACCTCGCCGTGGCGGTTCAAAACGGTGTTGAAAATCGTGTTCAGGCCGATGGAGCGGGCGATCTCGTTCAGCTCGCGGCGAACCGGGTTGTCGGTCACGCCCAGGTACGAACGCGGCGCCCGCACACTTAAAAGATGGGTCTCGGCCGTCGTCCGCTCGCCGGAGATGCCGGGCTGGACGATCTTCGCCCCGCCGGCGAAGCCCGGTATATGATGAGGCACGATGCTGCCCACGCCGAGCTTGAAGTCGGCCTCGTATGTTTCGCGGTTCACCGCCACATAGGTGCCGTTGGCCGTCGTCCCCAGCTCGACCAGCCCGGCCGGGTTCTTGTAGTCATGGTTGACCACCCTCACCCGCCCGACCACCTCCGGCCCGAACTTGACCAATATCTCCGCCTCCGTCATGAAGCGGTGCGTACCGAGCGCGATCACGACCGTTATCTGCCCGTCCGCCACCCCGGCGGCGTTCAGCTCGTCGAGGAGAATGGGGATGATCTTATCGGTCGGCGTCAGGCGCGTGTTGTCGTCGGCGACGATGACAACTCTCTTCGCCCCCTTCGCCAGCTCGCGCAGCGGCTTCGCGCCGATCGGCGCGTTCACCGCCCGCAGCGCCTCGGCCTTCACGTCGGCCACCGGCGGCACATCCTTGGGAGAAAAAACGCCGAGCAAGTTGGCGGCCGGGACGCTCACCGCCACCGTCTCCCTGCCGTAGGGCAACTTCACGTCGATCGCAGTCATACCCTGCCCCCCTCTCCTATTGGCCCTGGCCGGCCATCTTGGCGGCCAGATAAATCGACTCGCTCATGCTGCGGGAATCGGCCGTGCCTTTGCCCGCCTTGCCGAAAACGGTGCCATGGTCCACCGACGTGCGAATGAACGGCAGGCCGACGGTCACATTGACCCCCTCCTCGAACCCCAGCACCTTCAGCGGGATATGCCCCTGGTCGTGGTACATCACCACGACGATATCGAAATGATTCTTGAGCGCCGCGCGGTAAAACACCGTATCGGGCGGCACCGGGCCGGTCACGTCGTAGCCCCGCCCCTTCGCCTCCTCAATTGCCGGAATAATCTCCTTGATCTCCTCGTCGCCGAACAGCCCGCCCTCGCCCGAGTGGGGGTTGAGGCCGGCCACCGCGATGCGCGGCTTGGCAAAGCCCAACTGCTTCGCGGCCATATCCGCCAGCTCGATCACCCGCAGCACCCGCTCCTTCTTCACCAGGTCGCAGGCCTTGCGGAGCGACACATGGGTCGTCACGTGGATGACCCTGAGCGGCCCGCCGGTCAGCATCATCGCATACCCCTTCGTATTCGACAGCTCGCCGAGAATCTCGGTATGGCCGGGATAATGGTACCCGCCGGCGTTCAGCGCCTCCTTGTGGAGCGGTGCCGTGCAGATGGCGGCAATCTCGCCCTGCATCGCCAGTTCCACCCCTTTGGCCACATACTCGAACGCCGCCTTGCCGGCGCGGCCGTCCACCTTGGCGAACGGCAGATCGGCGGGCAGATTCTTCAGGTCGATGACATCGACCGTCCCATATGCGAAAGCGGCCTCGGCCACCTTCTCCACCGGGCGGAACTTCAGCGGGATATTCACGATCCCCGCCGCCCGCGCCATGATGCCCAGATCGCCGATAACCAACGGCCGGCAGACCTCGTATACCCCTTTGTCCTCCAGCGCTTTGACGATAATCTCCGGGCCGGCGCCAGTCGCGTCGCCCATGGTGATGCCGATGATCGGTTTCATAATTGCAGCAACTCCTCTATATATTCTCTCTATCATCCTGCGGGCGGCCGTTTTTTGCCATCGCCCGTCCTTATTTGCTATAATCAAACTATGAAATAACGCCGAAGGGACCGACCATGAAGATATTCGCCATCGCCGACACCCACCTGTCCGGCAACCCGCCCCAAAAACCCATGTCGATCTTTGGCGACCGCTGGCGCGGCCACTGGGACAAAATCAAGGCCGACTGGTCGGAACGCGTCGCCCCCGAAGACACCGTCCTCATAGCGGGCGATATATCCTGGGCCATGAAGCTGCCCGAAGCGCTGCCCGACCTAGAGGAGATCGCCGCCCAGCCGGGGCGGAAAATCCTCGTCCGCGGCAACCACGACTACTGGTGGCAGACGCTCGCCAAGATGAACGCCGCCACCGGCGGCCGGTTCACCTTCCTCCAGAACACCTTCGCACCCGCCGGCGAATGGGCGGTGTGCGGCAGCCGCGGCTGGCTGCTGCCCGGCGATTCCGCCTTCGGCGCAGACGACGAGGCCATCTACCGCCGCGAACTCCTCCGCGTGCGGGCCTCCCTCGCCGCCGCCCAGGGCGCCGGCTTCAGCCGCCTCATCCTCATGCTTCACTACCCGCCCCGCACCGGCCCGGAGCCCACCGGCTTCACCGACCTCATGGCCGAGTTCGGCGTCGCCGTCTGCGTCTACGGCCACCTCCACAACGAAGCCGTCAATACCGCCCCCGTCGGCGATTACGGCGGGACAATTCACTACCTGGTATCCTGCGACGCCCTGGACTTTAAGCTCCTACAGATTATCTAGGGAGGGCGGCTAAAAAATCCATATGCTGCGTTGCTCCTCGTCTGCCATCCTCAGCGTTCGTTCGTGTACGCTTCCGGTGTCAGCCTCCGGTGCGCCTTGCATCTGGACTTTTTAGCCACCCTCGCACACTCCAATATAGGCAGGCGAGGCGACGATGAAACCCATCGAACTGAGCAAAGAAACCAAACAAGACCTTATCGACAGCATCAAGGACTTCTTCGCGCGCGAACGGGACGAGGAACTCAGCGACTTCCAGGCCGCGGCCGTGCTCGCCTTCATCCTTCAAACCGCCGGGCCCCACATCTATAACCAGGCCGTGGCCGACGCCCACGCCCTAATGAGCGACAGACTCGACGACCTCTACGGCCTCGAAAAGCGGCCCCGCTAACTTGCCGGTCACGGCGAAGTCCGGCATTTATACCGTTTTGTCCCGCGGAGCAGGATTATTTCAACGATTAGTCAAATTATCCATAAAGTATTCATTGTCGTTATCGGCCGAAAAAACGCACCTGTCTAAATTGCCCGGAACACAGCATATGGGGGAGGAAATACGATGCAGGACAAAAAAGGCATTCTCTTGGAATCGGGCACAAACGAATTCGAGATCATCGAATTTTCCGTGGGCGGAGTATTCTACGGCATCAACGTCGCCAAAGTACGGGAAATCATCAACCCGCTGCCGGTAACCCCGCTGGTCAACAGCCACCCCAACATCGACGGCATCTTCACGCTGCGCGGCCGCGTCGTGCCGCTCATCAGCCTGCCCAAAGCCCTATCGGTCCAGCAGGCCACCGACTCCTTCAAAATCATCGTCTGCGAGATCAACGGCGTCTTCAACGGCTTCAAGGTGGACGACGTATCCCGCATCTACCGCATCTCCTGGACCCAGATGGAGCCGCCGCCCGACGTATCCGGCTCCGAACTGGTCGTCGGCGTCGTCAAAATGAACGACCGCCTTATCATCCTGCTCGACTTCGAAAAAATCCTCGCCGACGTCAACCCGGAAATCAACAAGAAGCTTACCACAATCCCCGAATCCACCGCCAACATGGTGGAGCTGCGGAAAAGCAAGACCATCCTGATCGCCGAAGACTCCCACATGCTGCGGGAATTGCTGCTCGGCACCCTCCACACCGCCGGCTACAAAACAATCGCCAACGAAAACGGCCAACTGGCCTGGAACAAGCTCGAAGCGCTGGCGAAAGAGGCCCGGCCCGTCGAGGACACCCTCCAGCTTGTCATCACCGATATCGAAATGCCCCAGATGGACGGGCACCACCTGCTCAAAAGGATAAAGTCCACCGAAAAACTGTCGAAACTGCCGGTGGTAATATTCTCCTCCCTCATCAACGAGGAAATGCGGCTCAAAGGAAACTCCCTGGGCGCCGCCGCCCAGGTGACCAAGCCGGAAATCGAACAGCTCATCGGCATCGTCGACGGAATAATCATCGGCAAATGATTAAAATGTCATAACATCCGGGTTCTCCCAGCGGCGGGCGTTGGCGAGGATGATATCGACCAGCCCCCCGGCGCCCTCCTTGACGACATTGTACACCGGCGCCTTCACGCTGTTGCGCACCGCCACCTGCAAGCGGACGAAATCGACGAACGCCGGCTTGTACGCCTTCGTCTCCACCCGGTACTCCGGATAGAAGGGGTTTATCGTCACCGCCAACAGCGGCACCCTCTTCACCACCCCGGCCACCGCCCCGCCCTTCTCGGCCGCCGTCAGCAGCTCGAAGTAGGTCACCGGGTTGCCGCTCACCAGCAGCTTCACCGGGTCGGCGAACGCCAGCAGGAAGGGGCGCGGCTTATCGGCCAACCGGTCGCCGAGAGCCTTCAGGGCCCGTTCGCCGATAACGCCCGGCACATAAAGATAAGCATACTTCGGCATATGTACGTCAAGCACCTGGTCGACGTCCTTCTCCGTCAGCAGCGAGGACAGCGGCCAGGTTTTTATTTCGTCCAGATCGGCGTCCAGCAGCGTCACCTGCGTCAGCTGCTTCTCGGCCAGCGCCTGGGCCCGCGGTACCGCCGGCAGCGTGGAAAGCCGCCAAATCACGCCCGTCTCCTGGGCGAGGCGGGGAATGTCGGGCGTCCTTGATGCGCCGGTCGCGAGAATGAACCCGTCCGTCTCCACCATCGGCGCGATGCGGTTCAAGGCGCCGTCGAAAATCGTCGCCCCCGGTCCCAGGCGGGTCAATATCCCCGCCAGCTCCCGCACCTCGGTGCTCTTGTTCGGGCCGGCCGTCACCACCAGGCCGCCGGCCGTCACCCTGGCCACCTGGATGCGGCCGAGAGGAGTCTGGATGCCGGTCGCCACCAGCGGGCTCAGCCGCGCCGTGCTCACCTCCAGGCACTTCTCCGCCGTCGCCACCACATCGCCCGGTTCGACCCGCAGCTTGGGCTTGGGCAGGCCGGTGACATTATCGATATTCTCGCCGTCATAGCCGATGCTCGTCAGGCAGAAACCGACCCCGCGCGCTCTCAGCTCCTGCATGATAGCGGCGGTGGCCGTCGTCTTGCCCGTATTCTTGGCGGTGCCGGCGATACCCAGCCTGATTTCCAGCAATAAAATCACCTACAGATAATAATAGCATTAATTAATTCAGCGGCCGGCCCGTCAAGCCCTGCCGGCCGGCCAATTTTTATACGCAAAAGGGAGCATAATGCGTTGCTTATGCTCCCCGCAGATGGACTTCCCGCCCAGCCGCCCCAGTATCGCTACCCTAAAGCCTTAGCGAAAAACCCCGTCATCCCGGCATCAGCCACCCGTTTCTGAATAGCGGCCACGTCGGTCGTATACAGATTCTTCTCCTTCATATGCTCGAAATACACCGAGCCGGAGAAAGTGTACTTCTTCGTCAGCCCCTCCTTGGTCTGCATACTCGTCCGCACAAAAGCGATCGCGTCGCCGCAGGCCAGGCTCTCGGGAATCGTCGCCGGCTCCTGTCCGAACGCCGCCCGGGCTGCGTTATGCCCTGCCAGCGTACCGGTGATGATCGCCTCGGTGTGGCCCACCAGCAGCCCGGCCTTCTCGCCGCCGCAGAAAACGTTGTCCAGCCCCTCCACCTTGAGAGCGTTATCGCGCGGCAGCATCCCCAGATAGCGCATCGAATTGCCGATGCCGCCCGAATACGGGTCCTCGAAGCGGGCGTTCTCGAAACCGGGGATCTGGCGGAGAATATCGAGCGGATAATACGCCGACATCAGCTTGGCGTGGCCGGTGTCGAGCAGAATGACATTCTCGGCGAACTCCTTCAGCGCATATTGCTGGCAGGCCTTCTGCCCCAGCGATTCCATGCTCTTGCGCAGGCTGGCCGGGATGGGCACGACCACCACCCCCGTGCGGTCGAGCTGTTCGTGAATCTCCCTGGACAGCGAATCCTTATGCAGCTTGCACGACCCGCTCATCGCCCCCAGCGTGCCGTCGGCCTTCTGGCCCATGATCTCCGGCGCCCCCGCCTTGGCGGCGATCGAGAACCGCGGCCCGAAGGTCGGACAGCGGTAGATGCACATCGCGCAGCCGTTGCCGTACTTCATGCAGTTGCCCTGCGGCCCGGCCGTGCCGGCGGCGTCGACGAACGTGTCGCCGGTCGCCGCGACATCCGGCTCGCCGTGATGGCCCTCGGCGATAACCTTCGTGATCCTGTTGCCGTCCTTCTCGATCTCCTTGACGCGGCAGTGCATGTGCAGCTTGATGCCGGCGCCCTCCACCGCCTTCTTGACCGCCGGCTCGATCAGCGCCACATCGTACAGATTGGCGTGCTTATGGCCGGGAAACTCGATATTCTTGTGGCGCGCATTGGCGTCCGACACCTGGAATAGATCGCCGCCGCCCATGGCCAGCATCTCCTCGGTGGCGGTAAAGCGGCCGTTATTGCGCATGATACCGCCCACCAGGCCGGTGCCCAGCAGCATATCGGCCCGCTCAAAAAGCTCCACCTCGCAGCCCGCCTTGCGGGCCGCCAGCGCCGCCGCGCTGCCCGCCCAGCCGCCGCCGACGACTACTACTTTTTTAGCCATATCCAAACCTCCTTACCGTCAGATCAAACCCACGTGCTTGGCCACGATCTCCATCAGCCGCACCTGCGCCTTGATGCCGTAGCGGAACACGTCCTTCAGCAGATTGCCCTTGCTGTCGGTCGTCGCCAGATCGGGCGAAATATAAATGTTGCCGTCGTAAGCCACCGTCGGGATGACGCCCATCTGCGCCATGCCGGTCTGGAAGATATTCGTGCCTGAATACATATCCTCGATCGCGAAGATCGGCAGCCCCATCTGGCCATCCTTCCAGGTATTCTCGTAGTTGACCTCGACAGCCCGGGAATTGTACGACTTGGTGATGATAAGCCCCGCCTTGATCGTCGGATGGATCTTGTCGAACTCCTCCTTGACCACGTCGTACAGATCGTCCACCGACTTGGTGTAAACGGCCGGATTGTCGCGCAGCACCTTCAGCGCCTGAATCTGGGTGGCCAGCGCCTCCTTACCCGGGTCGAACGTCACATACGCCGCCTTGCCATAAGAAGCCGTCGTCCCCCAGCGGTCGCCGTGCATGCCCATCGCCCGGCGGATGGGAACCATGATGTCCTCCTTGCCGATGATCAGGCCGCTCGTCGCGCAGCCGCTCGCTTTGTCCATGCTGTAGATGATCGCATCCGCGCCCGATTTCCTGATATCGTGGCCGATGCCCGGCACGCCCCAGGCGTTGTCCAGCACATACGGCACGTTGAACTCCTTGCACAGCTTCGCGTACAGCTTCTGCAGCTTCGGCGTGCCGTCCGCATCCTTCGTCCCGTAGCCATAGCCGGGGGTCTCGTACGCCAGCGACGTCATGCCGGTGAACATGCTGCCGTGCCGCTCGGCCACCTTCTTCATCTCCGCGTAGGTCGCTTCGGGATCGACCTTCGTCAGCAGCGGCACCGGGTGAAACTTGATGCCGTGCACCGGATACTGCGCGCCCGCCAGCGGCACGATCAGCGTATCGAGATTATTCTGGCGCTTGCCGTAAAAACCCAGTTCGCCCGGCGTCGTGCCGCGGTCGGCGATGATATCCTTATACTTCCCGGGGTACGGGCGCCCATAGCCGCCCTGGTGGTGGAAATGCTTCTCAAGCGGCGCGATGTAGCGGGCCCGGTAATTGTCGCCGCGTCCCAGAGCCGGCGGCGTGAACAGCGAATCGAAAGCCACCCACAGGCCGGCCTCGCATGTGCTGGTCGGCGCGGCGTCGTACTCGTCGCCGTAGATATCCTTGACAAGCTCGCGGATCTGATCCACCATCCCCGCCAGCGGCGTGACAGTCTTGGCCGCCTCCTCACTGGCGTGCATGATATCCTCCCTGAGCGGCGCCGGACAGCCGGAAATGCCGCCCGTCATCCCGAACTTGCCCCTGATCTCGGCGGGAATGCCGATCTCGTCGGCCGCCGCCTTGGCCTCGGCGTAAATAGTCGGGATATTCATCTGGAGATACTTGTACATCTGAAACTTATACTTGAACTTGGCCATTACCCGATCCCCCTTCTACTCTTTCACCTTCACGATCATTTCTACTTCACAGGCGGCGTCCAGCGGCAACTCGTTCACGCCCACCGCCGACCGGGCGTGCAGGCCCTTGTCGCCGAAAAGCTGGCCCAGCAGCTCCGACGCCCCGTTGATAACCTTCGGCTGGCCGTTAAACCCTGGGGCGCTCGAAACGAACCCCGTCACCTTCACCACCTGCTCGACATTATCCAGGCTGCCGACCTGCGCCTTGATTACGCTCAGGCAATTCAGCACACACACGCGGGCCGCCTCATAACCCTGGCTCTCGTCCAGGTCGCGGCCCACCTTGCCCTTGTACTTCAGCTCGCCGCCCACGAACGGTATCTGCCCGGCCGTATAAACATACCCGCCCGACATCACCGCCGGCACATACGCCGCCACCGGCTTGGGCGCCTCCGGCAGCGTCAGCCCCATATCCTTCAGTTTGCTCTCGATACTCATGCTACTCACCTCCTTCGCCCGGCAGCCGGAAACTCACCGCGGCGCCCAGCGGCGCCCCCAGCTCCACCCCGGTCAGCAGCCGGTCTGTCCTGATAACGATATTGAGATGATTGGGCATATGCGTCTCGTCGAACCCGGCGAGCACCCCGACAGGCCGGCCGTCCAGCAGCACCTCGTCGCCGCTCACCAGCACCCCGCCCGCCTCCACGGCAAAAAAACCGAGATAAGCGATGCGGTCGACCCGGCTGCCGGGTTTGGCCCCCGCCTCGTCGGTGAGGATAAGCTCGTGCACGTCGTGGCGCCGGAGGCAGCGGGAAATCGGCGTGATCAGCGCCAGCCCCCTGTCCTCCATCCTCCCCTGCAGCACCACCACCAACGGCCCCTCGACAGCGCTTTTCCTCGCATACGGATTGGCGGCGAACTTGCCCGCCGCATAGGGATCAGTACTCATATTAGCCCCCCTGTTGCCCGAATCACGACATTATCATCCCTCGACACGCGGAAAATATGTGGCCCGCTACTCACCCGACCGTCCGCACCGTATCCTTGCCGGCCCTGCCGGGATAGGCCCCCTCCTCCCTGCTGCCCAAAGCTCCGGCATGCAGCGCGGCCACAAAATCCCCTTCCTTGATAACGGCGTCCAACACCCCTTCGATCTCAGCCACCAGCTTCGCGGCCGCCGCGTCCGCCGCCGGCGTCGGCGCGATACCCGCCTGGCCGAGGAAACGGAACCCCTCCTGCACCGCCCGCAGCGTATCCACCTTGGCCGGTACCGATATCGGCCCTCCCGAATACGCCTCATCCGTCGAAGCGATCGAAATCGCGTCCACCTCCAGCGCCGCGCCCAGGCAGGCGTGCAGCGCCGTCGCCATCGCCGACTGCACCCGGTCCTCGGTATGCGTCAGGAACCCGATCGGCGCCCCCGGCCAGATCGGAGCGTTCACGATCCCCCGCAGCGCCAGCACCTTCGCAGCATTGAAATCGACGTAATTATCCTCCATCAGCCCGTGGATCATCACCTCGGGCGAATATGCGAACAGCGGCTGCAGGATGGGCCTCGCCCCGAGGCGCACCGCCAGATCGGCCACGATCAGCATCCCGGCGAATGCCTTATAGGCCGGCACCCCCGCCAGCTCCTCATTTGTCACCACATCGAACGGCAAACCATACTTCTTCGCGTACAAAATCGCCTGGTAGCCGTCCACCGTCAGCCGCTCCGGGTCTGTCCCCGCCCCCAGCGCCCCGTAGCAGATATTGATCTTCGTCAGGTCGGCTCCCAGCTTCGCCGCCAGCACCACAGTCTCGGGCGTATTCAGGCCGCGGTGCGCCCGCACCTGCCACAGCGTCGACCTCTCCCGCCCCGCGCCGATGCGGTTGAGATTCGCCGGCGTTATCACCGTCCCATCCTCCTGGTGGGTGAGGAACCCGTCCAGAAACCCTTCCGTCCGCGCCCCCCACGACGGGTCGAAATGGACCACCCCGTCCGCCCCCCACGCCTCGCTCGCCAAGATATGGCCGATATCGAGGAACGGACAGCCTGTCCCGTACTGGTTGAACACCAGCGGCCGGCGGCGGCTATGCTGCAGCTTCAGCACCGACATGCGGGCCTTCGTCTCGGCCAGGTAGCTCTCCAGCCCGGCCACCTCTTCCTTCGTGAACCGCCGCGTCTTGGGGTGAAGCTCGCCGGTCGCGTAATACCGCTGCGGCACCTCGCCGCACAGCGCCGGATAATGCTCGTACAGCGTCCCGTCGCCCTCGCGGGCCCGCCACCTCTCCGCGTCCCACAGCTCGTCGCGCAGCCGGGCCCGTTCCACGCCGGGCGACGTCCGCACCCTCGCCCAGTCCTCGATCATCGCGCTGATCTTCGCCAGCTTGCCCGCGATGCCGGCATGGCGATAGCGGTAATCATAGCCGGCCGTCATATCCGCCTTCTCCTTATTGGACCGGGTCGGATCAGGCACATAGTCCCGCCGCTCGACGAAACACCGCACCTCCTCCACCGTCGTCCCGGGCCCGAACCCGGCGTCGAACCCCAGCTCCGCCGCCAGCTCCCTCCTTACAGCCATGCCGCCGATGCCGATGCGCGTCTTAGCGCGCAGGCCGGCCGCATCCGCCAGATCGATGAACCGTGCCAGCAGCTCCGCCACCCCGTAGCCCAACGTGCGGCTCACCAGCAGCGTCTCCGCGCCCTGCTCCAGCGTCTGGCGCACAATCTCCTCCGGCGTCAGGTCCGGCGGCAGCAGCACCGTCTCGTGTCCCGCCTGTCCCAGCCCGCGGGCGATCATCTTCAAACCGATATCGTGCACCGGGTCGAGCGGCGCCAACAGCACCTTGCTCACACGCCCGCCCCCTCTGCAGTCCCGCCCAGCAGCCAACGGTAACGGTCGGCGGGGCGGTAAACGTACGCGCGGCCCCGCACCCGCACACCCGGCCCCTCGTACTGGGCGAACACAACATCCACATCCTTGAACCCGAACTCCTTCAGCAGGCCGAGCATATACTTGCGGCCCGCCTCCTCGCTGTCGCAGACGAAAAACGTCTCCACATCGAGCGCGTCCATCACCTGTTCCAAAGCCTTATTCATCGCAATCCTCCTCGCTTGGCCTCGTGGCTAGTATTGGACGCGCCGCCGGCCTTTATACCGCCGGACAGCGCCATCTTCGGACGCACGTCGCCATTCCGTCCGCGCAAAAAAAATGACCGGCAACCGCATCTCCGGTCGCCGGCCATCCTGCTGGACGTCCCTGTCAATGGATCGCCCGTTTTTTCACCCTGCCGCCGATAACATCGTGAACATCCTGAATAATAACGAAAGCATTCGAATCAACATCGTCGACGATCGCCTTCAGCTTGGCGATCTCCAGCCTCGTCACCACCGAAAACAGCACCTTCTTCGGGTCGCCGCTGAAGCCGCCCTCGCCGTGCAGGATCGTCACGCCCCTCCCCAGGCGGGCCAGCAGCGTCGTCTTTATCTCCTCGGCGCAATCGGAAACGATCATCACGCCCTTCGACTCGTCCAGGCCCTCGATCGTAATATCGATCACCTTGAAAGCCACGAAATAAGCCACCAGCGAATACATCGCCTTATCCCAGCCGAACACCAGCCCGGCGCTGCCGAGAATAAACACATTGAAAAACATGATAATCTCGCCCACGGAAAAACCGGTCTTCTTATCGAGGATAATCGCCACAATCTCCGTACCGTCCAGCGAACCGCCGTAACGGATAATCAGACCCACCCCGATGCCGACCAGCACCCCGCCGAACGTCGCCGCCAGGAAAAAATCCTGGGTCAACTCCGGAATGGGGTGGAAAGCGGAAACCCAAAAAGCGAGCGAAACAACCGAAAACAGCGTCGAAATACAGAACGACTTGCCGATCTGCATATATCCTACATACAGGAACGGCACGTTCAGCAGCACCAGCAGATAACTTATATTGAACCCGGTGATATGGCTCAGCAGGATCGAAATACCGACGATGCCGCCGTCGATAATCTGATTGGGGATCAGGAAAAATTCCAGTCCCGCCGCCGCCACCACCGACCCGAAAAACAGCAAAACATACTTCTTGACCAACCTGACGAGCGGATTCCCTTTTGCGACCATATTTTCGCTCCCTTCCCGAAAATTAACGCGAGGAGGCCTTTTCCCAGCCTCCTCCGCTTCATAGCACTATTAATGATACCCTTCATCGGCGCGTCTGTCAAGTTTGGCACCTTGTCGGCCCTATCCCCCTGCGACCGTCAGCCACAGCACGCCGGCCGCCAGCGTAAACAGCGTAAGAGGAATCCCCACCTTCGCGTAATCCCGGGCCGACACCGCCACATGCTCGCGTTTGGCGATCTCCACGACAATCAGATTGGCGATCGACCCGGAAACCGTCAGATTCCCCGCCAGGGTCGAAAACATCGCCAGCGCCTTCCACCAATACTCCGGGTTGTCGGCGGGGATAAGGAACCGCATCAGCAAAACCGCCGGCACATTACTGACGATATTGGACAGGACGAGCGTCAGCGCCGCGAACATCCCCATACTGCCGGCGCCCGAAAAAGACAGGCTCTCGAACAGCAGCGCCGTCAGCCCGCTGCGCTCCACCCCGGCCACAATGACGAACAGACCCACGAAGATCACCAGCAGGTTGAAATCCACGCTCTCGTACACCTTATTCGGCTTGACGCGCCTCGTAACCAGCAGTGCCGCCCCTCCCAGGCTCGAGGTCAGCGCCAGATCATAGCCGAGCATATACGCCGCCAGCACCAGCGCCAGCACCAGCAGCGTTTTCCCGATAAGATACAGATGGATATTCGCCGGGCCGGCCTCCGGGATGAAAAACGCCCCCGCCAGCTCGGCCCGGTAACAGTAAGCAATCGCCGAATAAGCGGCGATCAGGCCCGCCAGCGCTACCGGCGCTGCTGACAGAAAGTAACTGCCGAACGACATCCCCGACAGGCTGCCGACGAGAATATTCTGCGGATTGCCCAGCAGCGTGGCCGCACTGCCGATATTCGACGCCATCGCCACCCCGAGCAGGTGCGGCAGCGGATTGCAGCGGGCTTTCCTGCACACCAGAATGACCACCGGCGTAAACAGCAGACAGACGATATCGTTGATCGCCACCGCCGACATAACGCCGCTGGCCGCTATGACGGCCAACAGCAGCTGCTTTCCGTCGGCAACCCGCCGGCAGACGGCGTTGCCCACCAGCTCGAAAAATCCGGCCACCTTCAGATTCGCGACCACGATCATCATCGAAAAAAGGATGATGATCGTCTTGAAATCGACCGCCAGCGTGGCATCCTGGAAAGACAGAAGCCCCGTGCCGACCGTCGCCACCGCGCCGATCACGGCCGCTCCCGCCCGGTCCACCCGGAACAGCGGGCTCTTCCCCAGCGTGAACACCACCAGCACCGCCGCCAGAATCAGCCCCGAAAGCCACATATCTGTCCCATGAGCCATATCGATGCCACCTCGTCCAAAAAATCACCCTTAATTATACCATATCGGCCCCCTTCGGCCTTAAATATTCGCGACCGGAAAAAAAGCCCCCGGTTCGACCCTCAAGGCGAACCGGGGGCTTTTCAACTCACCGTCACACGATCCACTGGGCCTTCATAGCCTCGGCGACCTTAACGAACCCGGCGATATTCGCGCCGGCGACCAGATTGCCCTTCATGCCGTAATCTTCCACGGCCTTGCTGGAATTCTTGAAGATGTTGACCATGATGCCCTTCAACTTCGCGTCAACCTCTTCGAACGTCCACGACAGCCGCATGCTGTTCTGGCTCATCTCCAAAGCCGAAGTCGCGACCCCGCCCGCGTTGGCGGCCTTCGCCGGCCCGAACAGCACGCCGCTGTCCAGGAACACCTTCGTCCCCTCAAGCGTCGTCGGCATGTTCGCGCCTTCGGCCACAGCCTTGCAGCCATTCTTGACCAGAATCTTGGCAGACTCCTCGTCGATCTCGTTCTGCGTCGCGCACGGCAGCGCGATATCGCACTTGATCGTCCAGATGCCGCTGCAACCGTTGTGGTACTCAGCCTTGGGATGCGCTTTCACGTACTCGGAAATCCGGCCCCGTTCCACTTCCTTGATCCGCTTCACGGTCGCGAGATTTATGCCCTCGGCGTCATACACATAGCCGTTCGAATCGCTCACGGCCACGACTTTGCCGCCCAGCTGCTGCACCTTCTCGGTGGCATATATCGACACATTGCCCGACCCGGATACGACCACCGTCTTGCCGGCGATGGACATCCCCTTGTCCTTGAGCATCTCATCGAGGAAATACACCAGACCGTAGCCGGTCGCCTGCGTCCTGACTAGGCTGCCGCCGAAAGTCAGGCCCTTGCCGGTCAGCACGCCGGCCTCATAAGCGTTCCTGATCCGCTTGAACTGGCCGAACATGAAGCCGACCTCGCGGCCGCCCACGCCGATATCGCCGGCGGGAACGTCGATATCCTGGCCGATATGCCTATATAACTCAGTCATGAAGCTCTGGCAGAAACGCATCACTTCGGCGTCCGACTTGCCCTTCGGGTCGAAATCGGAGCCGCCCTTGCCGCCGCCGATCGGCAGGCTGGTCAGCGAATTCTTGAACGTCTGCTCAAAGCCCAGGAACTTCAGTATACCCACATTGACGGACGGGTGGAACCGTATCCCGCCCTTATACGGCCCGATGGCGCTGTTGAACTGGATGCGGAAACCCCTGTTAACCCGGACCTTGCCCGTGTCGTCCACCCAGGGCACGCGGAAAATGATCTGGCGCTCCGGCTCGACGATCCGCTCCATGATGCCGGTGCTGATATACTCGGGATGTTTGTCGAGAACGGGAACCAGCGACTCAAGGACCTCCTTGACGGCCTGATGAAACTCAGGCTCGTTCGCGTTGCGCTCCGTCACCCTCTGAAAGAGCTCTTCGCAATACTGTTTCGCGTTTGCCATACCAATTCCCCCATTTTTCTTTAATCTCTAATATACCCGTATAACCGGCCTCTGTTATGGTTGTCTCATCCCCCCCGCCGAAGACTGAAATCCGAATTTATCGACTATTCCAAATAAATTATAGCATCATCAAAAATATAATGTATACATTATTTTTGGATTTTCCTGTAGGATGATGATGGTTGTCCCGTCAGCCATATTCACCCGCGGCTCACTTATACACGATCCCCCGGAAACTCCGCCCGTCGATCTTCACCAGGAACGGCTCCTCCCTCCTTACCAGCCGCGCGCGCCCCGTCCGGGCGAACACCGGCTGGCGCAGCAGCCAGTCCCAGTCGAGGCGCTCCTCGCCCCCGCCGCCGTAACCGATATGAAAATACCCCATCTTCATCGCCGTCAGGTTATGGAAAAAGTGGCTGCCCAGCGAAGGCTCGGGGCGGAGATCCGCCCGGTCGACCTCCACGATGACCCGGGCCTGGGACATCTGCGACCAGGACAGCGGGATGCCCAGCCACCTGTCGGACGTGCCCATCCGCCCGAAGCCGATCAGCAGGCAGCGGCGCCCCTCCCGGAAAAGCCGCCCGTTCAGCTCGCCGATCTCGGCCGCCACCTCGACGCTGTCCTTCAGGTCGAACGCCGCCGGATCGACGAAGATAATATCGCGGATATCCTCGTAAAACCCGTTGCCGATCGTGTGGTCGCTATAGCACAGCGCGTCGCCCCCCTCGTCCAGTCTCACCTGCACAGCTTCGCTGCCCACGACCATCGGCCGGATCTGCAGGAAATAAAACTCCTTGATCTTCTGCCTGTCCTGGGGGATATTCACCGCGAACTCGATCTCCACATCGGCGCCGAATGACTGCTTGCCCAGCCTGAGCAGATCCTTGACGATGCCGGTCAGCGGCAGGCGGTCGTGCTTGATGATCGGGGCGAACGTCACCAGCTTGGGGCCCGGCCGGCTTGCATCGTCGTGGATATAATCGTCCTCGGGCGAATAAGTGCTGCCCACGAACTCCAGCGTCCCGTCCTGCTCAGCCCGGGACACCGGCAGCTTCTCATAACTGTAATCGTCGTCGGCGCGCAGCGAGATAGCGGCGGACGCCGTCAGGTTAACAGCGTAGAACGAACGCTGCGACTTTTTGAAATAATCGCTCGGTCCGGCATACGGCGGGTTCAGCCGGGGATGGGCCGGCGAAAAGCGGTACACCTGCTCGCCGTTCACCACCGCCTGCCCCAGCCCGAGAGCGAGGTTCACCGTGCCTTCCTCAGGCTTCATCGGCTCATAGGGATAAAAATTGTACGACTGGGCCACCCCGGAGACGACCGGGTAATATAGATCCCCGTATCTCTCCCCCACCAGCTCCTGGATGAGGACAGCCATCTTCTCCTCCTCGATGCGGATGCCGGCATTCTTCGCATACTGCACCGGCGCCGCGTAGAAAACCGACGCATAAACCAGCTTCACCGCGTCGCAGAGCTGCTTGCAGCGGACGGCCTGCTCCTCGTGGCTGTTGGGCACGACATATGTCTTGTATATCCCCGCGAACGGCAGCACCCGCGAATCCTCCAGGATGCTCGACGACCGGACCGCCAGCGGGCACCTCAGGTACTGGGTCAGCACCTCCAGATTCTTCCTGATGGCGGCCGGCAGCTCGGCCGCCATGAAAACGCGGGCGATCTCCGCCTCGTCGCGCGTACTGGCCGTAAACCCGTACAGCCCGTTCTCCTCGAGGAACTGCTCGTAAACATCGCTGCAGATCACGAACGACCGCGGCACCTTGATCCTGATGCCCTCATACTTATCGGTCAGCTGGGCCTTCGTGAGCAGCGAATTGATGAACGCGATCCCCCTGGCCTTGCCGCCCAGCGAACCGTTCCCCAGCCTGATGAAGGCATTCTCCATATCCTTTTTCGTCAATCCCTCGAAATCGAGGATGACCCCCGACTGATAACGCTGGAAATAAGCCTTCAGCACCTCGAGGATATACTCGCGGATATCGGCGACGCTGGCGAACTCCGTCGCGTCGATATAACGCAGCTTGTCCGCCACCTCCACCTCGGCGCGGGCCCTGAACCACCGCGAGAAATGATTGTGCGCCGCGTGGTAATACAGGCTCTCGTCAGGCAACTCGCGGATGATCCGTTCGAAATTCGTTATATCGGTCGCCTCGTCGATGTACCTGCCGTCCGGATAGCGGAAAACGAACGACCCGAAACCGTAATTCTCCAGGATAAACGCCCTGAGCTCATGGAGCATGTTCGAGGAGTTCTTGTTCAGGAAATGGACGCCGATCTCCTTCGCCCTGTCGGCGTTTTCCGCCTCTTCCGACTGCAGGACGAACGGGAAATCGCTGATAATCTCCCTCACGCGGTGGGCCAGTTCGATGCCCGCGGACTTGTTCATCGCCCCGTCCTTGGGGAAGCACACGTCGGAGATGACCCCGAGCAGATTGTGCCGGTAACGGTAAATGACCGCCATCGCCTCTTCGTACGTCTCCGCCAGCAGAATCTTGGGCCTGAGGCGCACCCTCAGAAGGCCGTGGCTGATATTCATCGCGTGCTTCACAAGATAGCGCGTCTGGGTGAGGATCTCCGTATAGATGATCGGCAGAATCTGCGAATAATACGCCGGCGAATCGTCCACCAGCAGTATGACCTGCACGCCCTGCTGGATATCGGCCTCGACATTCATCTTATCCTCGACATACTTGATGATCGCCAGCAGGATCTTATTATCGCCCGACCAGTAGAAAATCCGGTCGATGCATGAATTCTTCCTGATCTTGGCGATCATATCCTCGGTCAGGCGGTCATAAGACAGCATCACGATCGGTATGTCCGGGCACGCCTCCTTCAGCGCCTTCTCGAACTCGAACTCGCTCAGGTCGCTCACGCGCGACATCGTGATAATGAGGTGGAAAGTCCTCGTCCCCAGGGCCTCGAAAGCCTCCTCCTGGCTGGATACCTTCTCGATCCTCGGAATGATCGGCAGATTAAGGTCGGCGAACTGGTTATAAAGCTGCTCCGACAGCTGTCCGTCCTCCTCCAGGACGAACCCGTCGTACGGCGTCGAGATCAGCAGTATCTCCGTCACCCGGTACTTCATCAGATCATGCACGCTGGAAAATCTCGTCTTCAAATCCGTGAACCGTTTCATCGCTTTCCTCCCCGCCCGCGCCTCGGCCGCTTAGCCGCTCATATAATAAGAATAACACTTACATCCATATTCTGAAAATAAAAAAAGCCAGATTGCCGATAAAGCCCCATCTGCGGCGTTGCTCCTCAGAGCGCTTGCTAGCGTACATCCGAGTACGCGTCGCGGCGCGCTCTTCCGGTGCGCCTTGCATCTGGAGCTTTCTCGACAACCTGGGCAAAGCTTAAATACCACATCCTTTTTGGAATTCCTAGGGTAGACTCGACATAATCTCCGTTATCTCGACAGCGTTCTTCTCGCCCATATCCTGGTCGGGGCGGTGGGTCACCTTGTCCTGCTTCTTCTCGTCCATGCCGTCACCTCCTATACGAGCCCTAATATAGGCTGTGATACGCGGCCCGCCGCTATACGCTCCGGAAAGAAAATAAATTGGAAAGCCCCCTTGACACGGTATGGAGCCGAATCGTATTATTATAACAACAAGCGTGTATATACACCTTTACCGACAAATTACCGGAGGACTCTATTCGACATGAAGCACGTTTGCCAAGCTTATCCAAAAACCCCCAGCCCTTGCATCTGTCTGAATATGAAGAGGGCTTCCCGCGCAGTCACCAGTTTCTACGACGAAGTCTTGAAGCCCAGCGGCCTCACCATTGCCCAACTGGCCCTCTTGCGGCATGTCGAATTGACCGATAAAGCCACCATCAGCGAACTGGCTAAAGCCATGCGCATCGACCGGACTACGCTCAACCGCAACATGAAACCGCTAACCGACTCCGCCCTGATAAAAATCAGCCCAGGCAAAGATTCGCGCACCCGGGAGATAATGCTGACAGACGCCGGGAAAGCTGCGGCTGCTTCAGGCTGGAAGCTATGGGGCGAAGCGCAGAAAGCCATCAAAGAATACCTGGGCGACAATGACCTCGCCAACCTTAACCAACTGTTGGCGAAGCTCGAAGCCCTTGTCCCCTGACTCAGCCCCCAGTGTCAGCCGGCCATCGGAAAACCCTGCCTTCGCCGCGTCAACTAACGTGTATATACACCAAACGGGAGGATAATAACCATGCTTAAAGAAAAGATCAGAAATTACATCCTGGGGTTAGGCGTCGACGATGTGGGGTTCGCAAAAACTGCCGATTACCATAGTCCGAAATCGTACGCCCTCGAAACATTCCTGCCGGGAGCCCAAACCATTATTTCATTGGTTTTTCAGGAAATGAGCGCCGAAAGCCCCAACCCCACCATTGCCATGAACAGCCGTCTCGACATGAATTCCTTTCAACGGTCCTGCGGTTATCAAATCAGCCGCTTCCTCAAAAGGGAATTCAACGCCAAGTCGGTGGCCATGCCCTATTCCTCCCCCATGGAACAAAGCAAAGACAGGGTCGCGTTAGGCGACTTTTCCCAGCGCCACGCCGCGGTAGCTGCCGGAATGGGCGTCTTCGGCAGGCACAACCTCGTCATTCATCCCCGTCTCGGAACGCGGATCGGTTTGACGGCCCTCATCACCGACCTTGCCATTGAACCGGATGCCAAAATTGCGGAGGACCTCTGCAGCCACTGCGATATCTGTGTCGCTAACTGCCCCGGGGGCGCCTTGGACGAGCCTGGCAAAACGGACGTAGCCAAATGCATAAAACACTCGCAGCCCTACGGCTTGCGCGCGGACATCGGCTTTTGGCAAAAATTCGCCGACAGCTCGCCGGAAGAGCAAAAGCGGCTGTTTGTCGACGAAAACTATTGGCGCATCAGGCAGGCGCACTCCCTGGGAATGCAATACTATTGCTTCAATTGCCTGCGGTCATGCCCCGTCGGCCAAAACTGATCCATATTGCTCCGCAAAAAAAGAAAGCCGCCCTCACACGGGCGGCCTCCGTCATTTCATCAACAGTTTCGGCAGGAAAGTGCTCAGCGTCGGAATGTAAGTTATCAGCACAAGCACCGTTATCGCGATCCAGAACGGCGCCCAGATAGCCCGGCTGAGCTTCTCCAGCGACATGCCGGTTATCCCGCACACCGCGAACAGCACCGCCCCCACCGGCGGCGTAACCAGCCCCAGCACAAGGTTGAAACATATGACAACCCCCATATGCACGGGATCGATGCCCATCTCCACTGCCATCGGGGCCAGCACCGGGGCGACGATGACCAGCGCCGGCGCGGTTTCGATCGGGATGCCGATCAGGATGAGAGCGAGGTTGACAAGCAGCAGCACCACCCACGGCGAATCGCTCACCTGCCTGATCCCCTCGATCATCAGCTGGGGCAGCTGTTCCACCGCCACCACCCACGAGAAGGGCTCGGACAGGCCGAGCAGCAGCATTATCATCGCCGATTCCAGACCGGCATTGAGGAGCACGGTCGGCAGCCTCTTCCATTTGATCCGCCGGTAGAAGAACATCCCCACCAGGAAGGCGTACACCGTCACCACACCGGCCGCCTCGGTCGGCGTAAACGCGCCGCTCAGGATACCGCCCATGATGATGAGCGGCATCAGGAGCGCCGGCAGCGCCTTCCAGGCGCCGACGGCGACCTCCTTGAAGCTGGCCTGCTTCTCGATCGGATAACGGCGCTTGCGGGCGACATACCACATATAGAGCATCAGGCCGACGCCAAGCAGGGCGCCGGGAACGACGCCGCCCAAAAACAGCGCGCCGATGGAAACATTGGCGATTACCCCGTAGACGATGAACGGTATGCTCGGCGGGATGATCGGTCCCATGCACGACGCCGTCGCCGTCACCGCGGCGGAAACGTCCTCCTCGTAGCCGGCCTGCTTCATCGCCGGGATCATAACCATGCCGATGGCCACCGCCGTGGCCACCGCCGCCCCCGAGATGGCGGCGAAGATGGCGCTGGCCAGAATTGTCGCCAGCCCCAGACCGCCGCTGATGTGGCCGAGCAGCAGGCGGGCGAAGCGCACGAGGTCCTGGGTAAGGCCGCCCTCGTTCATCAGGTTGCCGGCCAGCATGAACAGCGGGATGGCCAGCAGTGGGAAAGACGCCATCCCGGCGAACGTCGTCTGGGTCAGGATGGTCAGCGAGATGTCCTGGCCGGACAGCAGAATATAAGCCAGTGCCGAGCCGCTGAGGCCGATGGCGATCGGGATGCCCAGCGACAGCAGGAGGACGAACGAGGCCAGAAACAGCCAGATCATGCTTCATCCCCCTTCCCGGAACCCGGCCGCACGAACCGGAGGAAATCCTCCAGCGTTACCAGCAGCATCAGGAAAAAGCCGAGCGGCAGCGCCGCGTAAGGGTAACACATCGGGATCTGCATCGCCGGCGAACGCTGAGCGGCGTTGGCGATCGTCTGATCTGTCCCGTAATAAATCATAAGACCGAGGAAAAAGAACATGAACAGGTACCCTATCCCCTGCAGAAGACGGGCCACCAACGGCGGCACGTGCTCCAGCACGGCCACCATGCCGACCTGGTAGCCTTTTTTAAGGCCCACCGCCGCCCCCAGCATAGTCGCCCACACCAGTGAATACGTCGCCACCTCGCCCGACCACGTGGACATCATCTCCAGCACGTACCGGCCGAAAACCTCGTAAGGGATGACGATGGCCATGACGGCCATAAAAAATATGGTGCCCCAACTGGCCACCTGGAGGAGAACAGCGTTGATCCGCTGAAGCAGCTGCATCAGTAATCACTCCCGGGTTATAGAGGTGCGACCCGCCGCCGGGCGCCCTTCCCGGGCGCCCGGCAACCGGTAACGATACTACTTCGTGTTCATGATGGCATCGATCTTGTCTTTGCCGAACTGCTTGGAGAACTCGTCGAAAGCAGGTTGCATGGCCTTCTGCCACGCCGGTTTGTTGACATCGCGGATGACCGTCAGGCCCTTGCCTTCCATTTCCTTCAGCTTGGCTTCCTCGGCGTCGCGGTTGACCTTGCGCTGGAACTGGGCCACTTCCATAGCCGTCTTGCGGAAGAGATCCTGGTCGGCCTTGGGCATCTTATCCCAGGTTTTCTTGCTCACGATGAAAGGAGCGGGCGAATATACGTGCTGGGTCAGCGAGAAGAACTTCTGGACCTCCCAGAACTTCGACGCGTAGAACACAGCCACCGGATTTTCCTGGCCGTCGATTACCTTTTGCTGCAGAGCGGGATATACCTCGCCCCACGCCATCGGGGTCGGGTTCAGGCCGGCGGTTTTCCACGCCAGCAGATGGACCTTGTTCTCCATAACGCGGATCTTCAGGCCCTTGCCGTCATCGGGCGCCTTAACAGCCACCTTGGAGTTGGTCAGGTGACGGAAGCCGTTCTCCCAGAAAGCCAGACCGATAAGGTTGGCCTTTTCCAGGTCTTTCAGCAGATTCTGGCCGATCGGGCCGTCAAGCACCTTGTCGACATGGGCGAAATCGCGGAACAGGAAGGGGATATCGAGAATATTCATCGACGGGCTGAAGTTGCCCACCGGGCCGGTGGAACCTACATAAATGTCGATAGTGCCCTGCTGCAGGCCCTCGAGCATCTCCCGTTCGCCTTTGCTGAGCTGACTGTCGGGATAAATGGTTATCTGGATGCGGCCGTTGGTCCGTTCCTTGATAAGGTCGGCGAACTTCTGCGCGCCGACGTTATAAGGGTGATCCTTGGTCTGGGTCGAAGTCAGCTTCATAGTGGCCTTGTACTCGCCGCCTTTGTCGGCAGGCTGTTTGCTGCCACCACCGCAGCCGGCGACCACGAAAACGAACATGAGCAGCATCAAAATGGCTACCAGTTTCTTCACAGGGTTCACTCCTTCAAAATAATGTGGCGGAAACCGCCCTGCGCCGAGCAAGCGAAAAAACTATCCCTTCCCCCCTTTGTTTGCCGGCGGGCATGGGCGCACATCACACCCGCCCGGCTTGTGAAACCATGAACAATTCTGAATCTTCTCTCTGCCTAGTTGGTTTCAACATAATGGTGAAAATTCCTGCGCCATCCAGACAAATTCGGTGCAATACTGCCGGAAAGTGAGCCGGGATAAGAGCGAAGCCCTTATCCCGGCAGTTTTGCCAAGGCTCTGTCCGATATTTCTATTGATTAGCTATTTAGGATCGATAGTCGTTGAATTTTTATATTCTCCTTTGGATTCAGCAACTAATGCAAGCTCTTCTTGTTCATAGGTATTATCATCTAAGGATGGTGTAATATCAGCGA
>JAHDOI010000096.1 GCA_018434945.1 Selenomonadales bacterium
CGCCGAGTGGATCGTCGACCTCGAAGCCGCCGGCATACCCTGCGGCCCGATAAACTCCATCGATAAAGTCGTCGCCGACCCGCAGATCAATTTCCGCGAAATGATCGTCGAAACCGAGCACCCCGTCGCCGGACCGGTCAAGATGGCCGGCGCGCCCATCAAAATGTCGGCCACCCCCGGCAGCGTCGACACCCCCGCACCCATGCTCGGCCAGCATACCGAGGAGATCCTCCGCGAGCTGTTGGGGCTGTCGCCAGGGCAGGTTCAAAGACTAAAAACCGACAAGGTGCTATAGGCATGCGTTTAGACGTGGAGGTGTATCATGGCTAGCATCCAGGAAAAGATCCAGGACCTCAAGGCCCGCCAGGAAAAGGTCAAACAGGGCGGCGGCGCCAAACGGACCGAGAAGCAGCATGCCAGCGGTAAGCTTACCGCCCGCGAGCGCATCGAGAAGCTCCTCGACCCCGGCACCTTCGTGGAGCTCGACCAGTTCGTCCATCACCGCTGCACCAACTTCGGGATGGAAAACGAAGAAGCCCCCGGCGAAGGTGTCGTGACCGGCTATGGCGCGGTCGACGGCCGCCTGGTGTACGTGTCCTCCCAGGATTTCACCGTCATCGGCGGCTCGCTGGGCGAGATGCATGCCGCCAAGATCTGCAAGGCCCAGGACCTGGCCGTCAAGATGGGCGCGCCCATCATCTGCCTCAACGACTCCGGCGGCGCCCGCATCCAGGAAGGAATAGATTCTTTGGCAGGATTCGGCAACATCTTCTACCGCAACACCCTCGCCTCGGGCGTCATCCCCCAGATCTCGGTCATCATGGGGCCGTGCGCCGGCGGCGCCGTATACTCCCCCGCCATAACCGATTTCGTCTTCATGGTGAAGAACACCAGCCAGATGTTCATCACCGGCCCGCAGGTCATCAAAGCGGTTACCGCCGAAGAAGTCACCGCCGAAGCCCTCGGCGGCGCCATGACCCACAACTCCGTCTCCGGCGTGGCCCACTTCGCGGCCGAGAACGACGACAACTGCCTGCAGCAGGTACGCTACCTGCTCGGCTTCCTGCCCTCCAACAACCTCGAAGACGCACCGGTGGTAGCTAATGGCGACGATCCCAACCGCATGGATGCGGGTCTTAACACCGTCATTCCCGACAACCCCAACATGCCGTACAACATGAAAGACGTCATCAAGATGATCGTCGACAGGGGCGAGTTTTACGAAACCCTCGAGCACTACGCCAAGAACATCATCACCTGCTTCGCCCGCTTCGACGGCCAGACGGTCGGCATCATCGCCAACCAGCCGGCAGTATTGGCCGGCTGCCTGGACGTCAACGCCTCAGATAAAGCGGCCCGTTTCATCCGCTTCTGCGACGCCTTCAACATCGCGCTCGTCAACCTCGTCGACGTGCCCGGCTTCCTGCCCGGCACCGACCAGGAATACGGCGGCATCATCCGCCATGGCGCCAAGATGCTGTACGCCTACTCCGAAGCCACTGTCCCCAAGGTCACCGTCATCACCCGCAAGGCTTACGGCGGGGCTTATATCGCCATGTGTTCCCGCCACCTCGGCGGCGACCAGATATTCGCCTGGCCGAGCGCGGAGATCGCCGTCATGGGACCCGCCGGCGCGGCCAACATCATCTTCAAGGGCGACCCCGACGCCAAGGCCAAAACCGACAAATACGTCGAAGATTTCGCCACCCCCTATAAAGCGGCCGAGCGCGGTTTTGTCGATATCGTCATCGAGCCGACGGAAACCCGTCCGCGCGTCATCACCGCCCTTAATATGCTCGCCTCAAAACGCGAGTCCCGGCCTGCCAAGAAACACGGCAACATCCCGCTGTAGACCGCTGACCGAAAGGGGAAAGAAACATGGGTTTTTTCGATTCGCTGTTCGGCGGCAAGAAGCAAGAGGCGCCCAAGGCAAAGCCGAAGA